>CAJLCM010000001.1:0-75720 GCA_905205145.1 uncultured Collinsella sp.
GCAAAGGAAAGCACTTAATGTGCTTTCCGTCTTGCGCAGGACTGTAGAGCAGCAAACTTAACCCCCGCCCTCAGCCCCGGAGACCCTCCCGGATGGCCCTGAAAAATTTTTTCAAAAAAGTTGTTGCGCGCCAGACAGACTTCTGTGTATACTAATCCCCGCAGCGCACGCGAGCGGAAACAAACGCGAACGTCTGCCTGGGGAGTTAGCTCAGTTTGGTTAGAGCGCCGGCCTGTCACGTCGGAGGTCGCGGGTTCGAGCCCCGTACTTCCCGCCAACGCAATTAAAGCCACGTCTTCGGACGTGGCTTTTTGCGTTTGATGCACTTTGTTTCGATAGAACGATCGCCCTGGTGCATCTTCGCCCAGAATCCCCGCGCCTTCGGGAACGCAAGTAAAATCTAATAAGTATATTTGTCTGAACAACAGCTTTGTTGCGCAACACCTGTTTTACGAGGCAGGGGGTTAGGTTACACTAAATTGCACTGTAGGCCGCATCTGATGCATTTCGCTCCAAGCGCGGCACTCAGGGGATATCCGATTTACCATTTGGATGTCCTGGCGGTCATTTAGCGTCTCGACACAAGCTCGGCCCCGGAGCTCGTTCGAGCTGTTCGTATTCCTTGAAAGGGGAAAAATGGACATATCGAGGAAGACTGATTACGCCCTTCGTATGCTGGCGATGCTTGCTGAGGATCCGGAGCGTTTGCTTTCTGTTCGCACCGCTGCCGAAGAGGTCAATGTCCCGTATTCGTTTGCCCGTTCGATTCAGCATGGTTTGGTCCAGGCCGGTATTGTGGAGAGCCTGCGTGGCGTCCACGGTGGCATGCGTCTCAAGGTCAGTCCGGACGACGTCACTATCCGCCAGGTCGTCGAGGCCGTTCAGGGCCCTATGGTTATGAACGACTGCACCGCCCCCGATGGTGACTGTGCGCGCATGGGCGCGTGCTGCTATCATCCCCTGTGGGCCGGAGCCCAGGCGTTGATGCGCGACTACCTCGATTCCGTTTCGCTCGGCGATATCGTCGCCCATCGCCAGTTTCCGGCTGTCGATCCCAAGTTCGCCGATCGCGATGCGTTTCCCGAGTACGCTGCCTGCGCGTACGCTTGCCGGGAGGAATAGCGCCGCATAAGGAGTATAGCTATGATTCAGGACCCCTTTCGTTCGATGATTCGTTCGGAAGGGGTCTTGCGTTATCGCGACCTTCCGTGGCGCCGAACGCGCGACCCGTATATCATCTGGCTCTCCGAGGTCATGCTGCAGCAGACGCAGGTGCCGCGCGTGGAGACGCGTATGCCGGCGTGGCTCGATCGCTTTCCGACTGTTCAGGCGCTCGCTCAGGCTGTCCCTTCCGATGTCTTGGATGCGTGGCAGGGGATGGGCTATAATCGCCGCGCCTTGGCGCTTCACAGGGCTGCACAGTGCGTTGTAGAGGACTGGGATGGGGAGTTTCCGCGCGAGACGCGTGACTTGGTCGCTCTGCCCGGCATTGGCCCGGCAACGGCGCAGGGCATCCGTTCGTTTGCATTCGATCTTCCGGGCGTGTATTTGGAGACCAATGTGCGCACGGTCTTTTTGCATCATTTCTTTCCCGATGTGCCGGCCGTTCCCGATCGCGAACTGGTGCCGCTGATCCAAGCTGCCTGTCCGGCGGCCCCCGGCGCGGCGGCGGACGAGATCGCGCCCTTTGCCGCGCCTCAAGACGATGCCGACACGCCGCGCGCGTGGTATTACGCATTGCTGGATTACGGTGCGTATCTTAAAAAGACACTGCCCAATCCATCCAGGCGGTCGGCGGGCTATAGTCGTCAGTCCAAGTTTGAGGGCTCGCGCCGCCAAAAGCGCGCGCATATCGTGCGTATGTTGTTGGCAGCGCGCGATGGGCAGCCGGCGGGGATTACGCTTGCTGATGCCGTGGTGGGCGTCAACGAGATGGAAGCGGCAGCCGGTCGCGGGCCGGTCGAGTGCGACTTGATCGCGGGCATTCTGGCTGACCTGGAGCGCGAGGGCTTTTGCCGAGCCGAGGACGATCGTTGGTTGAGTGTGTAGCCCGCTCAAATCTGAAGAACGGGATTGTAAGGTTTAAATTCGCGGCTTGAGGGCATCCTAAAGACAAGGTCGCTCAAAGCCTATGGGCGGCACGTGTTGAAGGGAAGTACACCTATGGATTTTGAGAACTCTCAGACCAAGAAGAACCTCGAGACTGCTTTTGCCGGTGAGTCCCAGGCACACACCAAGTATCGCTACTATGCATCCAAGGCCAAAAAGGACGGCTACGTTCAGATCTCGAATATCTTTGCCGAGACGGCGGGCAACGAGTCCGAGCACGCCAAGCTGTGGTTTAAGTATCTGCACGACGGCGCCGTTCCGGGCACTCTGGACAACCTGCGTGACGCCGCCGCGGGCGAGAACTACGAGTGGACCACGATGTACGACGAGTTCGCCAAGACCGCCGAGGAGGAGGGCTTTGCCGAGATCGCCGAGAAGTTCCGTGGCGTCGCCGCCGTCGAGAAGGCCCACGAGGAGCGCTACAACAAACTCGTCGAGCGCATCGAGTCGGGCGAGGTGTTTGAGCGTGAGGGTGTGAAGGTGTGGAAGTGCCTGAACTGCGGGCACCTGCACGTTGGTGCCGAGGCGCCCGAGGTGTGCCCGGTGTGTAACCACCCGAAGGCGTACTTTGAGGAGCAGGTGGTGAACTACTAGCGCTTGGCGCTGGCTGCTGCGGAGCGCAGGGCGGGAGGCCGGATCGCCTTCCCTCCCCGCTCACGGCTCCGCAGGGTCGCGTTGAGGGAAGGCGATCCGGCCTCCCGCCCTGCGCTCCGGCGTTGGGTCGTCGCGTGCTCGTTACAGAAAAGCTGATAAGAAGTTTGTGTGCCGCCCCTTATGGGGCGGCACGTTTTTGTGGGGGCCGGTTGGGGCGGTGACGTTGCTTAGAGGGTACACTGGGTAGCGTTGGCTATTCGTTTCCTCTTGTGAGGTGTTGGTTATGGGTAAGAAGTCTCGGGCTCGGGTTGCTGCGGCGGGAACTCGCAAGGATCCTGGTCGTCGGGTTGCCGAGGGTAAAAAGGCCGATCGTGCTGAGAAGGACAAGAAAGTCGGCGCGCATGCTCATCCTGAGTGGGCGCCCCATTTGAATTCGGCTAGTGAGGATTTGACTGCCAAGCTGTTCACGATGGTCGAGGTCATCTTGGGTGTGGTGCCCGTGGTGGTCATTGGCCTGTTCCTGGCCTCTAAGGATGCCACGAGCGTGGATAAGCTCACCGGGGTCTTTTCGCAGGACCCCTCGATGGTGGTCACGTTTATTTCTGCGTGCTTGCAGCCGTTTGTGGCGTACATGCTGTATATGGTCTACCGCAAATACTGCGAGGGTAATGCGGGCTTTGCCGCCGGCAACCTGATCGGTCTTTTGTGCTCCGAGATCTTGCTGCTCAATATCCCGGGCGTCATCGGTATGGGCATCTTGCTGTGGCGTGTTTGGCGCAACGTTGCCCCGCACTTTGAGAGCTGGTTGTTTGAGCGCCGTGCAATGGGCGTACTGGCAGACATCGCGGGCTCGCTCGTGATTCTAGCCTTGGCGTTTATATGCGCCACCGCCGCCCGAGGTCTCGCGGGCATGTAGTCTGTCCTCACCGACCACGGAGCGCAGAGCGGGGAAACCTTTCCCTCTCGCTCACGGCTTCGCAGGGTCGCGCGAGGCAAAGGTTTCCCCGCCCTGCGTTCCGGCGTTGAGTCGCCGCATGCTTGTTACAGAAAAGCTGATAATAAGTTTGTGTGCCGCCCCTTTGGGGCGGCACTTTTTGTGGGGGGTCCCTGTCTTCACAATTTTCGTCAAGCTTTTGGTTAGATTTTGGTCAGTTGGCGTAAAGGCGGAAGTCCAAAAGATTGATGGCGAAAAAAGCTCAGAGAAAGTGCTGGTAGGGGAGTTGTTGAGCTTTTCGACAGCTTTTGAGCAAAAGAAACTTTGTGGCTATTGCCGGCGATTGCGTTGTCGCGGTCATGGCGGTGCGGGATGCTGGTCGTAAGCGTCGAATGCTCCGATTTTGGAGGCCAGCATGGATCTGTTTCTTGAGACTCCGCAGCAACAAGCTGAGCGCATGCTGCGTCAGCAGCAACGACTCATGGAGATGCAAATGCGAGGGGCGGCAGCCCAGCCCCCTGCGCAAAATGCCACGCCTGCGGTTTCGCCTGCGGGCGAATCGGCACCAGAGGCCTATTCCGTACAGCAAGATTCATATGCGCAGGAGCTCGCGTTCGACAAGCGTCGTGCGCGTCGTCGCCGCGTGGGCCAGCGCCTGCGCACATTGGCGATGATCGTGCTCATCCCGCTGGGGCTTGCGGTCATCTTTCTGGCGTCGTATGCCCTCACGTGCATCCTCAACGGCGCATCGCCCAACGAGGTGCTCCAACATCTGTCAGCCCTCGGCCAGCGCCTAGGCGACGTCATGACAACCATTCGCACCGGCTGGGAGAGCTAGCGTTTTAGCGTCCGTGGCTCTAAGAGAAATTTGTCTGCAAGGCAGTGAGTGATCCGTGTGTGTGGCGGGGTAAGATTGATCGCGGTTTTGATTGGTGCTCGATTGGGTTTGTTGGGCGGAGTTTATGTCTGCTATTGATATCGTGCTTGTTGTGATCGCCTTGGTGGCGGTGGGGGTTGCTGTGGCTTGCGCCCTCCAGCTCAAGAGCCTGCGTGCCGAGTTGCGGGAGCGTGGCGACAGTAGCGCGGAAACGCTCGCGGCGCTCGAGCAGGCCAACAGCACGCTCGATGCCCTGAACGTCGCGCTGGCCGAAACCCGCCGCACGGCCAATGTCATCGCGCAGCAGCAGACGACCGATGCGGCCGTGGAGCAGCAACGTTACCTGACCATCGCACGCGAGTTTTCGCAAGCTGGTGACCGGATGGATGACCTGCGCCGCGAGACGGCCCAACAGCTCGGCGCCAACCGCGAGGGCATCGAGCATCGCCTGGACAAGGTGCGCGAGACGGTCGATGCCCAGCTGGGCGCCATCCGCAAGGACAACAACGTGCAACTCGATCAGATGCGCGCGACGGTGGACGAGAAACTCTCCCGCACGCTCAACGACCGCCTGTCTGCATCGTTTAAGCAGGTGAGCGACCAGCTCGAGGCCGTGTACAAGGGTCTGGGCGACATGCAGTCCATCGCCACCGGCGTGGGCGACCTTAAGCGCGTGCTGGGCAACGTGAAGGCGCGTGGCATTTTGGGCGAGGTACAGCTGGGTGCAATTCTGGCGGACATCCTTACACCCGACCAGTATCTGGAAAACGTCGCCACCAAGCCCGGCGCCTCGGAGCGCGTTGAGTTTGCCGTCAAGCTGCCGGTGGACGAGGGCGACCCCGTGCTGCTGCCGATTGACTCCAAGTTTCCGGGCGACGCGTACGAGCACTTGCTC
Source organism: uncultured Collinsella sp. (assembly GCA_905205145.1). Lineage (GTDB taxonomy): Bacteria > Actinomycetota > Coriobacteriia > Coriobacteriales > Coriobacteriaceae > Collinsella. Next base: position 5,410 of record CAJLCM010000001.1, read on the forward strand.
GACGCGCAGGAGTCGGGCGATGCGGAGACCGTGGCGGCTGCGCGCAAGACGCTCGACACCATGGTCAAGCGCGAGGCCAAGGACATCTGCGAAAAGTACCTGAGTGTGCCGGCAACGACCAACTTTGGCATCATGTTCGTTCCGTTTGAGGGACTGTACGCCGAGGTCGTCAGCCGCCCCGGGCTTATCGAGACCCTGGGCCGCGACTATCACGTCAACGTTGCCGGTCCCAGCACCATGGCGGCCATCCTCAACAGTCTGCAGATGAGCTATCAGACGTTTAAGCTGCAAAAACGTACCGACGACGTGCTGCGCGTGCTCTCCGCCGTCAAGGCCGAGCTGCCGCGCTATCAAAAGGCACTGCGCCGCGCCCAGCAGCAGATCGAGACCGCGGGCAAAACGGTCGAGGGTATCATCACCACGCGCACCAACGTTATGGAGCGCAAGCTCAGGGACATCGACGCGCTGGAAGACGCCGACCAAGCCGATGAGATCTTGGGACTCACGCCTGCGGGCCTTCCCACAGACCAAGAAGACGAGGACTAATTGCAACAAGACGGCGGGGCGCCGGCGTAAACGCGGGTGCCCCGCTGCTTTTCGCATCGCGCTTGCCTGAAGTGCGCTTCAGTGTGCAACAATGGCGTTTCGCCCTATCAGATGCGAAAGGAAGCCCATGTCTCAGAGAAGCACCAGCCCGCTCAGCCGCTCCACCGTGCGCCGCACGCTGCAGCGGTTTTGGGGTGTCACGCGCACGCAGCCGCTGATCGTCTTTCTCTCGGTGCTCTCGTCGGCGGGCTACATCTTTTTGCTGACGTTTGCCAATACCTATGTGATGGCCCTCATTGTCGATCGCGTTCAAGCCGGTCCCGTGGCGGGTGACCAGGTGTTTGAGGTCTTCGGCCCCTATATCCTGGCGCTCGTACTCGTTAACCTGGTGGGTCAAATCCTCTCCAAGCTACAGGACTACACCGTCTACAAGCTCGAGATCGCAGGCAACTATCACCTGGCGCGTCTAAGCTTCGACACGCTCTCCAACCAATCCATGACATTCCATACCAGCCGCTTTGGCGGATCGCTTGTGAGCCAGACGAGCCGTTTTATGAGCGGCTATACGGGGCTGGTGGACGTGACGGTGTATTCGCTCATCCCCACCATCACCTCGGTCATCTGCACCGTGGCCGCGCTCGCCCCGGTGGTGCCGACGTTTACCGTGATCCTGGTGTGCATCATGGTCGTCTACATCGCGTTTGTCTGGCTTATGTACAAGCGCATCATGCCGCTTTCGGCCGCGACGTCCGCCGCGCAGAACAAGCTCTCGGGCGTGCTCTCCGACGCAGTCACGAACATCTTGGCCGTCAAGACCTGCGGGCGCGAGGACTTTGAACGCGATCTGTTCGACGCCGCCGATCGTGCCGCGCGCGATGCCGAGACGGTCTCGATGCACGCCATGATGCAGCGCAACTTTACGACCTCGGGCCTTATCGTCATCACCATGGCCGTGGTGAGTGTGTTCGTCGCGGGTGGCAACGCGTGGTTTGGCATCTCTGCCGGCGCGCTCGTCATGATTTTTACCTACACCTATAACCTCACCATGCGCCTGAACTACGTAAGCTCCATGATGCAGCGCATTAACCGCGCACTGGGCGATGCGGCCGAGATGACGCGCGTGCTGGACGAGCCGCGTTTGGTGGCAGACGACCCGGACGCCCCTGAGCTCAAAGTGACCGAAGGCGCGATTGATTTTGAGCACCTGAGCTTTGCGTACCGTGACGCTGTGGCGGGCGAGAGCGTGTTCGATGACCTGACGCTTCATGTGGCGGCGGGCCAGCGCGTGGGCCTGGTGGGCAAATCGGGCTCGGGTAAGACGACGCTCACCAAGCTGCTGCTGCGCCTGGATGATGTTCAGGGCGGCCGCGTGCTCGTGGACGGTCAGGATGTCTCGCGCTGCACGCAGCAGAGCCTGCGCCGTCAGGTTGCCTACGTGCCGCAGGAGGCGCTGCTGTTCCACCGCTCCATTCGCGAAAACATTGCCTACGGTCGTCCCAACGCCACTGATGAGCAGATCCGCGAGGCGGCTCGCTTGGCTAATGCGACCGAGTTTATCGACCGCCTGCCCCGTGGCTTTGACACCATGGTGGGCGAACGCGGCGTCAAGCTCTCGGGCGGCCAGCGTCAGCGCGTGGCTATCGCCCGCGCCATCCTAACCGACGCGCCGATTCTGGTGCTCGACGAGGCGACCTCTGCCCTCGACAGCGAGTCCGAGGCGCTGGTGCAGGAGGCGCTCGAAAACCTGATGCGTGGACGTACCTCCATTGTGGTGGCGCACCGCCTGTCCACCGTGGCGGCACTCGACCGCATTGTGGTGCTGGCCGATGGCGAGATCGTCGAGGACGGCACGCATGCGCAGCTTGTCGAGGCGGGTGGCGAGTACGCGAGCCTGTGGAGCCGTCAGACCGGCGCATTCTTGGAGGCGTAAGCGTTTCGGACGTGGGACAATTGTGCCCATAAGTTTATTGTGCCGTTGAGCCGAGGAGTCGTTATGCCACGCGAGACCAATGCCGCCAAACGCGAGCGCGCCGTTGAGGTGTGCGAGCGTCTCAACCGTCGCTATGGCCCGGTCGAGTGCTTTTTGGACCACGAGAATCCCTTCCGCCTGCTGATCGCGGTGCTGCTCTCGGCGCAAACGACCGACGCGCAGGTCAACAAGGTGACGCCGAAGCTGTTTGCCCAGTGGCCCACGCCCGAGGCCATGGCCGGGGCGAGCGTGGCTGACGTGGCAGACACCATCAAGTCACTCGGCTTCTACAAGAGCAAAGCCAAGCATGCCGTCGAGGCCGCACAGATGATCGTCGCCGACTATGGCGGCGAGGTGCCGGCCGACATGAAGGAACTCGTGAAGCTGCCGGGTGTGGGACGCAAAACGGCGAACATCGTGCTCAACGTGGGGTTTGGCATTGTCGAGGGCATCGCGGTCGATACACACGTCAACCGCATCGCACACCGCCTGATGCTGAGCCCCAAGACGCATGCTAAGGAGCCGCTCAAGACCGAGCAAGATCTGCTCAAGATTTTGCCGCACGAGTATTGGGAGTCGGTCAACCACCAGTGGATCACCTTTGGTCGCGAGATCTGCGATGCCCGCAAACCCAAGTGTGACGAGTGTCCGCTGGCAGATTTGTGCCCCAGCGTGCGCGTAGCGGGGTAGGGCGGAACGCATCTTCGTCTGGCGTTTTTTGCGGGGCTGGGTTTGCCCTTGAGCCGGAGTCCTCTCCATGCGCTACCATGACAGACAATGTATTTGACGTACAACCCGCCGAGCTTGCCCCGGCGGGCTTTTGGCGTTGCAATGCCGGAGGAACAGCATGCTCATTCACCGTATAGCCGCGCAGCTCTACACTGCCGAGGCGCTGCAGACCGTCGAGGCGGGACTCGATGCTGGCGAGGACGTGACGCTGGCCGTGTCGCAGTCGGGCCGCACGCTTATGGCGGCCGCCCAGTTTGCGCGCCGTCCGCGCCCGACGGTCTACATTGTGAGCGGCGAGGATGCGGCCGATCGCGCCGCGCGCAGCCTTGCCGCCTATGTGGGTCTGGCGCACGTGTGCCGCTTTCCCGAGCGCAAGGACTACCCTTGGCGCGAGCAGGCGCCCGACGACGCCGTGGTAGCCCAGCGCTGCGAGGCGCTCGGGCGCATCGTGCGCGGCGACAACTGCATCATGGTCGCCTCGGCTCGCGCGCTGCTGCGCTGCGTGCCGCCGGTCGAGAGCCGCTACTGGGAGTCCACTACTTTTGCGGTGGGCGAGGAGATTCCTTTTGACGAGGTGCCGCAGCGTCTGGTGGGCATGGGCTACACCAATGCCGGCACCGCCGACGCGCCCGGCCTGTTCCGTGTGCACGGCGACACCGTCGAGGTGTTTCCCGCGCAGGAAAAGGCGCCCGTGCGCATTGAATTTTTCGGCGACGAGATCGACCGCATCCGCCGCATGGTGAGTTCAACGGGCCAGACCATCGGCAACGAGGACAGCATCGAGATCTTCCCCTGTCGCGAGCTTGCACTCACCGACGACGCCGTCCACAACATGCATGTGGCGCTCTACCGCGCCAGCCAGGACGACAGCAAGTTGGCGGCGCTGCTCGAGATGGTGGATGCGCGCATCGTCACGCCTGAGCTCGACCGCTTTTTGCCGGTGATGTACGGCCAGACCGTGAGCCCGCTGTCGCATGTGAGCGGCAATGCGCTCGTGGTGCTGTCCGAGCCGCGCTCGCTGTTCGACGATTGCCTGCGCGCCTACGAGGATATCGAGGCGCGTGCCGGCGAGGCGGGGATTGACCGCCTGGATGGCCTGTATGTACGCGCCCAGCAGCTCGATTTTGGTGCTCAGCAGCGCCTGAACTATGTGAGCCTGATCCGTGCCGGCGGTGCGGTGACGGCCGAGCTCAAGATTGAGCAGCCTGCCATCGCAGGATCGGACAATCGCTTTATGACGCGCATCCAGGAGGTCGTGGGCAAGCGCTATGCCTGCGTGTTTGCCATCCCCGACCGCGGTGCGCGCGAGTCGATGGAGCTCACCTTTGGCGACGAGGGCATTACCTTTGAGGAATCGCTGACCGCGGCGCCCGAAAACGCCGGCGCTATCGGCGACCGCGTGCGTGTGGCAGCGGCGGATTCCGCTGACCGTGCCGCACGCCAGGAGGCCCATGCTTCCATTCGCGAGCGTAAGGCCGACGCGCTTAACGCCCGCCCGCTCGAGGCGGGTGCCGCCCAGGCTGCCGCCGGTGCCGCCGTGCCCACCATCTCGCGCGGGCGCGTGACCTTTGTCGATGCTGCTTTGCCGCAGGGCGTGGTGGTGCCCGACGCCAATTTGGCCGTGTTCTCGATCGCCGACCTCAACGCCCGCATGGATGCCAACCGCGCGCGCAGCCGCCGCAAGGTTGACATTACGCAGATCACCTTCCCGTTTAAGCCGGGCGACTACGTGGTGCACGCTACCCACGGCATCGCGCTCTTTAGCGAGATCGCGCGCCAGGAAGTGGGCGGCAAGGAACGCGACTACTTTTTGCTGGAATACGCCGATGGCGACAAGCTCTACGTGCCGCTGGAGCAGGTTGACCGCATTACGCGCTACGTTGGTCCCGACGGCGATAAACCGCGCTTGACCAGGCTCAACACCGCCGACTGGACACGGGCCACCAACAAGGCGCGCAAGAATGCCAAAAAGCTGGCGTTTGACCTGGTCGACCTGTATACGCGCCGCTCGTCGATTACCGGTATCGCCTGTCCGCCCGATACGCCTGAGCAGATCGAGATGGAGGAGAGCTTCCCCTACGACGAGACACGCGACCAGCTGGAGGCTATCGCCGACATCAAGGCAGACATGGAGGCGCCCAAGCCCATGGACCGCCTGCTGTGCGGCGACGTGGGTTTCGGCAAGACCGAGGTCGCCCTGCGCGCAGCCTTTAAGTGCGTGGACTCCGGCCGCCAGGTCATGGTGCTCTGCCCCACGACCATTCTGGCCCAGCAGCACTACGAGACGTTCTTTGAGCGATTTGCCCCGTTTGGCCTTGAAGTCGAGGTGCTCAGCCGCTTCCGCACCCCGGCGCAGCAAAAGCGCGCGCTCAAGGCGTTTGCCGAGGGCACGATTGATGTACTCATCGGCACGCACCGCTTGCTTTCTGCCGATGTGAACCCCAAGAACCTGGGCATGGTGATCATCGACGAAGAGCAGCGCTTTGGTGTGCAGCACAAGGAGCAGCTCAAGAACCTGCGCGAGCAAATCGACGTGCTCACGCTCTCGGCAACGCCTATTCCGCGAACCATGCAGATGGCCACGAGCGGCGTGCGCGACATGAGCCTGATCACCACACCGCCGACCGGGCGCCGTCCCGTGATCGTGCACGTGGGGGAGTACGACCCCGACGTGGTGAGCGCGGCGATTCGCCTGGAGGTGGGCCGCGGCGGCCAGGTGTATTACGTGTCCAACCGCGTCAAGACCATCGATGACGCCGTGGCGCGCGTGCACGAGGCCGCGCCCGAGGCGCGCGTGGGTGTGGCACACGGCAAGATGAGCCCGCGCGAGGTCGAAGACGTGATGATCGAGTTCGCGACCAAGAAGATTGACGTGCTTATCGCCACGACCATCGTGGAGAGTGGCATCGACAACGCAACGGCAAATACGCTCATCATCGAGGACTCGCAGCGTCTGGGTCTGGCACAGCTCTACCAGCTTAAGGGCCGCGTGGGCCGTTCTGCCACGCAGGCCTATGCGTACTTTATGTTCCCGGGCGAGCTGCCGCTTACCGAGGAGGCCACGGCGCGCCTGACCGCGCTTTCCGAGTTCCAGGACCTGGGCAGCGGCATGCGCATCGCCATGCGCGACCTGGAGATTCGCGGTGCCGGTTCGCTCATGGGTGCCGAGCAGCACGGTAACCTGTCGAGCGTGGGCTTTGACCTGTTTACGCAGATGCTGGGCCAGGCCGTGGCCGAGGCGCGCGGCGACGACGATGCCGGCGTGGAGGCGGCGAGCGTGGGCATCAACCTGCCGGCCGACTACTTCTTGTCCGAGGAGTACATGCCGGCGGTGGACCAGCGCGTGCTCGTGTACCGCAAGCTCGCGGCGGCCGAGGACCTGGAGAGTATCGACGAGGTGCAGGAGGAGACCGAGGCCGCGCACGGTGAGCTTCCGTTGGCGGGGCTCAACCTGTTCAACCGCGCTCGCATCCGTATTCGCGGCGAGCGCCTGGGGCTCGAGAGCGTCACGCTCAGCGGCGGACGCATCACGTTTTTGGGCGTCGACGTGCCCAAGAAGGTGGCCTATGAGCTTAAGACTCGCTATGGCGCGGTGAACTTCCCCAAGAGCCGCAAGCTCTCGGTGCCCTACAAGGCGGGCGCCGGTGCGGGCAGCGGCCTGGGCCGCGGCCTCGATGCCAACGACGGCACCGGCCCGGTGGCGGCCGCGCTCATGCTGCTGCAGCAATTGGGTGCTAGCGACGACGACTAACGGGTCGACGCTGCAAACGCCCCATTTGGGCAATCTGGTTCCATCGAAAGGAAAGCATGTTCGGATACATCTATAAGAAAGATGTCGCCATTATCGCGGTTGTCCTGTGCCTTTGTCTGGGCGTGGGCAGCTTCTTTGATTATCAAATCTCGAGTGCGCTGTTCAACATCGGCAGCATGTACGGTCGCTTTGTCGAGGCGGCCGGTGAGCTGCCGTTCGAGCTGACGGCGAGCATCGCAGGCGTTATGCTCGTGCGCTCGGCACGTCCCGATTCCAAGGCGAGCAAGTGGCTCGCTGCGCTGGGCGTTTTGATCAACGTGGGTCTGGTCGGCTACGAGATTATCGGATCGCTGCGCGTCGGCGGCAAGCTTATTGCGTTTCAGCTGGTTCTGACGTTTGTGCTGGTCATCGCAGCCAACTTCATCTCCTACCGCCTCACGCGCACGACCGAGCCCGACGAGCTTACGCGCTGGGCGTTGATGGTGCTTGCCGTGTGGGTCGCTCAGGCTATCGTCCTCAACGTGATTGTCAAGCCGCTGTGGTCGCGCCCGCGCATGCGCGTGATTGAGGTCACGCCGGGGCTCAATTTTCAGCCGTGGTGGGTGATCGGCAACCCCGACAAGTGGACCTATATCGCCGCCGGCGTGATCAAGGACGGATTCAAGTCGTTTGCGAGCGGACACACGGCGCACGCGGCGATCGGCCTTATGCTCGCCGGGCTTCCCGCGGTGGCCTTTAAGGAAAAACCTTCGCGTCGCCGCGTGATCTTTTGGGCGGCGGCTGTGGTCGCGGCGCTCGTCGCCTTTGGGCGCATCGTGATTGGAGCACACTTTTTGAGCGACGTGAGCTGCGGTTTTGCCCTGGTACTGGCACTTGAGTGCCTTGCCGCGCGCATCGCCTATCCCAACGGCGTACAATAGCTCCGTTTGAATCATCTGGCCGATACCCGGTAAGAGAGGATTGCCATGCTCGCGTTTAACAACGACTATTCCCACGGCGCACATCCGGCAGTGCTGCAGGCGCTCGTCGACACCAATATGGAGCCGCAGCCCGGCTACGGTACCGATGCGCACACCGAGCGTGCCAAGCAGCTTATCCGCGAGGCCTGTCAGGCCCCCGATGCCGACGTGTTTTTTCTGGTGGGCGGCACGCAGGCCAACGCGACGGTGATCGACATGTTGCTCGCGCCGTACGAGGGCGTCGTTGCTGCCGAGACCGGCCACGTCGCCTGCCACGAGGCGGGCGCCATCGAGTTTGGCGGTCACAAGGTGCTCACCATCCCCGGCTACGAGGGCAAGATGCACGCCGAGGATCTGGAGAACTATATCCAGGTGTTCTACGAAAACGAGAGCTACGAGCACACGGTGTTCCCGGGCGCCGTGTACGTGAGCCTATCGACCGAGTACGGCACGCTGTACTCCAAGGCCGAGCTCGCGGCGATTCACTCAGTGTGCCAGAAGCGCCAGATTCCGCTGTTTGTGGATGGCGCCCGCCTGGCCTATGCGCTGGCGGCCGATGAGTGCGACATTACCCTGCCCGAGCTGGCGCAGCTATGCGACGTATTCTACATCGGCGGCACCAAGTGCGGCGCGCTCTGCGGCGAGGCTGTGGTGTTTGGCGGCATGCACGCTCCGGCGCATCCCATTCCGCGTATTAAACAGCATGGCGCGTTGCTGGCCAAGGGCCGCCTGACGGGCGTGCAGTTTGAGGCGCTCTTTACCGACGGTCTGTATTTCGAGATTGGTCGCCAGGCGATCGAAACCGCGCAGGCGCTTCGTCGCGTACTGCACGAGCGCGGCTACCAGTTCTTCTTGGAGACGCCGACGAACCAGCAGTTTGTGATTCTGCCCAACGAGGACATGGCGCGCATTCGCGAGCATGCCTCGATCGAGTACTGGGAAAAGTACGATGAGACCCACACGGTGGTGCGCTTTTGCACCAGCTGGGCCACGACGCAGGAGGATATCGACGCGTTGGCGGCGGTTCTGTAGCCTGATGTAATGACGAGGGGCCGCCTTGCGCTGGGTTTAGCGCAAGGCGGCCTTTGTTTTTGAGGGAGAAGGGTTGTATGACCGAGATGTCCGAGCCGACGATTCGTCTGGCGACGCCCGATGATGCGCCGGCGTTGCTTGCCATCTATGAGCCGTATGTGCGCCAGACGGCGATAACCTGCGAATACGCGGTGCCGAGCGTTGAGGAGTTCGCCGGGCGTATTGAGCGTACGCTCAAGCGCTATCCGTATCTGGTGATGGAGTTGGACGGGCGTCCGGTAGGCTATGCCTATGTGAGTCCGCTTAACAGCCGCGAGGCCTACGACTGGTCGGTCGAGACGTCGATCTACCTGGCACGCGATGTGCGCCATGGCGGGCTGGGTCGCAAGCTGCACGACGCGCTCAAGCAATGCCTGGTCGCGATGGGCATCACCAACATGTGCGCCCTCATCGCCGTGCCGCACGACAAGGACGACGAGTACCTGACGCACAATAGCCAGGATTTCCATGCCCATATGGGATATCGCCTGGTGGGCGCCTTCGACCGCTGCGCCCAAAAGTTCGGCCGCTGGTACGACATGTGCTGGATGGAGCTGGTCCTGGCTGAGCGCACACCCAACCAACCCAAACCAATCTGGTTTCCCGACCTCCCCAAACCCACCATTTAGGGACAGGTTTATTTTGGCCGCTTTGTAGCGTCAATCCACCGCGAGAAGTACGGATTCACGCGTCTTTTGATGCGGATGGGCTTAATTTGGCTTCGATTTGGGTCCGTTTGGCTTCGATTCGAACTAAGTGAGTAGACTTTTTGGCGCAGGTCGAGCACAAGGCGTATCTGCCTTAGTAAAACCGCAGGTCACAGAGGTGACAGTTTTTGGTGTGCTCGACAGGTCACGAAAAGTCTACTCACTTAGATTTGCGGTACTGGATATTCTGAGCAGGAACAGTTGAGCTTGGACGGCGCGTATTGCCAGGCGATGTTGGCATCTGTGCCATGCTGGCTTGAGATTTAATAAAACCGCAGGTAAAACGTTCATTAGGTACAGTTTGCCTCGTTTGGTGCGCTAGCCGATGGGCTCGGTGTATTTGGCGCGGTCGGTGCGCTGGATGCGCTTGGAGACGTGGAGCGGGCGGCCGTCGGTGTCGTAGACGTAGTCGGTGATTAGGATCAGCGCCTGCCCGCGCTCAACGTTGAGCAAAAACGCCTCGTTTTGCGAGGCGTAGCACACCTCAAAGGTCTTATGCCCCTGTGCCGGTGCGCGATGGAACTCCTGTCGCAGCGTGGCGTAGAGCGAACCGTTGATATCGCGATCGATGAGTGCCTCAAAGCTCGGTGGTAGATAGGTGGTCTCCAGGCACAGCGGCGCATCGTCCAGATAACGCAGACGGACAAGTTTGACGAGCTTGCTGCCCACGGCGGCATCAAAGAACTTAGCTATGCTGCCGCCCGCCTTGGTAAAGCCCGAGTCCACGGTGCGCGTGGTGGGCTTCATGCCCTGGCCTTCGACCTGCTTGGTATAGCTCGAAAACACCAGGTTGTTCTCGTGGAGCGCGGGCGTGTCGGCCACAAAGGCACCACGTCCGCGCTCGGTGCGAACCAGGCCCTCATCAACGAGCACCTTAAGGGCATGGCGCACGGTGCTGCGCGACAGCCCCGATTCGTCCATGAGTTCCATCTCGGACGGCAGCTTGTCTCCGCGCGCGTAGGTGCCGGCGGCGATGCGGTCGCGCAGCATGCCCGCCAAGCGCTCGTATTGGCTTAGTTTCTTTTTAGATGAGACGCTCATATTGCCAACCTATATCTAACTTGTATGCCTAACTAAGCAAGCATGTATTCAATACAAGAACAAAACAGCTGGTAACGAATAATCGAAAACCGCATCAGCAAAATTTCTAAGATAAATATAGCATACAACTAGTCGACATAACCAAAACATGTATGTAACTTGTATGCCATCGAGAGCATCAAACGAGAAGAAAGGCTGATGCACGATGACTACTCAGGAACAGGTTAAGGATGTCGTCTCCCAGGTTTTGGCTGACAAGGCAGACAAGGGCGGCATCAAGCGCGTCGTGTGGATTGGCGCTGGCGGATCCAACGGCGGCAACTATCCTGCCCAGTACTTTATGGAGCACGAGGCCACGCAGGTCGTGAGCTCCAGCTACACCAGCAACGAGTTCGTGCACGCCACCCCGGCCTACGTCAATGAGAACACCCTGGCCGTGGTCGTGTCCATGCGCGGCACCAAGGAGACCATCGTCGCCGCCCAGGTCGCCAAGGACCATGGCGCCAGCACTATCGCCATCTATGTCGACGAGTCCGGCCTTACCGAGGTCTGCGACTACAAGATCCAGTACGATAGCCTGGCCGTCGATGAGTCCTGCATGGGCCGCACCAACTCCGCCGTCGTGACCATGATCGCCATGGAGCTTACGCAGCAGACCGAGGGCTATGCCGAGTACGAGACCGCTATGGCCGCGTTCGACTTGGTCGACCCCATCTATCGCAAGGCCGTCGAGTACACCCGTCCGCTCGCCGCCAAGTGGGCCGAGCAGAACGCCGACAAGCCCTGCATCAACGTCATGGCCCAGGGCCCGCTCTTTGGTGCCGCCTACGTCTTTAGCATCTGCAACGTGCAGGAGATGCTGCAGATCGACTCCTGCACCATCAACACCTGCGACTTCTTCCATGGCCCCTTCGAGATCCTGGACAAGCGCACCTCGCTGTTCCAGCTCATCAGCGTCGGCCGCAGCCGCTGCAACGACGAGCGCGGCATCCGCTTCGTCAACCAGTACGGTGGCGAGCGCGTCTATCAGCTCGACGCCAAGGAGCTCGGCCTCAACGACATCAAGGACAGCGTGAGCGAGTACTTCAACCACCTGATCTTTGCCCCGATCCTCAACAACGTGTACATGCGCGCACTTTCTGCCGTCACCCACAAGGACTACATGACGCGCCGCTACATGTGGAAGCTGGACTACTAGGAGTTACGCGGTTTTACCAAACCGCGCAACTGGTTGACGCTGCAAGCCCGCCAGAGCGGCAATCTGCCTTTCAACTTCGGCGGCATGACCAGAAGGTCAATGCCGCCTTGTTTCAAGGCACCTTGCTCGCTCTGGCGGGCTTTCGCTGTCGTTACCAAAACATTGGCGTTGCCGCGATTGCCAAGTAGTCATTCAAGAACGTCCCCAATGACTATGTGGGCTGTGGTGAGGGAGCAGATTTTCCCGTTTGCCGATTTATGTCTTGATAAATGTATATAACGACTATAACGTAGCATGAAACATACTGGAAACACTACCGAGGAGGCTGCGTTGAGGAAAAGTAATCTGGGCTATGCACTGGTGCTGATCGCCGCATTGATGTGGGGCACCATCGGAATCTTTGTAAACGGCATCTCGGCCATGGGCGTTTCATCCCAGAGCATGGCTGCCTTTCGCTTGTTGGTCGGAGCGCTTATCTTGGCGCCGGTCCTGATGTTTATGGGCTGCCGTCCGGGTGAGGGGTCTACCGTGGCTCAGGGTCCGCTGGCCCTGTTCAAGGCAAGCCCTAAAGAGCTTGTTCCCTGCGCGCTTGTCGGTATCGTCGGTTTGGCCGCCGCAAACACCTGCTATTACGAGTGCATGCGCGAGGTGGGTATGTCTACGGCCTCGGTGCTGCTCTACACCTCGCCGGTGTTTGGCGTCATGCTCGGCCGCGTGCTTTATCGCGAGGACGTGACCCCCAACAAGCTCGTTGCCATTGTCTTTAACATCGTTGGCTGCGTGCTTGCGGTGACCAATGGCGACCTTTCCGGTTTTCATTTTTCGGTTTGGGGCGTCACGTCGGGCGTGATTGCAGGCCTTTGTGGTGCGTCGCTCGCGGTGTTTAGCCGAATAGCAACCAAGACGGTCCACCCGCTGGCTGTCACGTTTTGGGGTTTTGTTTTTGGCGGTGCGGTTATGGCAGCTATCGCGGCTCCGTGGCCGGATGTCGCCGCGGCAATGTCGCCACAGCTGCTGCTGCTGTTCCTTGGCTTTGGACTCATCCCCACAGCCGTGGCTTACATCTTATATATGCAGGGTCTGTCCATGGGGCTCGAGACGTCGAAAGTTCCCGTCGTAATGTCATTCGAGACGGTTGTCACCGTACTGGTGGGCATTGGTGTCTATGCCGAGCCCGCTGGCGCGATCAAGGTCCTGGGCATCGTGCTGGTGCTCGCGTCCATCCTGATCATGAACACCGACTTCTCCAAGCTGCGCAACAGTGTGTTTGTCGGCCATGTCGTTGAGAGCATGACCTTTAAGCCCAATGTGTGGTGGACGGAGAAATCGCAGGACATGGATCTGTTTAAGGAGCGCACTGGCATCGTGCTGGAGCCTACCGTGCAGGAAAGCCCCTGGTACTTCGTGCGATAGGGGATTGCGTGCAGGGTCTGACCTGGGGTTATCCAGCCAGCGCCGGCCTACCCGGCCCCACCGTTTCAAGTGCGTTAAACCCGTCAACGGTCGATTTTCACCCGCGAACGGTCTTTATACTAATTAGCAATAAAAGCAACGTATAAGACGTTATAATGACCATAACGAAAAGGAGGAGGCAAGATGAATCAGATCATTCTCGCATCTCATGGTGGCCTGGCCGCAGGCGCCAAAGACACGCTCGAGATGGTTCTCGGCGACGTGTCGAACGTCCACGTCGTGTCGCTTGCTCGCGACGACAAGGAGCCCATCACCAACAAGGTCGATGCCCTTATCGCTACGTTCAATGCGGACGACACTGTCTATGTGCTCACCGATATGCTCGGCAGCTCGGTCAACAACAACATGGTCGAGCTTTCCAAGAACGGCACGAAGTTCACGGTTGTCAGCGGTTTCAACATCCCGCTGGCGCTCACGCTCGCTATGAGCCCCGTCCCCGTCAAGGGCGCCGAGCTCGCGGCCCTCATCAACGAGGCCCGCACCGGTCTGACCAACCCCAACGCACCGGTCGAAGCTGCCGCGGCTCCCGTCAAGAAGGCCAAGGCGCCCCGTCACAGCTCCGGTCCCGCCAAGATCGTCCTCGCACGTCTTGACTACCGTCTGCTGCACGGCCAGGTCGTCTTTACCTGGACCACCAAGGTCCAGGCCGAGCGCATCATCGTCGTCGACAACGCTGCCGCCAACGATGACATCAAGAAGGGCGCTCTTAAGCTGGCCAAGCCCCAGGGCGTGCGCCTGAACGTCTTCACCGTCGAGCGTGCCCTCGCCAAGATGGACAAGCTCAACACCCTCGGCGAGCGCGTCATGTTCGTCTTTGGCAACACTGCCGAGATGCTGCAGTTCTGCCAGGGCTACAAGCTCGACGCCATCAACCTGGGCGCCACCGCCAACCACGACGGTGCCGATCAGGTCGGCGGCAAGGACAGCTCCGTCTTCCTCGACGCCACCCAGAAGGCCGACGTCAACCAGCTGCTCGACATGGGCATCAAGCTCTACGTCCAGCAGACCCCTACGTATCAGAGCGTCGACATCGACGCCAAGCTGTAATCAACCAGGCTTTTGCCTGACTGAAAGGAGAAGGGTATGAATACGTTCATCAGTGCGGTGCTCGTCGGCCTCGTCGGCGTGTTCTGCATGTGGGACTCCCGCCTGCTCGGTCGTCTTAACTTCGAGCAGCCCCTCGTTGGCGCTACGCTCGTCGGTCTGCTGCTGGGCGATGTGCCCACCGGCCTTGCCGTCGGTGCCGCCGTCGAGCTCGTGTCCATGGGCCTGGTGCAGGTCGGCGCCGCCGTTCCGCCCGATATGGTCCTGGGCGGCATCGTGGCCGCTGCCTTTGCGTGCCTGACCGATGCTTCCGCCGAGACCGCCATGACGATCGCCATCCCGGTCGCCGTCCTGGGTCAGCTCCTCGGCATCGTGTTCCGTTCCATCATCGCCGCCCTCACCCATGTGGCCGATAGCGCGATCGATAACGGAAAGTTCAAGACCGCCTACCGTATGCACATCTGCGCCGGCTCCGGTCTGTACGCCATCATGTACTTCCTGCCGATCTTCCTCGCCGTCTTTGTTGGCACCGACCTGGTTCAGGCCATCGTCAACATGGTTCCCGAGTGGCTGTCCACTGGTCTTAACGTTTCGACCAAGATCATGACCGCCTACGGCTTGGCCCTGCTGCTCACCATGATGATCAAGAAGGGTATGACTCCGTTCCTGTTCATCGGTTTCCTGCTCGCCGCTTACCTCAACCTGTCCGTCATCGCGGTCGCTCTGATCGGTGTGTGCCTGGCTGTCGTCTTCATGGGCTTCAAGTTCAACGGTTCCCATGCAGCCGCCGGTGTCGATTCCGACTACGATCCGCTCGAAGACGACGAAGACTAAGGAGGAACACACTATGGCAACCGCAACCAAGGACGTGTCCCTGAACAAGAAGGTCAGCCAGTTCTTCTGGCGCTCCTGGGCCATCCAGGCCTCTTGGAACTACGAGCGTCAGATGAACATGGGCTTCCTCTACGGCATGGTTCCCACGCTCGATCGCCTCTATCCGGATGAGTCCGACCCCAAGCAGCTCGCTGCTAAGAAAGAGGCTTACCACCGTCACATGGCGTTCTACAACTGCACCCCGCAGACGAGCGCTTTCATCCTGGGCCTCTCCGCCTCCATGGAGGAGGAGTACGCCAAGGATCCCGAGAACTTCGATCCCGATTCGATCAACGCGGTCAAGACCTCCCTCATGGGTCCGCTTTCCGGCATCGGTGACTCTTTCTTCCAGGGCACCATCCGCGTTATCGCCTTTGGCCTTGGCGTTCAGCTGGCTCAGCAGGGCTCCATCATGGGCCCGATCCTGGCCATGCTCATCTCCATCGTCCCCTCCGTGCTGATCACTTGGTTCGCAGCCAAGATGGGCTATCAGGGCGGCCACGAGTACCTGAGCAAGCTTCAGGGCGGCGACCTCATGGAGAAGCTCATGTATGTCTGCGGCATCGTGGGTCTTATGTCCGTGGGCGGCATGATCGCTACGCTGATCGGCGCCACCACCCCGCTGCAGTTCGCTGAGGGCACCGTCGTTATCCAGGACATCCTGGACGGCATGATGCCCCAGATGATCTCCCTTGGCCTCACCGGCCTTATGTACTGGCTCATCAAGAAGAACGTCAACACCGGTTGGCTTCTCGTGATCGCCATCGTGGGCGGCATCGCCCTCTCCGCGGCCGGCATCCTGGCCTAGTCGCGACCAAGCGCCTAATCGCTTTCCCCCGGGGGCCTGCCTGGCATCCCATACCCCAGGCAGGCTTCCATCCCTATACGTGACAATGGGACAGTCCCCTTGTCGCATCCTCAACGGGCCGGCGACTCGGTCCAAACCACGGTAACCCTGCGAGCGCCCGGCAATGTGGCGCCGCAAAAATCGAAAGGAATGTGTCAGATGTACGAGATCGACCTTAACCTCCCTAAGCAGATCGTCGCTGACGTCCTGTCCAACCACGAGATCCACAGCGTCGCTTTCGTCGGCTGCGGTGCTTCCATGTCCGACCTTTACCCCGCCAAGTACTTCCTGGCCAACAACACGGACAAGCTGAACGTTCAGATCTTCACCGCTAACGAGTTCAACTACGACACGCCTTCCTGGGTCAACGAGCACACCTTCGTGATCACCTGCTCCCTCGGTGGCTCCACGCCCGAGACCGTCGAGGCCAACAAGACCGCCAAGAAGCACAACTGCCCGGTCGTCTCCCTCACCAACAAGGCTGGCTCCGCTCTGACCGTCGACGCCGACCACGTCATCGTTCACGGCTTCCACGCCAACTATGCTGCCAAGGCCGAGAAGCCCGCTTACGCCATCGCTCTTGCTCTCGAGATCCTTCAGCAGACCGAGGGCTATGATCACTACGAGGACATGATCACCGGCCTCAACAACATCTTCGAGCTGATCGAGAACGCTGCTCAGTCCGCCAAGGGCCTGGCCAAGCAGTTCGCTCAGGACTTCAAGGACGACAAGATGATCTACTTCATGGCCTCCGGTGCCTCCGAGAAGATGGCTTATTCTAACGCCGCCTTCCTGTTCACCGAGATGCAGTGGATCGACGCCGCCTCCTACAACACCGGCGAGTACTTCCACGGCCCGTTCGAGGTTTCCACCGAGGGTAAGCCCTACGTCTTCCTTATGTCCGACGGTGCTACCCGTCCGATGGACGCTCGCGCCCTCACCTTCCTGCAGCGTATGGGTGCCAAGGTCGCTCTGATCGACTCCAAGGACTACGGCCTGGCCGACGCCGTGCCGGCAAGCGTCCTCACCTACTTCAACCCGCTGCTGCACCTCGCCGTTATGCGCGAGTACGGCAACCAGATCGCCGAGGCCCGTCAGCACCCGCTGACCATGCGTCGCTACATGTGGAAGCTCAGCTACTAATCGCAAGTAGGTAGACCTTACTGGTTGATTGAGAGGGGATGGGGTTTGCGCCCTGTCCCCTTTTTGCTTTGGGGAGGACGTGCCCGTTGCGCTGTAAAACCCCAGATAAAACCTACCAAAATAAACCTGTCCCTTTTTGGCAGGTGGGAGGAGATGCGTATGATCAAGGCAGTGCTGTTTGATATGGATGGCGTGCTGGTCGATACCGAGTGGTTCTACAACCGTCGTCGCGTGGCGTTTATGGAAGAGAAGGGGTTTCACTTTGACGAGATCCCCGATCTTTCGGGATCTAACGAGCCGGCCATTTGGGAGGCACTGGTGCCCGACGATGTTGAACTGCGCGAGCGCCTGCGCGTTGAGTACAAGCAGGTCTATAGCCCGGACCATCCCGTTCCGTATGCCGAGCTGCTCAACGAGCAGACGGAGCCGGTGATGCGTGAGCTGCACGAGCGCGGCGTGAAGTGCGCCATCGCGAGCTCGTCCTATCGCGAGCTTATTGACGAGCTGGTGGAGATTGCCGGCATTGCCGATGTGCTGGATTACACCATCAGCGGTCACGAGTGCAGCGCGTTTAAGCCCGACCCCGAGATCTACCTGCGTGCCATGGAGGCGCTGGGTGTGGAGCCTACCGAGTGCCTGGTTATCGAGGATTCGCCTTTGGGCATTGAGGCTGGCAAGCGCTCCGGCGCCCGAGTCCTGGCGCTGCGTCCGCACGAGGGTGTCAACCTGGATCAATCGGGAGCCGATGCCGTTATCGACACGCTTACCGACATTTTGGCCGCTTTGTAGTGTCAATCCGCCGCGAGAAGCACGGGTTTAAACGTTTTTTGCGGTGGACTGGCTCAATTTGGTTTCGATTATGATCCGTTTGGCTTCGATTCGGGCTAAGTGAGTAGACTTTTTGGCGTAGGCTGAGCACAATGCATATCTCCCTTTGTAAAACCGCAGGTCACAGGGGTGGCGGTTTTGGGTGTGCACTGCAGGTCGCGTAAAGTCTACTCACTTGTAATTTGGGCCTTTGGTCGTGGGGGTTGCTGGTCCCGCTTTGGTTGGCGAGAGAGGGTGAATTGAAGCGCCCCCGCACGCTCCATGCTACAATCGCGGGCATGCCCCACAACCACATCTGCCTTCGAAGGGAGCCTACGTGGCGAACGCCATCGATCAGCTCACGGACCGAGTGCTCGTGCTCGGCCGTCTCACCATCGTTCGCCGCGCTATTACCGCCGTGGCGGTCACAATTTCCGCCATTCTCCAGACATTTCTGATCCAGGCGTTCATCCAGCCCGCCGACCTGCTTCCGAGCGGTCTTACCGGCGTCGCGGTCCTGCTCGATCGCGTTACCTCGCTCGGCGGCGTTCACATCGACATCTCGCTCGGTATGCTCGCGCTCAACATCCCCGTGGCGCTCCTATGCTGGAGCGGCATTAGCAAGCGCTTCGTCATCTTCTCGATGATGCAGGTCGTGCTCTCATCGCTGTTTCTCAACGTCTTTCACTTCGCTCCGTTTTTGGGCGACAAGATCATGCTCATCATTTTTGGCGGCGTGGTCTCGGGTCTGGGCGCTGCCATCGCGCTTAAATCCGGCGCATCCACTGGCGGCACCGACTTTATCGCGCTGTGGGTTTCCAACCACACGGGCAAGACCATCTGGGGCGTCATCTTTGGTTTCAACTGCTTTATCCTGGCGATCTTTGGCTTTATGTTTGGCTGGGACAAGGCGGCGTACTCCATCGTGTTCCAGTTTATTTCGACCAAGACCATCGACAGTTTCTATCGTCGTTACGACCGCGTGACGCTGCAGATCACGACGCGTAAGGCAGACGAGGTCATGACCGCCTATGTTGACCATTTTCAGCATGGCATTAGCTGTGCCGAGGTCATCGGCGGATACAGCCGCGAAAAGATGTATCTGCTGCACGCCGTTGTCTCGACCTACGAGAGTCAGGACATTATCAAGCTGGTGTGTGACATTGATCCCGGCGCCGTGATCAATGTGTTCCACACGCTCAACTTTGTGGGCGGCTGGTGGGGCGGTCATGTCGACGAGCCCATGCCCACGGCCGTACCCGATCCCGACAAGCCCGCGCGCATGGCCAGCAGGCAGGCGCGCCTCAGCGAGCAGGACAGCCTGCAGCAGGACGACGGCAAGTAGGGTACCGGCATTTTGCCGGCCTGGCGCAATCCTGTCCGCTTGAGCCTCCCGAAAGCCTCGTTGCTTTTGTGAGGCTCTCGTTTGCCCAGATAAAGCCTATCAAAATGAAGCTGTCGCTTTTTGGTAGGGAGGGTGTATCGTTTTATCAATATGAGGTAACATGAAACTAGACGTTATATACGTATTAGTTATTTCAATATTTCGATAAGAGTGATTAGATATGCCTGCACCCAAAAATGCACCGCTTTACCAGCAGATTTACGACGAAATTAAGGACGCGATCGAGAAAGGTGTTTATGCACCCAAGGAGCGTATTCCGTCCGAGCTTGAGCTAGCCGAGCAGTACGACGTGAGCCGCATTACGGTGCGCCGCGCCGTCGAGGAGCTGTGCTCCGATGGCTACCTGGTTAAGCAGCAGGGCCGTGGCACCTTTGTCTCCACGCCGCACATCAACCGCCAGTTCCACGCTTCGACGCTGCAGACGTTTACCGCGCTGTGTGCCGATAATGACATGAAGGCGGGCGCGCATGTGGTCGATCGCCAGATTGTGCCGGCACGTCAAAACGAGATGGAGTTCTTTGGCCTGCAGAAGGACGCGCTGCTGCTGCACATCAAGCGCGTGCGTACGGCCGACGGCGAGCCCATTTTTGAGGAGAACATCTTTGTGCCGTTTGACGCCTACCGTGAGCTGTTGACGGCCGATCTTGAGGACAAGTCGATTTTTGCCGAGGTCGAGCGTGTTGGCGGAACGCCGATTGTCTCGGTTGGTTACCGCACGGTCGAGGCCGTTCGTGCCAATACCGAGCAGGCGGCCGAGTTGGGCATTGCTCCGCACGATCCACTGCTCAACCTGCGTGCCGGCTTTATCGGCCCCAATGGCGAGCCGGTCCTGATGGGTAAGCAGTACTACGTGGGATCGCGCTACGTTATGGTCATGTAGGGTTGGTTCCGCCGTTCTTACGAACGGCGGACCGATCGACGCTGCGCCTTTGGTTACGCGGTTTTACCAAACCGCGTAACGGCTCGACGCTGCAAACGCCCCTAAGCGGCAATCTGACGTTCAATCGTCGGTCGCGTACCGAAGTACGCTTCCCTCCTCTTTCACGTCACCTTGCTCGCTTAGGGGCGTTTTCGCTGACTTATGCTCAACCAGCGACGTTTCCGTGCTTGTCAAGAGATAAAACATCGACGTTGCCGGGCCGGCACTTGGGGACGTTCCTTTTGTGCCGGCACCTGGGGACACTCCTTAGTCGTTGGGGACGTTCTTAAACGACTGGTCATTCAAGAACGTCCCCGATGACTACCCGCAGAATGAGCGTGGCTGACAGCCGTGCGGCACCGGTCCGCGTGGCGGCGTATAATCGGCGGCAGATGACTTGGACGTTAGGAAATCATGACCGATAGCATGCAGCAGATGGCGCTCGACACGCTCGGCGCCTATTTTGGCTACACCTCGTTTCGCCCGGGGCAGGACCGCATGGTGGATGCGATTCTTGCCGGCCGCGATGCGCTCGGCGTTATGCCCACAGGCGCCGGCAAGTCCATTTGCTACCAGGTGCCCGCGCTCATGCTGCCTGGTATCACCTTTGTGGTGAGCCCGCTGCTGTCGCTTATGGAGGATCAGACCCGCGCGTTGCTCGCGGCGGGTGCGCGCCCCAGCTATCTCAACTCCAGCCTTACGCCGGCTCAGCAAAATACCGTGCTCAAGCGGGCGCGCGAGGGCCGCTATCAGCTTATGTACGTGGCACCCGAGCGTCTGCTCGAGCCGCGCTTTTTAGCCTTTGCGCAGGAAGCCGCGGCCGAAGGTGGCATCGGCGTGCCGCTCGTGGCCATTGACGAGGCCCACTGCGTAAGCCAATGGGGCCAGGATTTTCGCCCTGCTTACCTGCAGATTCGCGAGTTCATTGATTCCCTGCCGCAGCGTCCCATCGTGGCGGCCTTTACCGCTACGGCGACCGAGCGTGTGCGTGCGGACATTCAGCAAATGCTCGGCCTACAAAACCCGGCGACCGTGGTGACGGGCTTCGATCGCAAGAACCTCTACTTTGGTTGCGAAGAGATGGGCGACAAGGCCAAGACCGCGTGGGTGCGCGACTATGTGATCGCGCATTCGGGCGAGAGCGGCATCGTGTATTGCTCGACCCGCAAGACGGTCGACGCGCTGGCCGCGGAGCTTGCCGAGGCCCTGGGTCCCAGCGGCATTCGCGTGGGCCGCTACCATGCCGGCATGGGCAACGACGCCCGCCGCCAGAGCCAGCGTGCCTTTATCGACGACGACATACAGGTGATGGTTGCCACCAACGCCTTTGGAATGGGCATCGATAAGCCCAACGTGCGCTACGTCATCCACAACAACGTGCCCGAGAGCATCGAGGCATACTACCAGGAGGCGGGCCGCGCCGGCCGCGATGGCGACCCGGCCAGCTGCCACTTGCTGTGGAACGGCAACGATTTTCGCATGCGCCGCTTTCTGATCGACCGCGGCGATGCGGCCGACGAGGCGCTTGACGACGAGCAGCGCGCGTGGGCGCCCCAGAATCGATATCGTCTGCTCAGCCAGATGGAGGGCTACTGCAATACCACGGGCTGCCTGCGCGAATACATGCTGCGCTACTTTGGCGACGAAGCCGCGGCCGAGCATGCGGTTGCGGCTGCTACGGGCGGCACGGCAGACGACGCCGAGGGCTGCGGCAACTGCAGCAACTGTCTCACGCAGTTCGAGGTCGAGGACGTCACCGATATGGCCCGCGCCGCTGTGCGCTATGTGGCCACGCGTCCCATGCGCTTTGGCAAGTCGCTGATCGCCGATGTGCTCCACGGCGGCAACACCGAGCGCATTCGCCAGATGCATCTGGACGAGGACCGCGGCTACGGTGAGCTGTCGAGCGAATCGGTCGGGCGCATCAAGGACATCATCGGCCAGCTGTGCGGCCGTGGTTATTTGGCCACCTCGCAGGGGCAGTACCCGGTCGTGGGGCTGGGTCCGCGTGCCGGCGAGGTCGAGGACGAGGCGTTCGCCTTTACCGTTAAGCGTCGCGCGTCCAAGCGCAAGGCCTCGGCCCGCGCCCGCCGTGCCGTCGATCTGCTGCGCGAGGAGGCCGAGCTGGATGAGCGCCCGCGCGTTGGCGACGATGCTGAGCTGTTCGAGCGTCTGCGTGCCCTGCGCAAGGAGATCTCGACCGAGCTGGAGATGGCGCCGTACATGGTCTTTTCCGACAAGGCCCTGCGCGGCCTGTGCCGCTTGCGCCCGCAGACACGCGACGAGCTGATCCAGGTCAACGGCATTGGCGAGAAAAAGGCCGACGCCTTTGGCGAGCAGTTTATGGCGGCGATTGAAGAATTTGAGTCCGAGCATGCGCGGGATGGAGCGTAACGATGGTAGCCGATAGCAAGACCGAACGTTCCGAGCGCGCCGAGGTGTCCGCCGTGCCACTGTACCAGCAGGTCATGGACGACCTAAAGGGCGAGATTGCGCGCGGCGTGTACGTGGCCGGCTCGCGCATTCCTTCCGAGATGGAGCTCGCGAAGTCCTACGGCGTGGGGCGCGTCACCGTGCGTCGCGCCATCGAGGAGCTGTCGCGTGCGGGGTATCTCAACCGCCAGCAGGGGAGGGGCACCTTTGTGTGTGCGCCCAAGCTCAAGCGCAAGATTCGCCAGAAGGGTGACGTCCAGAGCTTTACTGAGGGTTGTGCTGCCAACGACATGGTGCCGGGTGCGCGTCTGGTGTCGCGCACGGTGGTCGCGGCGACGCGCGAGGATGCGACGTTCTTTGGCGTGGAGCCCGGCTGCGAGCTTATCGTGGTCGAGCGCGTGCGCACGGCCGACGGCATCCCTGTCATGCTTGAGAACAACGCCTTTGTGCTCGGCGACCATCCCTACCTGCAGACGCTGGCCGATGAGGACCTCACCGATAACTCAATCTTTGCGCTCGTTGCCGAGCATTCGGGTCGCGCGCCGCTCAAGTCCGACCCCTGCACCGTGGAGATTGCGCTTGCTGATGCTCAAGCGGCCCCACTGCTGGAGGTGCCGGTCGGCGAGCCGCTCTTCTATATGGAGGCGTACTTTACCGATGAGGACGAGCGCCCCTTGCTGTTCGGACGCCAAAAGATCGTGGGCTCGCGCTACGTCTTCGACATCTAACGTCCACAGATAGAACAACATAGAACAAATTTGCCGGGATGACTTCACGGGCGTTGTTACACGTGTTATAAATAGGACAACATAGAACGACAGCAGGTACGAGCTGCCGTCGCTCAAAGCTGCCCCACAAGGAGGAACATCAGGATGAACGCACATGATCTGGTTCAGGAAATCATCGAGCGCAAGGGCAAGATCGAGAACGTCTTTTGGATCGCCTGCGGCGGTTCGATGATCGACCTGATGCCGGCCAACGAGCTGCTCAAGCGCGAGGCCACCACGTTTTCCTCGACGGTCTACACGGCACGCGAGTTTTGCCTGATGGCCCCCAAGAGCCTTGGCGAGAAGTCTCTCGTTATTGCATGCAGCCACAGCGGCAACACGCAGGAGGTCGTCGACGGCTGCGAGATGGCGTTGGCTGCCGGCGCCGAGGTCGTCGCCATGACCGACTGCGAGGGCTCCAAGATCGACAACGGCAAGTGGGCCACCTGGGTCTATCCGTGGGGCGAAGGCGTGCCGCAGGCCGAGGTGCCTCAGGGTATCGGCGCTCTGATCGCCGCCGAGCTGCTCGACCAGCAGGAGGGCTACGAGGCACTCGCCGACATGTACGCCGGCCTTAAGCAGATGGATGCGCTGCTGCCCGCTGCCCGTGAGAAGGTCAACGCCGAGCTGGGCGATCGCTTTGCCGAGCTCTGCCAGCAGCACAAGTTCTTCTATATCCTGGGCTCCGGACCCAACTTTAGCCAGACCTACGCCATGGCCATCTGCTCGCTCATGGAGATGCAGTGGCAGCACTGCTGCTACATCCACTCCGGCGAGTATTTCCACGGTCCCTTCGAGGCCACCGAGCCCGGCGTGTTCTACTTTGTGCAGCTTGGCGCGGGCGAGTGCCGCCCCATGGAGGAGCGCGCTCTTGCGTTCCTCAACACGCACACCGATACGATTATGGTGCTCGACGCACTTGAGTACGGCGTGGGCGAGGTGCCCGCCAGCGTGCGTTCGTACCTGGAGCCGATCTTCTTCTACAACATGAGCTGCGAGCTGCGCGCCGCGCGCGGCAAGGTGTTTGACCACAGCCCCGAGGTTCGTCGCTACATGGGCATCGAGCAGTACTAGGTACCGGGAATTGTCTTTTTTGACGGGGCCTGCGCTGTGCGCGGGCCCCGTTTTACGTTGTGGCGGCCGGATTTGTGTCTGCGCGAAAACGAAGGTGAATACTTTTCCGCGAAGTGAACGACCTATTTTGGACCCCCGAAGCATCCACACTTTTTGACGCCAAAACTGCAGGAAAAACTTGGCGAAACCGCAGGAAACGGCGTCTGAAAAGTGTCGATGCTTCGGGGGCTCGTTTTTGCTCGTTCACTTCGCGGAAAAGTATTCACCTTCGATTCGCAAGGGCACTGTGTGAGTCAAAAAAGCGGGCCGTGCCGGAAATCCCCGGCGCGGCCCGCTTAGTATCGCGCTTCGATTCGCAAGGTTGCGGCAGCCAACGGCCTACTTTGCGTCGTAGGCCTCGGCGTCCCACCAGTCGAGCTGGGCGATGTTGTCGCGGATGTGCTGGCAGCTCTTGTGGAAGCCATCGAGCTCGTACTCGGACAGGTCGAGCGTGTAGACCTCCTCGACGCCCTCGGCGCCGATCACGCACGGCAGGGAGGTAAAGATGCCCTCCTCGCCATACTGGCCGGTCATAAGCGTAGAGGCGGAAAGCACGGCGTGCTCGTTGTGCAGCACGGCGGCGCAGACGCGCGCGGCGGAGTTGGCGACGGCGTACTCGGTGCACTGCTTGCCCTGGTAGGTTACGTAGCCGCCCTTGCGCGCAAGCTCCTCGACCTCCATGTGGTCGAAGGCGTACTTGTCGGGGTTCTCGGCCTGGAGCTCGTTGAGGCTCTTGCCGGCGATGGTCGCGGCCTTAAAGGCGGCCAGCTGGCTAAAGCCGTGCTCGCCGATCATGTAGGCGTCGATGGACTTGGGGCTCACGCCGACCTTTTTGGAAATCTCGGTGCGCAGGCGGGCGGAGTCCAGGCCGCAGCCCGAGCCGATGATCTTCTTGGGATCGTAGCCGGTCAGGTGCCACAGCTCGGTGCACACGACGTCGCAGGGGTTGGAGATGCTCACAAAGATGCCGTCGAAGCCGGCGTCGACGATGCGCTTGGCAAAGGTGCGGGCGGCGTCGGTGGTAAAGAACAGCTCGCCGTCGCGGTTGCCGGCGGCCAGCGCGACCTTGCCGGCGGCGTTGACGATGACGTCGCAGCAGGCCAGCTCCTCGTAGTGGTCGTAGCAGTTGACGATCTTGGTGTTATACGGGACAAACGAAAGGGAGTCGCGCAGGTCCTGGACCTCGGACGTCACCTTGGCCTCGTTGATATCGCACAGGTACAGCTCGTCGGCAATGCCCTGCATGAGCAGGCTGTTGGCGACATGTGCTCCTACGTGGCCCTGGCCGACCACACCGATCTTACGCGTCTGGTACATATATGTATCCTTTCGGCCGAGTTTTTTGCGTCGAACCATTGTAGCGTCCTGCTACCACTTTGCTAGACTAAAGCGCCGTAGATTTTTGGGACATGCCTTAATCTCTACTTTTGGAGTGATTTGGGCCGCTGACGGCATCGCTGGGCGATGTGCTCGCGCGGATAGGGCTGCTCGTTGTACCATAGCTGCAACTGACTCGTAAGGAGCATCCATGCCCATTCGCATTCCCGACGCCCTCCCTGCCGCCGCGCAGCTCGAGAGCGAGAACATCTTTGTCATGACCGAGTACCGCGCACTGCACCAAGACATCCGCCCGCTGCGCGTGCTCATCCTCAACCTCATGCCCACCAAGATCGCCACCGAGACGCAGATCATGCGCAAGCTCTCCAACACGCCGCTACAGGTGGAGGTGGACCTGCTGCGCACCAAGACGCACGAGGCCACGCACGTGAGCGCTGGCCACCTGGAGACGTTCTACCGCACGTTCGACGACATCCGCGACATCCACTACGACGGCCTGATCATCACGGGCGCGCCGGTGGAACAGATGCCGTTCGAAGAGGTCGACTACTGGCCCGAGCTCTGCCAGATTATGGATTGGTCCACCACGCACGTGCACTCTACGCTGCACATTTGTTGGGGCGCGCAGGCGGGCCTGTATCACCACTACGGTATTCAGAAGTACGACCTGTCGACAAAGGCGAGCGGCGTGTTCGAGCATCATCTGGTGAAGCCGCAAAGCCCGCTGGTTCGCGGCTTCGACGACCGTTTCTATGCCGTGCATTCGCGCAACACCGATGTGCGCCGCGAGGACGTGGAAGCCGAGCCTCAGCTTGAGGTCGTGGCCGTGTCCGACGAGGTGGGCCTGTACATCGTCAAGTCGACCGACAGCCGCCGCTTCTTTGTCTTTGGCCATCCCGAGTACGATACCGACACGCTGCGTCTGGAGTACGAGCGTGACGTGAAGCGCGGACTCAACCCGGAGGTGCCGGCGCATTACTTCCCAGGGGACGACCCCGCTGCCGAGCCGCGCAACGTCTGGCGCAGCCAGGCGCAGTTGCTCTACACCAACTGGCTCAACTACTACGTCTACCAGACCACGCCTTACGACCTGGCCCGCGCCGGCGAGGAGCACTAGACTGCCGGGGGTACGCTGGCATTTAGGCGCTGACGATGTGGGGCAGCGGCAGGTCGTGGGCATTGGTGGGAACGTGGTCGACGCGCTGTTCGTCAAAGGCGATGCCGACGATTAGGCATTTAGGTGCAACTGTGGGCAGGTAGCGGTCGTAGCAGCCTCCGCCGTAGCCCAGGCGCGCGCCGGTGCGGTCGAAAGCCACGAGCGGCACGATAATCATGTCGAGAGCCTTGGCGGGCACGATGGGGAAGTGGTCGCTGTCGATGTCCGTGGCTGCGAAGGCCCGCGTAGGGTGGGCGATAAACGGGGCCTCGGACACATCGCCGGCAGAGACTGCCCGCATGCACATGCGCTGGCCGCATGTGGCGGCGTCGCTTGCCGAGAGCATGCACGGATAGGCTACGCGCCAGCCACGCGCGACGGCCGCGGCGGCAAACGCGGCTGGGTCGACCTCGGAACCCATCGCGGCATAGACGGCAACGGTGCGCTGGCCCGCAGCGCCGCTGGGCTCCAGCAGCTCAACAAGCCGCGCGCAGATAGTGGCGGACTTTGCCGCCCGAACATCCAAATCAAGAGCATCGCGCCGAGCAATCACCGCCCGCCGCAACTCAGCCTTATCCATTCCAGCCTCCTCTAACAAACCTGCCAAAAAGGGACAGGTTTATTTTGGCAGGTTTTATCTGGGCAAACGTGATATGGGCAGTAAAGCCACCGCAAATATGCCTGTGAACTGCGCCCTTTGTGGTTGTTTGGGCCTATGCGTTAATGCTATAACGCCGCAGCGATTGCTTCAGTCACAAACTTATTGAGTGACTCACCCTTCTTTGCCGCTGCCAGCGCTGCTTGCTTGTGGAGCTCAGAGCCCGTTCTTACGTTGAACGAGCCCTTAAAAGCTCGCTCGGGTTCCTTGCCCTTCTCGGCGCAAAACTCAAGGTAATCGTCGACGGCGTCGTGGAAGCATTGCTCCACTTCTTCAACCGTGGAGCCTTCAAATACGATTGCGTCCCTAATGCCGGTGACCATACCTGTGAGCACATGCTGTTCGGCATCGAACTCGACTGGGGCGAAATAACCCTTGTATGCCAAAACGTTACTCATGACTACCTCCGACATCTTGCAGAAATCGAACGATGTTTCGAATGGTCCCCGCTGTCAATTCGTCAGATGGATGTGGCGCGTGCATTACGAACATCCTGCCATCCGATGGCCTGTAGAAGCGAACGCGCGATCCGGATGTCTTGCCTTTGTTGTCCATTTCAAAGCCATATGAAGCCATGACTTTTAAAAAATCGGTATACCGATACGTCGAAGGGCAGCTAAGCAGCTGGGCGATGAGTTTATCGGTCCGAGTCATCCCGCCTCACATTCTGCAACTATATCTTAGTTGCAATTTAAGTCCGATGCAAGCACCCCCTACTATAGAACATGCGTACGTATAGAACAAGTGTTCGAACCAATACAAAGGCGCCTGTGAACTGCGCCCCTTTGCGATGGTTTGGGCTGAATGTTGCGCAACAAGGGCTGCATTTTTGGGTTTACCTTCATGGTAGAAGGAATGAATCGAAAGGAGCCCGCCATGTTTTGTCGCTCGTGTGGCACGCCGCTTGTCGACGACGCCCTCTTTTGCCCCGTCTGCGGCGCGCCCGTAGCACCCGACCAGGTCGCGGCCACGCAGCAACCCCAGCCTGCCGCCGCGCCCGCTCCTCAGCAATACATGCCTGCGCAGCAGCCCGTGCGGCGCAAACGTTCCAAGAAGCCCCTCATCGCTCTCGCCGCGGTGCTTGCCGTGGCGGCCGGCATCGGCGGTGGCGCGCTGTTCTACTTCACCCAGATTGCGACCACCCCAATCGACGAGAAAACCTTTCCAGACAGCGGCATGCGTGCGCTTGTCTCGACCAAGTACGATACTAACGGTGATGGCCGCATCTCACGCGACGAGGCCAAGGCGGTGACATCGGTCGAGCTGGACGGCATCGCGTCGACGCAGGGCCTGGGCAAGACATTCCCCAATATCGTTACAGTGGAGTCCGGCGACGACAAGCTCGTCAACCTGGACCTTTCGGGCTGCGGCGACCTTAAAACCGTCGAGCTTAACTCGGCGAGTAATGTCACCGCCGTTAACCTGGACGGCTGCGACAACATCGAGAAGCTCGACCTTTCAAATGCCGGGGAGCTCAAAAGCGTCGATCTTTCGGGCAAAAAGAAGCTCGCCACGTTGGAACTGCCGCAGGATACGAAGGTTAGCGGCATTAAGGACACACAGCTCGACGAGCTGTGGCTGCCGGTGTCCTACGAAGGTACCGACAAGTCGGACCAGTACGGCGATATCTACGAGATCGAGCGTGACGAGAACGGTTACGTCACGGGCTTCACGTCTGCCGTCAAGCAAGGTGGCGGCGTAAGTTACAGCGTCGAGCACGATGAGTCGCATCGCATTTCGGAGATTGAGGAAGATCTGGCGGGCGGTTATGCGAACGTCAACACGTTTACGTACGACGCCGACGGTAACGTCACGCGCATCGATTGCGATGCCGACATTAGCGATTCGTCGAGCACCACGACGTTTACCTACGACGCGGACGGAAACCTGATCAACAAGACGACCCATGCGGGTTACGGCGAGAGCGCGAGCACGTATATTTATCAGAACGGCAACATGGTGACCAACACCGATACCAGCCCGGCCAATCCTCGGACGGTCGTGTATTCGTACGGATACGACAAGGATCGCGTGACGTCCTTTACGCTGGATTGCCAGGGCGACACGGTGGGAACTACGTGGACGATTACCGCGGGCTACGAGTATGACAAGGACGGCAACATTTCGCGTATCTCGCCTGTGGCATATGACTCGCACGGCAACGACTACGGTTCGCTGAGCTCGTATGCCGCGGTGGATTATTCGTACAGCGACGGAAAGCTCGACAGGATCGATTCCGAGCGCGGCGGCTATGCGGAGTTCTATTACGACGAGCACGGCAACCTGACGTCGGTCGACGAGTATGCCGGCCGCGGTTCGGATGCCGAGTTTGAGTTTGAGCACGAGGTTGAGTACCAGCGCTACTTCTGCAGCAAGCACGAGAAGAATAAGCCGGAGGAGTGGATTCGTCTGGATGCAGAGTACGACGTCGACCAGGGTAGCTGGAGCAATGACTCCGATTATGGTCGTGAGTGCTTTGCAACCATGTACAAGCTCGATCCGCTGGCGGGCAGGCTGAACCCGTTCATCAAGTAACAGCTCGCCGGAAAACCACCACAAAGGGGACAGGCACCTTTGTGGTGGTTTTGCTTGCGGTGCGTTAGGCCAGCAGGTCGATGACGGTAAAGCTGGCGTTGCTCTTGGCGATGACGTCGCGTCCGCCAAAGACGCAGGTGGGCGACGCGGCTGCGATGCGCGTCACATCGGCGCCGAGCGAGCGCAGCTCACCGGGTGTGGCCGCGAGCATCTGGGCGCGACGCTCCTCGCGCGCGTGCGGATCGAGCCCAGCCAGGTAGGTCGTATTGCGGCGCTTGGTGAGCGCGTACGGCTTCACGGGCGCGTCCATGCCGCTCACGCAGCTCACGATAAAGCCCTCGAAGGCGGCCTCGTCGGGCTCAAAGCTGCCGAGCCATGCGCCCGCGCGCTCCACGCGCTCAATCGAAGGATCGACCGCCGGGTCGCGGTAGGTGTAGAACGCCGTCTGACGCTCGCCAGCAGCGCGGAATCCGCAGCCGTACGCACCGCCCTTCACGCGGATCTCGTTCCACAGGTAGTCGTAGGAGAGCGCGTTGGCGGCAACCGCCCAGGCGCCCGTCACGTCGATGCCCAGGCGACGCGGGTCGCACGCGCGCGCCGCAAAGCAGATGTCGCTGGGGATGACGAAAGCCTCGTGACGGTCGCGCGGCTCCGGCACCACGAGCGTGCCGCTGCTAGCGCCGTCGCCGGCGCCAAGCCCCAAGTCGCCCGCGGCATCCCAGTACGCGTCAAAGTCCTCGTCGCTGCCGGTAAAGCTCGCCATGCAGCCATCGGCCACAAAGATGCGGTCTGCCAGCGCGGCAAGCTTGGCGCGCAGGTCGTCCAGTCGCTCGTCAAAGTGCTCGAGCAGATCGCGCAGGAACAGGTAGAAGTCCACGCCCGAAAGCTGCTCGCGCACCACGGCCGAAGGCGCACTGTAGCTCATCGCGCGACCGAGCGCCGCCGAGTGGCCGTTGTTGATAAAGCCCTGCTCAAGCCCAATGCGAATCTGCGTAAGCACGTCGCGCACGCGGTCGGCGTCGGCGTCTGCCAAAAGCGTGCTCGACCATACCTCGCGCGGTAGACTCGCCAGCGCGTCGATCTTCTCGGACAGGGCGCCGGCGCTCACCAGCAGGTAGGGGCGCACGCCGTCCACTTCGGGCTGGGTCATGACCTCGGTCGTAAAGCTCAAAAAGCCCAGCTTGCCAGCGAGCAAGTTGTCGAGTTCCTCGGCCGAGTGCTCGCGCGTGGGTAGCTGCTTAAGCAGGCGGCAGAGCAGTGTCACATAGGGCAGGTCCTCAAACGTGACGCAGCTCAGGTCGAAATACTGCATGGCGTAGGCCAGGCGGTTGGTGGGGATGCCGTGGCGCAGGCAGGGGATGGGCGCGGTCGTGTCCACGACCAGCGGCGGCTCGGGGCGCGCCTCGCCAATGTCGGACACGCGCAGGCGCGGCAGCGTGGCCTTGGCCTCGGGCGTGTCTTCCGCCTCCTGCGCGGCACGCAGCGCGGCCGTGCGCTCGACCACGTCGGCCAGCTCGGCATCGGTCATGGCATCGCGCTTGGCTGCTAGCTCGGCGGCCTCGGCACCCTCCGAACCCTCGGCGGCGTCCACCGGCACCAGCTCGACCAGCGCCATGTGATCGTTCTGCAGCACCAGCTCGCGCAGCAGGTCCTCAAAGTAGCTGCCGTCCAGCTCGCCGCGCAGCTCCTCGTACACCGGGCCTTACTTGAGCGCCAGCGTCGCAGCGTCGTCATCGTAGAGCCAGGTGCTCAGCGCATCGCACGCAATGGCCACGCCGTCGGCGATGCCATAGTCGCGCTGGCGCAGGTCGTACTCGTTGCTGCTGATGATGGCCTCCAGGCGCTCGCGCGGAACGCCGTGCTCGCACAGGTCGCGGCAAGCGTCCTGGAATACGCGACGCAGCTCGCGCGCCACGCCGGGCTGCGCATTTTGCAGCATGATGAGCTCGTAGGGCTGCAGGCACTCGGCCGCGGTGTAGCTCACCACGTTGCCGCCCAGGCCGGCGGCCAGAATGGCCTTCTTAACTGGTGCTTCGTTGGAGCCCAGCAGCGCCTCGAACAGGATATCTGCTGCGATCGTGCGCTTGCGGTCGAGTGCACTGCCCAGCACAAGACCCAGGCCCACCAGGGCGTTCTCGGGCGTGGTGGCCATCTCGACGCGCTTATACTCGCAGGTCACAGGCGCCTGCACGTCCAGCGGATTGGGTGCCAGCGCGGACGGGTCCTCGCCGGCGGCAACAGCGGCGTCCATGCGGCGGCTCGCGGCACTCGACTGCGACAGATAACGCTCGTCCAAAAAGGCTAACGCGCGGTCCACGTCCAGGTCGCCGTAGAGCGTGATGTAGGAGTTGGAAGGATTGTAGTGGCGTGCGTGCGTATCCAGGAACTGCTCGTAGGTGAGCGCGGGAATCGCGCGCGGGTCGCCACCGCTCTCGTGCGCATAGGCGGTGTCGGGATAGAGCGCGGCGTTAACAGCATCGTCCAGCACGCTCATGGGGTCGGACAGCGCGCCCTTCATTTCGTTGAACACCACACCGTTATAGCGCAGCGTGCCCTCGCGCAGGCTCGCGGAGCTGCCGTCGACCTCGCCCTCGGCGCCCTCCGGCAGGTCCAGTTCGTAGTGCCAGCCCTCCTGCTCAAAAATAGTCGGCTTGGTGTAGATGGCCGGGTTGAACACCGCGTCCAGGTACACGTCCATCAGGTTGTACAGGTCCTGCTCGTTGGTGGTGGCAACGGGGTAGATGGTTTTGTCGGGGTAGGTCATGGCGTTGAGGAACGTCTGCATGGAGCTCTTGATCAGATCGACGAATGGCTCCTTGACGGGGAACTTGGCCGATCCGCACAGCACCGAGTGCTCAAGAATATGGAACACGCCGGTGGAATCGGCCGGCGGCGTCTTAAAGCCAATGGCAAAGGCCTTGTTTTCGTCGTCGCATGCCAGGTACAGCAGGCGAGCGCCCGAGGCGGTGTGGCGTAGCACGTAGGCGTCCGAGTCGAGCTCGGGCACGGTCTCGCGACGCTCGACGGCAAAGCCGTGGCAGGTGGTGTCGGGCACCAGCAGCGCGGCGGCAGCGGCGCGCGGGTCGGTTGAGGTGGTGGGCATATGCAGTCTCCTTTGACGCCCCAGCGGGGGCGAATCGAGTCGAATCCTCGAGAGTATACCCATATGGGGCCGCGGCTCTGCGGCGAACTGAAGACGATGCTGGCGGATTGGGCATAGGTCCCGCGTGCCCGCCGCACGAGCGTGGAAAATTGGACACTCGCCAAACGAGAGTGGATATTTGGACGGAATTTGCCGCAAAAGCCCCAAAAACCGTCCAAATATCCACTCTCGATATCCGACCGTCCGAAAATCCTCGCTCGTCCATCACTCGCGTATCTCTCGTCTCTCATTCGTCTCTAATATGAGAGATGACAGGAAGATGAGAGAAAAATATGAGAGATAACTGAGCAGCAAAGAGACAGGCAATCATGGTATTGTCTCAATACCGATTGTTCTACCAGCAAAAATATGTATAAATGAAGCAAATGGTAGACATTCCATCTCTATCTATCTCTTATCTCTAAGCCGAGAGATAGAGAGATAGATGAGAGATAATTACGAGAGATAACTGAGAGACGAGGGAAATCTATCCGCGGCATTCTTCGCAGGACCGAGCGAAAGGACGTGAAGATGAACGAAAACGAGCTGACCGGTCTGCTTGAGTCTTTAAGGCGTATGGGCTCGGATGATCTTAGCGTCGAAGTGAAGGAGAGCGCCACGACGCTTTCCCGCGACGTGTGGGAAACGGTGAGCGCATTCGCGAACACTGCCGGCGGAATCATCGTGCTCGGAGTGAGTGAGCGCGCAGGTTTTGTCCCGGTTGAGAACTTCGAGACCGAGAAAGTGCTCAACCAGTTTGTGGCAGGCATGGGCGATGCCGGCGGCCGAGGAAAGCTGGCCAATCCGCCCAAATACACGATCGAGCGATTGGAGCTCCAGGGCGCCATTGTTCTCGTCATCACGATTGAGGAGCTCGACCCGTCGAGCAAGCCCTGCTATGTCATAGAGCGGGGCGCCCAGGGCGGCAGCTACAAACGCATCGACGACAAAGACGTGCCGCTTTCATCGACCGAGGTTCTGTCCTTGTCGTCGTATGAACGAACGAGCCCCAGTGATCGTGATGCAGTGCCGGGTGCGGGTGTGGGAGACCTCGACGAGGCCCTGATTGACCGCACGATAGAGCGTGCTTTCTCGCTGACGCCCCGAGCTATGCGCGGTGCGATGGACAAGAAAACAAAGCTGGAGCGCCTGAATTTCCTCGACTCCCGGGGTAATGTGACTAAGGCCGGGCTCCTGGCTGCGGGCATCTATCCTCAGCAGTTCTATCCCAAGCTCTTCATTGATGTGGCTGTCCACGTGGGAGCTCAAAAGGGAGCTGCGGGGTCGCTGAGGTTCATGGACCGCACAATCTGTGAGGGAACGTTGGGCGAGATGATCTCGGATGCCGTCGCAGCCGTCGCCAAGAATTTGCGGCGAACCTCGACCGTCCAAGGCGTCTCGCGTGTCGACTCGCTTGAGATTCCCGAGGAGGTTCTGCGCGAGGCAATCGCTAACGCCGTAATCCATCGAGAATACGGGGATCGGTTCTGTGGACAATCGATTGCCGTCGACGTCTTTGACGATCGTGTCGAGGTGACGAATCCTGGCGGCCTTTACGGGGGAAAGACTCGCGAGAACTTGTTTGACGGCAGCTCCCGATGCCGTAACGCGACGCTTGTGAAGCTCATGTCGATTGTCCCGCTGCCGGATGGCGCAGGTTCGCCGGCTGAGGGCAATGGCTCGGGCATCCCGATGATGATCGATGCCATGCGCGCGCATGGTCTGGCCGAGCCCCTGTTCTGCCCGGGATTCGATCGGTTCAAGGTCGTACTTTACCGTTCAAAGATCGAGCCGGTCGATCATGGCGGGGGCTTAATTGTGACGGCACTCAAACACTACGGCGAGCTGGGGACGCGCGAGCTGGCAGAGCACACAGGGCTCACAATTTCCCAGGTTAGGTCGCGCGTCAACGCGCTCATTGCTCAAGGCGAGCTTGAGCCCACGGCGCCGGCGACGAGCCGCAACCGCAAGTATCGACTGTCGGAGCGCGTGGGATAGATGCGTTAGTGGACGAGGCGACCCAATAATCGACTCTCGATTGGCGTCCATTAAGGTAAAGCGGTTGTTGCCCAGTCGACGGTGATGCTAAAGACTCGGCTTACGCCGGCATGGCCCCGAACCCGTCCATCAAGAACAGCCTAAGAACCAGCTTGATGACATATCCCGGTTTGACTTCAGCCGTGCCAAAGACGCTGCGCTCGGCGAGCTCGCTGCAGTATGCATAGATGTCGCGGATAAGGTCCGCGCCCGAAAGCGTAAACATGTAGCCTGCGTCCGAAAGCGCATTGGGCGCGGCAGGCAACTTGGCCATGTGACAGAACGTTTGCAGGTCGGGCGCCATAACGTTCTGGTAGTCGAGGGGGCCGTTGGCATCCTGCGCGGCAAGCTCCAATTGGCGCACAAAATCCAGCGCCGCCGCTAACACAAAGCTCGGCGTAGGCGCATTGACGTCCTGAGTGGTCGCCACAAGCCTGCCCGCCGCCTGCGTGACAAGCCAAGCGACCTCGCGCTGGCAACGCACGGCCTTGCGCGTAACCGGCTTGATGGACGAAGAAGAAACGCTCCCCTTAGGCGGATTCGAAACAGCCACAAGAACCTCCCATGAACGACCCGGCCCAACAAGCCCGGATGAAACACGTGCTACATCAGTATACAGGGAAGTGGGGTAGCGGGGTACAAGCGCGCCAGCGGCAAACCGAGAGCATCAACGATGTGCCTCCGCTCTATTTGGACGATGGTACGTGGGTCATTAAGTACTCGGTTCAAGCGCCGGGTACCGTTGGTTTTCGAGACCAGAATTACAACCGTAAAATGCTCAACTGCATGGAATGTGGCGTTCCAGTCGGAGTCATATTTGCAACCGAGGTGGGCTACAAGGTGCTCGGCCTTGCGTTTGTTGAACGGTTCGAGTCCGAAAACGGATGGTTTGTTCTGCACGGTCCTGTTCATAAAGGCGGACCGGACCCTCGTTTTGCGCCCGACATGAGTTATCTGAAGCACATGCCCGTCGATATTGAGTTTGTCGGACAGGGTACGACCGACGACGAAAAGGCCCGCTATGCGTTAAGGCGCGAGCGATTGGGGCAGCAATGGTTCCGCAAGCAGCTCGTTGCCGCCTATGATGGCCGTTGCGCGGTGTCGGACTGCGGCGTCAGCGAAGCTCTGGAGGCTGCACATATCGAGAATTACTCGGGACCCAAATCGCAGGTTGCCAGCAACGGCATTCTGCTTCGGCGCGACTTACATGCTTTATTCGATGCTCATCTGATTTCGTTTGAGCCTGTTTGCGGCGAATATCGGCTGTGCGGATCGTACCTGCTGGATAAGACCGACTACGCTTCCTTTGCGGGTGCGACGCTAAGGCAGCCGAATGAGCGTCAGTGGCGACCCAATACGGTGTTTCTTGAGGCCCATCGCATCGAGTTCGATCGCTCGGAAAAGAAGCGTGAAAAGGCGGGGCTTCTGCCGTATTAGCGTATTTGGCTTTGGCGGTCTTTGACGATCGTGTTGTTTGATCGGATCGCGTGGCGATGCAATCTCGCGCGCACTTGCTGGTGCATGCTCTTCCTGGTTTGAATAACGGGAAGGGAGCGAGCGTGAGCTGGCGAGGCGATATTGCGATGGGGAAGTACGGAAAACTGCCGTGCGCCCTTATAGACAACAATATGTTTCCGAGCGTAGAGGTTGATTGCGGGTCGTTTGTCGTCACCTGCCCTTGCTGCGGCTCGCAAATACCGTGTCTCGACATTTGGTTCATCGATGCGCGCGACAGACTCAGCGACGAAGTGAGGAAACGTATGGGCGTTCATATGCCGGTGTATCCGGAGAAATGCCCTGTTTGTGGCCTCGATATCGTGTACGACGCCGGCGACGAGGGATAGGTGATGCGGAGGAGTTGGCTGTGAGTGTCTTTTGCCTCTACAAATAAACCCCCTCACCGAGTTGCCTGTGGAACTCGGCGTGATGGTCGCGTGCCCAGGTAAAGAGCGCCTGGTCAAAGTCGGTACGCGTGGCCGGGACGCCAAAGACGCCGGCAACTTCGACGCGTATAAACTCCAGTGCCGGCAGCTTGTTGATGGCAGTGAGGGCAAACGGGGACGAGGGCTCCTCGAACAGATAGCGGCTGCCTTGCAGCGCGTCGCAACTGGTGCACGTGTTGCTGAGCGACGGGGCTTTGGAGGCTCGCGCGCCTACGGGCTTGTAGCCGCAGCGCTTATGAAGGTAGTCACGGATCTCGCCCGGCACGCAGCCAAGAGCGGGCACGATGGCGAGTGCGTTGGCGTTGACCGTGTCGATGGCAATGTGTCCGGCTTCGTTGGGCGCGTGCGCGATGACGATGCTCTCGTCGTTATCGGTTCGATAGGGAATGCCGAAGGCCGCGACCGAGGTCTCTTTGTGACACTTCCAGCACTTGCGCTTGCCCAGTACTAGATATATATACGGCGCTGAGGGGTCGGATCGGTCAACACCGGGCAGCCACTCGGCAAAGGGCTCGGGGTTGACGCCGCTAGGTACATACCAGATCTTCTTGGTCCGGTCCCATTTGGCGCCCAGCGCCTTGGCTTCTTCTTTGTGCGAAAAGGGGACATCGAGCTCGGTACGCATGGCGGCTCCTTGGTGCTGCAGGTGCAAGTGGCTCAAGGATACCGCAGGGTGTGGACGCTGTGGCGTTTTGCTGAGAAGTTGCGGCTCGGATGGGTTCGAGACGTGTTGGTCTCGGCCTCGGTGGCTATTGACGCGGTTTTGTGCATGGGCAGGGTGGTTGCTTGGGCGGTTGGAGCTGCCAGCTGATTTGGCGACATAAAACAAAACAGCCCAGAGACATAGCCTCTGAGCTGCGAACATTTGGTGGGCGTTAGAAGATTTGAACTTCTGACCTCTTCCGTGTCAGGGAAGCGCTCTCCCCCTGAGCTAAACGCCCGATCAAGGGTGCGCAAGTGCGCAAGGGATAATATAACGGAGCCTGAACTCGGTGGCAAGAACATTTTTAAAAATCGCTTACATTGTGGAATTCGGAGGCTTTGTCATATCCATTTCAAAAGAGTCTGCTGCCGCGATTTGGCTGTCGACTAATGCAAGGCCATTGCGGTATCGAGCTATGGAAAGACGCCTGCGGAATTGTCCTACCGATAAGCGGACAAGCCTCAAGCTGGTGCCTTCGCCGTGGTAAGGTAAGCCGAATTGTTTCCAAGCTGCTTCGGGGGAGTGGAATGAGCAAAGAGTGTGTCGAGCGGGTCGAAGGCGCAGGGGCTTCGGTGCCGATGACCGATATATCGAACATAGATGTGCCCGAGGGCACCGATGAGCTCAGCCGCAACACCCGTCGCGCATGGCGCGACCGCCTGAACAGCGCTTCGACGCGCAAGATGATCACGGGCGTCTTGGCTACGCTGGTGGGCGGTTCGTTTTGGGGCTTCTCGGGCACCAGCGCGAGCTTTCTGTTCGATACCTACCACGTCGACACCTTGTGGCTTATGAGCGTGCGTCAGATTCTCGCCGGTCTACTCTTTATGGCCGTAGTTGTTACGCGCGACCGCGAGCGCCTGATTAAGCTCTGGACCACACCCGCCGATCGCAAGCAGCTGCTGCTCTTTACCGCCTTTGGTCTGCTGTTCAACCAGTTTTGCTATCTTTCGGCCGTGCGCCTGACGAACGCCGGAACCGCGACGGTGCTCCAGTGCCTGCAGCTCGTTATCATCATGGGCTACACCTGCGTGATCGATCGCCGCATGCCGCGTACTCGCGAAGTCATCGGCATTGGCCTGGCTCTGGGTGGAACCTTTTTAATCGCCACCGGCGGCGACCCCACCAGCCTGAATATCTCGCCGCTTGGCCTGGCAGCAGGTCTTATGTGTGCGGTCAGCGCCGCGTGTATGGCGGTGATTCCCGCCAAGATCCTGCCCGAATACGGCAGCCCCATCGTCACGGGCTCGGCAATGCTCACGGCGGGCGTGATCTCATGTGTCTTCGTGCAGCCCTGGGCGCATATGCCGGCACTCGACGCTGCCGGCGTCGAGGCGCTCGCGGTGTTCGTGGTTATCGGCTCGTTTTTTGCTTACATGCTCTATATGCAGGGCGTTAAGGACATCGGCTCGGTGCGTGCGAGTCTCATCGGAACCGTGGAGCCCGTCTCGGCGACCATCACCAGCGCCGTTATGCTGGGCACGGTGTTTTTGCCGACCGACCTTATCGGCTTTGTCATGATCATCGTGATGATGTTCCTCACGGTGTAGCTGGCGCCGCCACCAAGACAGAAAAGGTGTTGTGCCGCATTTTCGCCAATTGATGTCCGTGTCTGGAGTTTAGCTGTCGATGCTCAAAATGCCATAAACTAGTAACGTTATGGACTTTTTCATTGCGACTCAATTGCGAGGATTTCTTTATGGCTGGTAATCACTTTAAGGGTAGCGATAGCGGCCGCCCTGCAGTTCCGCCGCGTCCGAACGGGGCTGGTAAGGCCGGCACGCCGGGCGGCGCTGGACAGGGCGGTTCCGGTAAGCGCGTGTCCCCGGGCGAGACGGCGATGTTTACCGCTCTGTACGAGCAGTCTCAAAAGGCAAAAAAGACCGGCCGTGCAAGAGGGAATGTCTTTGCGGGCGGTGCAACCTCCACGTCGCAGCCGAGCGGGGCTCCTTCGGTACCCGCGAACAACGCAGGTGCTGCCAACGCCGCGAATGGCGCCGGCAACGTTAATGCCGGCAAGGCCGCCAACAATACTCCCTCTGCCGGTGGCGCGGGGCTTACGGGTAACCTTGGCACGATTTACACCGGCGCCTCCGAGACTGGCACGTTCGCCCGCCTGGATGATAGCGGTGCCGAGTTTGCGGGCTCGGGTTCCAAGGAAGATTATTACGATTTTGGCTTGAACTACGGTAGCGACGCTTCGTCGAGTTCGACCTCTGACGGTCT
This sequence comes from uncultured Collinsella sp., assembly GCA_905205145.1. GTDB lineage: Bacteria > Actinomycetota > Coriobacteriia > Coriobacteriales > Coriobacteriaceae > Collinsella. The sequence goes on from CAJLCM010000001.1 coordinate 45,943, forward strand.
GGTCCGTCATCGCCATCGCAAGGGCGAGCGCAAAAAGCGTCACACCGGCGCCATTATTGCCGCTGTAGTCGCGGTGCTTCTCGTTGCGCTTGGCGCAAGCGGCTTTATGCTGCTTAACTCGGCAAAGACCGTAAAGAGTGAAGCGAAGGAGGCTGTCGAGATCGTCGGTGGCCTTAAGGACAAGGTCACGTCGGGCGATTTTTCGACGCTGCCTGACGACGCGAAGAAGATCGATGAGCTCTGCGACAGCATGAAGGCGGAGACCTCGAGCTCGCTGTGGACGGCGGCATCGTTTATCCCGGTGTATGGCAGTGACATCAACGCAGCCCGCACCATGATTGATGCCCTGTCCGATGTCTCGAGCAACGCGCTGGTTCCCATGGCCGATAACCTCTCGCAGGCCACGCCCGGCAAGCTGTTCCAGGACGGCATGATTAACGTGTCCGCGCTACAGGCGGTCGCCGATTCGCTTTCCAGCAGCTCGAAGGTGTTCAAGAGCGCCAACGAGAAGATCCAGGGCATTGGCGATACTCATATTTCCCAGGTGACCGAGCTGGTCGATAAGGCCAAGGACGGTTTTGCCACCCTCAACGGCGCGGTTGACGCGGCGGAGAAGGTCGCCCCCGTCCTTCCCCAGATGCTCGGCGTCAACGGCCAGACGCGCAACTACCTTATGTACGCCATGAACAACGTCGAGATTCGTGCTTGCGGCGGCTTTGGCGGTTCGCAGGGCCTGATTTCGGTCACAGACGGCCAGATGTCGATTGGCGAGTTTGTTCCCCGCATTGGACTCAGCGAGGATGAGGCAGTCGAGAGCGTCGACGAAGAGGATGAGGCGCTGTTCGGCAACCACAGTAACCTGTACAACTCGGGCAATACCTATTCGCCTGATTGGCCCCGCAACTCGCAGCGTGTCGCCGCGCTGTGGAAGTCCCAGTATGGACAGGACGTTGATGGCGTCATCGGTATCGACCCGGTGTTCCTGCAGTATCTGCTGGGCCTGGTCGGTAACGTGTCACTGCCCGACGGAACGGTTGTCGACGGCACCAACGCCGCAAAGGTCCTCATGCACGATGTGTACTGGAACTATCCGGTCGAGGAGTCTGACGGCATCTTTGCATCCGTCGCCAGCGCTGCCTTCGACAAGATCCTTGGCGGTATCGGCGATGTCGATGTTACGAAGCTTGTCAGCGCCGTTGAGCGCGGTGCCGAAGAGGGCCGCCTGATCGCTTGGATGAGAAACGATGATGAGCAGAATGCCATCAAAGAGACGGGCATTGACGCTTCGCTGCCCGATCCGGATGATCCGAGTGCCGATCCCGTTGCCGGCGTTTACTTTAACAACCTGAGCTTCTCCAAGCTCGACTGGTATCTGAACGCCGACACGCAGATTGGCCAGGGCGTGAAGAACGGCGACGGCACGTGCTCCTATCGCATCACCGTTACCCTGACGAACATCATGACGCAGGAGGAGGCCGGCAAGCTGCCCGACTACGTCGCGGCGAGCGCGCCCGATGCCGCGCGCGACGACGAGCGTCTGAATGTCTCACTGTTTGCCCCGACGGGCGGCAACATCAGTGACCTTACGGTTGAGGGCACCCAGTTTGGTCTTGGCGCCGCTACGTGGCATGGAATCCCCTTCTATTCGGGCACCGTTGACCTGCATGCTGGCGAGACGACGACGATCACGTATACGCTGACCACGTCGGCTGAGGCGGGGGACAAGCCGCTTACATTGCGTCAGACTCCTACATGCCAGGCGGCTCGCGATAGCGCGTCGGCGTAGGGTTTTTCTGGTAGCGCAGATAATCGAGTACCATTTTGGGGCGGACAGGTAATCTGTCCGCCCCTATTTTGTAAGGAGAGCGCATGAAGTACTTTGGCACCGACGGCTTTCGCGGTGAGGCCAACGCTGGGCTGACGGTAGAGCACGCTTATAAGATTGGCCGTTTTGTGGGCTGGTATTACGGCGCCAACCGCAGTGCTAAGGCGCGCGTTATCGTGGGCAAGGACACACGTCGCTCGAGTTATATGTTCGAGGCGGCGCTGGTGAGCGGTCTGGTCGCGAGCGGTGCGGACGCCTATATGCTGCACGTGATCCCCACGCCGGGCGTAGCGCATCAGACCGTGGAAGGCTGCTTCGATTGCGGCATCATGATCAGCGCGAGCCACAACCCGTTTTGCGATAACGGCATTAAGCTCGTCAATAGCGACGGTTTTAAGATGGACGAGGACGTACTGGAGCTCATCGAGGACTACATCGATGGCAAGAGCGAAGTTCCGCTGGCCACGGGCAACCACATCGGTGCCACGGTGGACTACATGCAGGGCCGCAACCGCTACATTGCTTCGCTCATTGCAAGTGCGAACTTTTCGCTGCAGGGCGTCAAGATCGGTATCGACTGCGCCAACGGCTCGGCTTCCTCGGTGGCCAAGCCGGTGTTCGACGCGCTCGGTGCCGACGTGCGCGTGATCAACGCCGCGCCCGATGGCTTTAACATCAACGTCGACTGCGGCTCCACGCATATGGAGCGCCTGCAGCGCCATGTGGTGGAGCAGGGCCTGGATGTGGGCTTTGCCTATGACGGCGATGCCGATCGCTGCTTGGCCGTGGACGAGCGCGGTCGCGTGGTAGACGGCGACCAGATCCTGTACGTGTGCGGCGTGTATCTGAACAAGCACGGGCGACTCTCGGGCGGTACCGTGGTGCCGACGATTGCCAGCAACTTTGGCCTGGTCAAGTCGCTGGAGCTTGCCGGTCTGAGCGCCGTGACCAGCGGCGTGGGCGACCGTCACGTGTATGCCAAGATGCGCGAGGGCGGCTACAGCCTGGGTGGCGAGCAGACGGGCCATACGATCTTTGGCGATATCGAGCGCACGGGCGACGGCATTATGACCTCGCTGCGCGTGATGGAAGTGATTCGTGCCGAGCGCGAGACGCTCTCGCAGCTCACGGCTCCGTGCAAGCTGCTGCCGCAGGCGCAGGTGGCCGTGCACGTGGCGGACAAGGACGCCGCGCTCGAGAACATGGGCGTGCAGAACGCCATCGCCGAGGCCGAGGCCGCGCTGGCAGGCGAGGGCCGCGTACTGGTGCGCAAGAGCGGAACCGAGTCGGTTATCCGCGTGCTGGCCGAGGCGCCCGACCAAGCATCCGCCGATGCCGCCATGAAGCGCATCGCAAGTGCTCTGGAGGCTCTTTAGTTACGCGTTTTTACCAAACTGCGTAACTGCTCGACGCTACAAACGGCCCCAAGCGGCAGCCTGATGTTCAATTTCAAGGGCGCGACCAGAAGGTCAGCGCCCTTTCATTTCACGTCACCTTGCTCGCTTAGGGTCGTTTTCGCTGACGTTGCCAAGACATTAGCGTCAACGAACTAGTCATTGGGTACCTAGTTATTGGGTGAAAAAAGGGGACGCTGCGGATTGGTTCCGCGGCGTCCCCTTTGCGTTGGCGTGTTGGTTATGCCTTACAGCTCGTAGAGCGTGGTGAACTTGTCCTGCAGGTAGCTGCAGTAGTAGCGGGCATCGAACGCCATGCCGCATGCGCCCTTGATGAGTTCCGGTGCGTCCTTGGCGCGGCCCCACTGCCAAATGTGCTCGCCCAGCCAGGCACGGACGGGCGCCAGGTCGCCGCTCGCACAGGCGCCGTTAAGGTCGACACCGTCGCGGCACATGGCCGGCACAAACATGGCATCGTAGGCACTGCCCAGCGCATACGTGGGGAAGTAGCCAAACGAGCCGCCGCTCCAGTGCGTATCCTGCAGGCAGCCGTGCGTGTCGTCGGGAACGGGAATGCCCAGGTACTCGTCCATAAAGCGATTCCAAAGCGCGGGGATATCCTTGGCCATGGCCTCGCCGGCAAACAGCATGCGCTCGATCTCGTAGCGCACCATAACGTGCAGCGGATAGGTGAGCTCATCGGCCTCGGTGCGGATCAACGACGGCTGCGCGATGTTCACGGCGCGGTAGAGCGTGTCCTCGTCGACGTCGCCGTAGACCTCGGGTGCGTGGCGGCGCAGCACCTCGAGCAACGGTCCCATAAAGGCGCGGCTGCGACCCACGGTGTTCTCGAAAAAGCGGCTCTGGCTCTCGTGGATGCCCATGGAGGTGCCACCCTCAAGACAGGTGCGCGCATAGGCAGGATTGACGCCCAGCTCGTACATGGCGTGTCCCGCCTCGTGGATGATGCTGTAGACGTTGGAGATGCAATCGTCCTCGTAGATGTGTGTCGCGATGCGCGCGTCACCCACGGCAAAGCCCTCGCTAAACGGGTGCTCGGTAAAGGCAAGCGTGGTGTCGTCCAGGTTCAGGCCGACAAGCTTCATAAGGTCGAAGCTCATGGCGCGCTGGGCGGCCTCGGGCACGCGGGCGTGCAAAAAGTCGGCATCGGGCTGCTGGCTGCGCTCGCCGATGGCGTGCACGAGCGGCACGACCGTCGCCTTGACCTCATCGCAAAACGCATCGAAGCTCTTGGCGGAAAGGCCGCGCTCGTACTGGTCGAGCCAAACATCGTATGGGTCGCGCTTGGGGTCCATAAGTTCGGCCTGATGCTTAAGTTGGGCGACGATCCTATCCACATAGGGCTCAAAGCTCGCCCAGTCATTAGCCGTCTTGGCCTTGTGCCACACGGCATCGGCCTCGCAGGTGAGCCTGGTCCAGGCCTCGGCCTCCTCGGTGGGGATGACGCTTGCCTCGCGCTGGTCGCGACCGAGCACACGGATCTCGTCGAGCAGCTGCGGGTCGTCAATTTTGCCGCCGGCGACGGTCTCGCGCGCTAACGAGCGTACGAGCTCAACGGATTTCTCGCTGGTCAGCAGCTTGTGATGCTCACCGGCAAGCGTGCCCATGGCGTCGGCACGGGCGGCAGCACCATTGGCAGGGGCAATCGTCGCGCCGTCGAACTCGGCAATCTTGAGCAGGTACTCACGAGTCCACAGCTTGCCCTCGAGTTTGCGGAACTTTTTGACGGCCTTGTCGACTTTAGCGGCCTTGACGCCCTTGGCGGCCTTTGCCACGGCGGCCTTGGCCTTCTTATCGAGTTTCTTTCCCATACCGTATCCTTAATCTCGCAGGCCGAGCACCGCAGGCGGATGCACGGCCACTTTTCACAGCTACTTGCCTTGTACCCAGCGCGAACAAAACGGAACGCGGCGATGCGCTCGCGAAATGTGTTATCCTATAGCCCAATGCGTTGACGGAGAGGGTTTTGCCCGCCGCGTCGCCGGCAAGAGAGGGAAGGTCATGGGCTGCAAGCCTTCCTGCGGTGGCAAGGGCCAAGCGTTCACTCCCGAGCAGCGACCTCAACGGGCACGCGGCCAGTGGCAGCAAAGCCTCAGTAGGGAAGCCGTGAGCCTCGCGACAAGAGGCGCAGAGTGGGCGCGGCGGGCCAGACATCCGCCGGGTCAAACAAGGTGGTACCGCGGAATTTAACCGTCCTTGGGCAATGCACATGCCCGAGGGCGGTTTTTTGTTACCGAACCGGGCCGCGCATCCGCAGCATCGGGCGGCGTCAGCCGTCCCGGGGTGCGGATGCGCGAGAGACGAAAGGGAAGACATGAGTCTGATTGATGATCTGGTCAAACTCGAGGAAGAGGCCAAGGAGCTCGTCACTAGCGCCGACGACGCCGCAAAGCTCGAGGCCGCGCGCGTTGAGCTGCTCGGCCGCAAGGGCCGCATCACCGGCCTGATGCGCATGATGGGCAAGCTCGCCCCCGAGGACCGTCCCGTGATGGGCAAGCGCGCCAACGAGATGCGCCAGCTGATCGAGGGCATGCTCGACGAGCGCACCACCGAGATGAAGGCCGCCGCCCTCAAGCATGCACTCGAGCACGAGGCCGTCGACATCACGCTGCCGGGCATCCGTCCGCAGATCGGTCACCAGCACCTGATCAAGCAGATCATCGAGGAGGCCGAGGATATCTTCTGCGGTATCGGCTACACCGTCGAGTCCGGCCCCATGGTCGATACCTCCTACTACAACTTCACCGCGCTCAACGCGCCCATGGATCACCCGAGCCGCTCGGCTCGCGACACGTTCTATGTGGTCGACAACAACCCCGGCAGCGTCGCGCATCCCGAGGCCCACGCTCACGGCGAGTCCGACGTACTGCTGCGCACCCAGACCTCGGGCGTGCAGATCCACACCATGGAGTCGCAGAAGCCGCCCATCTACATGATCTGCCCGGGCACCGTCTACCGTCCCGACACGGCCGACGCCTGCCACCTGCCGCAGTTCAACCAGATTGAGGGCCTGGTCGTCGACGAGGGCATCACCTTTGGCGATCTTAAGGGCACGCTCGACTACTTTGTTAAGTGCATGTTTGGCGAGGACCGCAAGACGCGCTACCGCCCGCATTTCTTCCCCTTCACCGAGCCTTCTTGCGAGGTGGACGTGAGCTGCCACGTCTGCGGCGGCAAGGGCTGCAACTTCTGCAAGCACAGCGGCTGGATCGAGATCCTGGGCTGCGGCATGGTCGACCCCAACGTCCTGATCAACTGCGGCATCGACCCCGAGAAGTACACCGGCTTCGCCTTTGGTATTGGCGCCGAGCGCGTCGCGGCACTGCGCTACGACCTGCCCGACCTTAGAACGCTCATGACGGGCGATATGCGCTTCTTGAACCAATTTTAGGCTTGCCCAGGCACCCCATCTTGGCGTTCAAACCGTCGCTCGCGTACCTTTAGTACGCGTCGCTCCTCTTTCACGCCAACCTGGGGCACCTGGACAACCCTAAGGCGAACGTCTTCATTTGATATTTTTTCCCTATGCGGAGATTAAGAACTAGGAGAGCTACATGCGCGTTTCTTACGACTGGCTCAAGACCATGATCGATATTCCGGAGGATCCCAAGACCCTTTCGGACGAATATATCCGCACCGGCACCGAGGTCGAGGCGATCGACACCGTGGGCGAGTCCTTCGACCACGTGGTGACCGCCAAGGTGCTCACCAAGACCCCGCACCCCGATAGCGACCACATGTATGTGTGCTCGGTCGACGTGGGCGACAAGAACCTCGACCCCGACGGCAACCCCGCTCCGCTGCAGATCGTCTGCGGCGCGCAGAACTTCGAGGCCGGCGACCACATCGTCACGGCCATGATCGGCGCCGTGCTTCCCGGCGACGTCAAGATCAAGAAGAGCAAGCTTCGCGGCGTCGTGTCCATGGGCATGAACTGCTCCGCGCGCGAGCTCGGCCTGGGTGGCGACCACTCCGGCATTATGATCCTGCCCGAGGATACGCCCTGCGGTATGCCGTTTGCCGAGTACGTGGGCTCGAGCGACACCGTGCTCGACTGCGAGATCACGCCCAACCGCCCCGACTGCCTGTCCATGATCGGCATGGCTCGCGAGACCGGTGCCATCTTCGACTGCGATTTCCACGTTGAGCTGCCCGCCATCAAGGCCGAGACCGGCCGCGCGACCGACGACGAGCTTTCCGTCGAGATTGCCGACGAGGGCCTGTGCGACCGCTACGTTGCCCGCATCGTGCGCAACGTCAAGGTCGGCCCGTCGCCCGACTGGATGGTCAAGCGCCTTAACGCCCTGGGCGTGCGCCCGCACAACAACATCGTCGACATCACCAACTATGTGATGATGCTCACCGGTCAGCCGCTGCATGCCTTTGACCTGGACACCTTTGCCGCGCGCGATGGCCACCGTCGTGTGGTGGTTCGCGCCGCCCAGCAGGACGAGAAGTTCACGACGCTCGACGGCGAGGAGCGCGTGCTCGACGCCGGCATGGGCCTCATCACCGACGGCGAGCGTCCCGTGGCGCTGGCCGGTGTCATGGGCGGCATGGATTCCGAGATCGAGGACGACACCGTCGACGTGATGGTCGAGAGTGCCTGCTTCAACGCCGGCCGCACCTCGCACACCAGCCGCGACCTGTCGCTGATCTCCGACGCCTCCATTCGCTTTGAGCGCCAGGTCGACGAGACCGGCTGCGTGGATGTCGCCAACGTCACGTGCGCGCTCATCGAGGAGATCGCCGGCGGCGAGGTCGCTCCCGGCTACGTCGACGTTTTCCCCGCGCCCAAGACCATCGATAGCATCAAGCTGCGCCTGGCCCGCGTGCACGCCATCTGCGGCGCCGACATCGAGCCCGACTTTATCGAGCGCTCGCTCACCCGTCTGGGCTGCACCGTCGAGCGCGACGGCGAGGACTTTATGGTCACGCCGCCGAGCTTCCGTCCCGACCTGCCGCGCGAGATCGACCTGATCGAGGAGGTCCTGCGCCTGTGGGGCATGGGCCGCGTGACGGCGACCATCCCGGCTGCCAAGAACCATATCGGCGGCCTGACCCGCGAGCAGAAGCTTACCCGCAAGGTTGGCGAGATCCTGCGCGCCTGCGGCCTCAACGAGACCACGACCTTTGGCTTCGCCGCCCCGGGCGACCTGGAGAAGATTGGTATGTCCACCGAGGGCCGCGGCTGCCCCGTGGTTCTCATGAACCCGCTGGTGGCCGAGCAGACCGAGATGCGCCGCTCGCTGCTGCCGGGTCTGCTGCAGTCCGTGGCCTACAACGAGGCCCACGGCACGCCCAACGTGCACCTGTACGAGGTCGGCAGCCTGTTCCATGGCCGCGAGAACGCCAGCCTGCCCAAGGAGACCAAGTCCGTGGCGGGCGTGCTCTCGGGCCAGTGGAGCGAGCAGTCTTGGAACATGAAGTACCGCAAGCTGCGTTTCTTCTTTGGCAAGGGCATCGTTGAGGAGCTGCTTGCCCAGCTGCGCATTGAGAAGGTTCGCTTCCGTCCCGTCGAGGGCGAGAGCTATGCCTTCCTGCAACCGGGTCGTGCTGCCGAGGTGCTCTCGGGCGGTACCGTGCTGGGCTGGGTTGGCGAGATCCACCCCGAGGCGCGCGAGGCTATGGGCATCGACGAGGTCGTCGTTGCCTTTGAGCTTGACCTGGACAAGCTGATCAAGGGCGCCCGCAACCAGGATAACTACCGTGAGTTCTCGCAGTACCCGGCCGTTGAGCACGACCTTGCTATCGTGGTCGACAACACTGTGACCTGCGAGGATCTTGAGCGTCGTATTACGAGTGCCGGCGGCAAGCTGCTCGAGGGCGTGCGCCTGTTCGATGTCTACCGCGATCCGGTCCGCATCGGCAAGGGTAAGAAATCCATGGCCTTTGCGCTTACGTATCGCTCCGACGACCACACGCTCACCAGCGAAGAGGTCGAAAAGGCGCACCAGAAGATCGTCACCAAGGTGTGCAAGGGCGTAAACGGCGAGGTCCGCGGCTAGGTCCTGCGCCGGATATGGGCCAGCGTCGGCTGCCGCCGAGTTTTACGTGACTGCTGTTTTCGGTATAAGGCACCGTTGAGCCTGCATATATGACACGCGCATTACATAACGGCGTGCTGCTTTGTCGGCAGTGCGCCGTTTTGCTATGATAGCCCGCGGAGTGTTACGAATCTGACATTACGTAACACTGGAAAGGTGATTCAAGCGGCGTTGCAATTCCGTGCGCCGATAACCGGGAGGCGTACATGCACATTCCAGATAATTATCTGTCCCCGCAGACCGATGCCGTTATGGCGGTGGCGATGGTGCCCGTTTGGATCCACTGCATCAAAAAGGTGCGCGCCACGCTCGATCGCGAGCACATGGCGTTCCTGGGCATCTGCGCCGCGTTCTCCTTCCTGCTCATGATGTTCAACGTGCCGCTGCCTGGCGGCACCACAGGCCACGCCGTTGGTGGCGCACTCATCGCGCTGCTGCTGGGCCCCGAGGCCGCGGCTATCGCGGTTTCGGTCGCGCTGGCGCTGCAAGCGCTGCTGTTTGGCGACGGCGGCATCCTGTCCTTTGGCGCTAACTGCTTTAACATGGCCTTCGTGTTGCCGTTTGCCGCAGCCATCGTGTTCCGCGCGCTTAACAGCCGTTTGCACGACAAGAGCTGGGGTACCTCGGTTTCGGCCATCGTAAGCGGCTGGGTCGGCCTGTGCCTGGCGGCCCTGTGCGCAGCAATCGAGTTTGGTATTCAGCCGATGCTTTTCACGAATGCTTCGGGCGCTCCGCTGTACTGCCCCTTCCCGCTGTCCATTGCCATTCCGGCCATGATGATCCCGCATATGTTGGTAGCCGGCGTGGTCGAGGGCGTGGCGACTGCCGCGATCTACGGCTTTATCAAGAAGACGGCGCCGAGCGTTATCGTCGGCCCCGAAGCCGCCGATGGACAGCTTGCTGCCGAGGGCGCTGCTGCTAAGAAGACCTCGCTGGTCCCCACGCTCATCTTGGTTGCCGTGCTTGTCGTGGCCACGCCGCTGGGCCTGCTGGCCACGGGTGACGCCTGGGGTGAGTGGGACGCCGAGGGCGCCGCGACCGCCGTTCAGGAGGTTGGCGACGACAGCCTGCAGGCTTCGGTCGGTCTCGACACCCCGACCTTTGCCGATGCGCTGCCTACGGGTGATTACCTGCAGGCCTATTCCGAGGAGCAGGGTCTCGGCTTTGCCGGTCAGGCTGCCATGTATATCCTGTCCGGCGTGATTGGCGTGGCGGTGCTCACCATCGCATTCCGTCTGGTCTCGCTGACGGTCAAGGAAAGCGGTGCTCATGGCGATGGCCGAGCTGCCTAGCTGGCTTGCGGTCGAGCAGCGTTACGAGCCCACGGGCGCTCGTCATCGCGTGATGCAAAAGAACGTCCTGCACCTGGCGAGCCTGCTTGAGCGGGTTCGCCTGGGTGGAGGCGCGCACGAGGGCGGGTCGATGGTCGACCGCGCCCTTTCTTGCGTTTCGGCTCCGGTGCGCCTGGTGGGGATATTCGTTTGCGTCCTGTGCGTGTGCCTGACACAAAGCCCGCTGTACCTCATGTTGATGGCGGCCATTGCGCTGGTGCTCGTTGCCGTGCGTCCCGTACGCGGGCTGCGCGCGACCTTTGTGCCGGCGCTTGGCGCCGCGGGGCTCGCAGTGGTTTTGGCGCTGCCTGCCCTGCTGCTGGGTGCTTCCGCTACGGGCGCCATGCTCAAGATTGCGCTCAAGACCTTCATTAATGTGTCGCTGGTGCTGGGCGTTTCGTGGACCCTCACGTGGAGCCGCATGTCGGCGGCGCTCAAGATGCTGCATCTACCCGACGAAGTTATCTTTACGTTTGATATGGCGCTCAAGCACATCGAGGTGCTGGGTCGTACGGCGCACGATCTGTGCGAATCGGTCATGCTGCGCAGCGTTGGCCGTGCGCCCGAGGGATTTTCGCGTACCGATTCGATCGCGGGTATCATGGGCATGACCTTTATCAAGGCGATGAAATGCAGCCGCGCGATGGACGAGGCTATGCTTTGCCGCGGCTTTGCCGGTGCGTATCCGGCTCCCGCGCGCGCCAGGTTTGGCTGGCGCGATGCGGCCTATGCGGCCGGCGTGGCGCTGCTGACAGTGTTGTGCGCCGTGCTGTAGGCGCTGCTGGTTCCGACTGGGGATGCAAATGGGGAAGGGCGACGTTTTGACGATCGATATGAATAGTGCGGCGGGCACGAACGGTGTGGGCGGCGCCGAGGTCGTTCCGCTCATCGAGCTGCGCGACGTGGTGTTCTCCTATGCGGGGCATACGGTTGTCGATGGCGTGTCGCTGCAGGTCGATCGTGGTGAACTCGTTGCCCTGCTCGGTCCCAACGGCTGCGGCAAGACGACGATTATGCGTCTTATTAACGGCCTTGAACTCGCGGACGCAGGGGCATACCTGTTTGACGGGCACGTGGTCGATGCGGCGTATCTGAAGGATTCTGCTGCTGCTCAGAAGTTCCACCAGCGCGTGGGCTTCGTATTCCAAAACGCCGATGCCCAGCTGTTCTGCGCCACGGTGGGCGAGGAAGTTGCTTTTGGTCCCGCGCAGATGGGTCTGCCGGCAGACGAGCTCGAGCGCCGCGTGCGCGATGCCATGGGGCTGTTCCAGGTTGCCGACCTTGCCGACGCCTCTCCCTATCAGCTCTCGGGCGGGCAAAAGAAGCGTGTTGCGCTGGCTGCGGTGGTGTCGATGAACCCGGATATCTTGGTCCTCGACGAGCCCACCAATGGGCTCGACGAGGATTCATGCGACATCGTGGTCAATTTCTTGCTGGCTTATGTCGCGGCGGGTAAGACGGTCTTGATGAGCACGCATCACCAGGATTTGGTGCGACGCCTGGGTGCCCGTGCAATCCATATCGATCGATATCACCATGTGGTCGAGGCGTCTTCGTCGTCGTATGGAACCGAAAGCGGTGCTACGGACTAGTTGCTGCGTAGAGCGTGCGTAGCCGTCCGCGCGGCTTTGCCGTGATGGTATAGTTATCCAGGTTTTTTATGGGGGTGGCTATGCCAAGCTGGAACATTCATATCGCTCAGACGGAGCGTTTGCTGGAGCGCACCGGTGCGCTTGCCAATAGCGTGCGCGACCGCAATGCCTTTTTGTTTGGCTGCGTGGTTCCGGATATCTTCGTGGGCTATATGGTCCCTGGCATCGCCGATCCCATCCCGTACCGCATTACGCACTTTGCAAAGCCCGAGCCTATCCCTAAGCCTCGTGAGCATGAGTTCTGGGATACCTATGTGGCACCGTTGCTTAAAAGTTCGCCCACCGGTGCGCCAGCCGCGGCGACCTCGATTATCGAGGAGCGCGAGCGACTGAATCGCGTGCACTATCCCCAGCGCTACAGGGATGCCGAGCCGGTTGTCGGTCCCGGCGCTCGTGAGTTCTCGCTTGCGTCCGAGGACGTGGCGCAGTCGTTGCTCGATTTGACGCTGGGTGTCTGGTCGCATCTGGTGGCCGATACCGTATGGAATACGCGCGTGAATCAGTACCTGGAGGCGCACGGCGGCAAGCCGTGCGAGGAGTTCCGCATTAAAAAGCAAGGCGACTTTGACTGGTTTGGCAAGACGCTCGGCATTGTTTCGATTCCGCGCGCGACCGATCGCCTGTATACTGCGGCGACGCGTTTTGGGCAGTATCCCATCCATAAGGAGTATGTGCTCAAGACCATCGGCGTTATGCACGAGATCGTGCGCGAAAACCCCGGCGAGCCCGACCATCCGCCATACCGCCTGCTGACCGAGGAATTCTTCGACGAAACGTTTACCGAGGTCATCGAGCTGACCGAGGCGGGTTTTGCGGCTCGCGTTGCCGCTTCTGACGTCCCCGCAGTCCCTCTGATCGCTAGCTGCTAGCCGGCCGGCTTGACAGTGAACAGTTCACCCCAATTGACCAACGGTTCCCCTCGCAGGGCGTCTTCGGTGGTGCGCTCGGTATCGGAGAGGCTTGCGACTGAACGCAAATCGATGAAGTGACATATGGAGAAGGTCTTAAAAAAGGGGCCCGGAAGGCAATGCCTTCCGGGCCCCTTGCAATGCAAATTTGCTTGCAAGTACGATTTAGCGCACCTGAGCGACGTAAGCGACGTTGGTCGAGGAGACCTTATCCTCGAGTTGGACGCTCATGCGGGGATCGCCAGCGGTAGCGACGGTCAGATCGCCGGCCTTGACGTAGCCGAGCTCCTTAGCGGTCTCGATCGCCTTGACGATCGTGCCGTTGACGGTGCCCTGGGTAATCTCGGCCTGGTGCGGGATAACGCCCCAGTACATAATCATCTGCTGGACGGCCCACTCGTGGCGGGAGAACGCGCAGATCGGCATGTTGGGACGGAAGTGCGAGATCAGGCGAGCGGTACGACCGGTGGTCGTCGGCACGGTGATGCACTTGGCGCCAACGGTGGTAGCCATGTTCACAGCGGACATACCCACAACGTTGTTGACGACGCGGGTGCCGTGAGCGTCAGCCGGAACCTCGAGCGGAGCGTGAGCCGGGAGGTACTTCTCAGTCTCGAGAGCAATGCTGGCCTGCATCTTGACGGCCTCGACCGGGTACTTACCGGCAGCGGACTCGCCAGAGAGCATAACGGCGTCGGTGCCGTCGTAGATGGCGTTAGCAACGTCGGCAACCTCGGCGCGCGTCGGGCGCGGGTTCTGCTGCATGGAGTCGAGCATCTGCGTAGCGGTGATAACGGGCTTGTAGGCCGCGTTGCACTTGGCGATGATCTCCTTCTGGATGTGCGGAACGAGCTCGGGCTTGATCTCGATGCCCAGGTCGCCACGGGCGACCATGATGCCGTCGGAAGCCTCGAGAATCTCGTCGAAGTTCTCGACGCCCAGGGCGCACTCGATCTTCGGGAAGATCGTCACGTGCTCGCCGCCGTTCTCGCGGCAAAGCTCGCGGATGCCGCGGACGGACTCGCCGTCACGGATGAAGGAAGCGGCGATGTAGTCGATGTTCTCGGTCAGGCCAAAGAGGATGTCCTGACGATCGCGCTCGGTGATGGCGGGCAGCGAGATGTTGACGTTGGGCATGTTGACGCCCTTGCGCTCGCCGATCAGGCCGTCGTTCTTAACGACGCAGGTCATGTCCTGGCCGCTGACGGACTCGACCTCGAGGGCAACCAGACCGTCATCGATCAGGATAAGGGAGCCCTTCTCGACCTCGGAGGGCAGAGCCAGGTAGTCGAGGGAGATGTGCTCAGCGGTGCCGTGGAAATCCTCGGACGTGGGCTGAGCGGTGACGACGATCTTATCGCCGGTCTTGACGGCAACCTTCTTGCCGTCGACCAGAAGGCCGGTGCGGACCTCGGGGCCCTTGGTGTCGAGCAGGATGCCGACGGGCAGACCGAGCTCCTTGGAAATACGACGGACGCGCTCGATGCGACCGTGGTGCTCGTCGTAGGATCCGTGCGAGAAGTTAAAACGGGCGACGTTCATGCCCGCCTTGATCATCTCGCGGATGGTCTCGTCGCTATCGCAGGCGGGACCCATGGTGCATACAATCTTGGTGCGCTTGTACATTCAGACCTCCATCTGACATCGTCTTGCGCTGATAGATAAACCATAAGAAATAAAACTGAGATGATTATAACGAAATGCCGACCGAATACCCCAAAAAATCGACCGTATGCCGAATTAGAAGTTCATTTTTTGCGGTAAAAACGGTATATGCAAAAACTTTACCAACCGTTCTAACCGCTGCTATCTGGGCGATATTTCAGTTTGATGATGCACCGAAGAAAAAACGTTTTATCAATGTTGAGCATCACACGGTCTGCATCGTTGCACTCGAGCCGTGTTTCCAATTGGAATGTTTTGGCTAGACGCGTTGCTTTGGGGTACCATAGCTCCACTATCAACTGCCGCTCAGCACGGCAGCCTTGATGAGCCCTTGCCCTTCTCCTGGGAATTATGATCGGGCATCAATCTGCTGAGTGGCCCGAATCCCAGGAGGGGACTCTATATGCAAAAGGAATACCTGTCCGCCGCGGCGGAGGTACTCAGCGACCAGGGTGTCGATGAGAACCTCGGCCTGAGCAACGACGAGGCGTCGTCGCGCCTCGCCAAGACAGGCCCTAACAAGCTCGAGGAAGCCGAGAAGACACCGTTGTGGAAGCGCTTCTTTGAGCAGATGGCCGACCCCATGGTCATCATGCTGATCGTTGCCGCCGTCATCAGCGCGCTCACGGGCATGGTTAAGGGCGAGGCGGACTTTGCCGATGTCGCCATCATCATGTTCGTCGTTATCGTCAACTCGGTGCTGGGCGTGGTCCAAGAGGCTAAAAGCGAGGAGGCTCTCGAGGCCCTGCAGGAGATGAGCGCGGCGCAGTCCAAGGTGCTGCGCGACGGCAAGCTCGTGCACCTGCCGAGCGCCGAGCTCGTGCCCGGCGATGTGATCATGCTCGAGGCGGGCGACTCCGTCCCGGCCGACTGCCGCGTGCTCGAGAGCGCCACGATGAAGATCGAGGAGGCTGCACTCACCGGCGAGTCCGTGCCTGTCGAGAAGCATGCCAACGTGATCGAGCTCGCCACCGGCACCGATGACGTGCCGCTCGGCGACCGCAAGAACATGTGCTACATGGGTTCCACCGTGGTATACGGCCGCGGCCGCGCCGTCGTGGTCGGCACCGGCATGAACACCGAGATGGGTAAGATCGCCGGCGCCCTGGCCGAGGCTAAGGAAGAGCTCACGCCGCTGCAGGTGAAGCTTGCCGAGCTCAGCCGCATCCTCACCATCATGGTTATCGTCATCTGCGTCGTCATCTTTGGCGTCGACATCATCCGCCACGGCGTGGGCAACGTCCTTACCGACCCGACAGCGCTGCTCGATACCTTTATGGTTGCCGTCTCGCTCGCCGTCGCTGCCATCCCCGAGGGCCTGGTCGCCGTCGTGACCATCGTGCTGTCGCTTGGCGTGACCAAGATGGCCAAGCGCCAGGCAATCATCCGCAAGCTCTCTGCCGTCGAGACTCTCGGCTGCACGCAGACCATCTGCTCCGACAAGACCGGTACCCTTACCCAAAACAAGATGACCGTCGTCAAGCACGAGCTCGCTGCGCCTAAGGAGAAGTTCCTGGCTGGCATGGCTCTGTGCTCCGACGCCCAGTGGGACGAGGAGCTGGGCGAGGCCGTGGGCGAGCCGACTGAGTGTGCGCTCGTCAACGATGCCGGCAAGGCGGGCCTCACCGGCCTGACTGCCGAGCATCCGCGCGTGGGCGAGGCCCCGTTCGACTCGGGCCGCAAGATGATGTCCGTGGTCGTCGAGACCCTGGACGGCGAGTATGAGCAGTACACCAAGGGCGCGCCCGACGTGGTGATCGGCCTGTGCACCCATATCTACGAGGGCGACAAGGTTGTCCCCCTGACCGAGGAGCGTCGCGCCGAGCTCGTGGCCGCCAACAAGGCCATGGCCGACGAGGCCCTGCGCGTGCTGGCGCTGGCGAGCCGCACCTACACCGAGGTCCCGGCCGACTGCAGCCCCGCCGCGCTCGAGCATGACCTGGTCTTCTGCGGCCTGTCCGGCATGATTGACCCGGTCCGCCCCGAGGTCGCCGACGCCATCCGCGAGGCGCACGACGCCGGTATCCGCACCGTCATGATTACGGGCGACCACATCGACACCGCCGTGGCCATCGCCAAGCAGCTGGGCATCGTCACCGATCGCAGCCATGCCATCACCGGTGCCGACCTCGATCGCATGAGCGACGAGGAGCTCGACGCGCACATCGAGGACTACGGCGTGTACGCCCGCGTTCAGCCCGAGCATAAGACCCGCATCGTCGAGGCTTGGAAGTCGCGCGACCAGATCGTGGCCATGACGGGCGACGGCGTCAACGACGCCCCGTCCATCAAGCGTGCCGACATCGGCGTGGGCATGGGCATCACCGGTACCGACGTCACCAAGAACGTTGCCGACATGGTGCTCGCCGACGACAACTTCGCCACCATCATCGGTGCCTGCGAAGAGGGGCGCCGCATCTACGACAACATCCGCAAGGTCATCCAGTTCCTGCTTTCGGCCAACCTTGCCGAGGTGTTCTCGGTGTTTATCGCCACGCTCATCGGCTTTACCATCTTTCAGCCGGTGCAGCTGCTGTGGGTGAACCTGGTCACCGACTGCTTCCCCGCGCTCGCGCTGGGCATGGAGGATGCCGAGGGCGACATCATGAAGCGCAAGCCGCGCAACGCCAAGGACGGCGTCTTTGCCGGACATATGGGTCTGGACTGCGTGGTCCAGGGCCTGATCATCACCGTGCTGGTGCTGGCGAGCTTCTTTGTGGGCGTGTACTTTGACATGGGCTACATCCACATCGCCGATATGATCGCCGGCAATGCCGACGAGGAAGGCGTGATGATGGCGTTCATCACGCTCAACATGGTCGAGATTTTCCACTGCTTCAATATGCGCAGCCGTCGTGCGTCGCTGTTCACCATGAAGAAGCAGAACAAGTGGCTGTGGGCTTCCGCCGCGCTGGCACTGGTGCTGACGGTGATCGTGACCGTGCAGCCGACGCTTGCCGAGATGTTCTTTGGTCCTGTGACGCTTGAGCTCAAGGGCGTTCTTGCCGCGCTGGGCCTGGCCTTCCTGATCATCCCGCTGATGGAGATCTACAAGGCGATCATGCGCGCGGTCGAGAAGGAGTAAGTTAACCTGTCCGGGCCCGCCCCTGCGTGTTTTCTTCTTCGCTGGTCCTCGCGCTTCGCGCTGCGGGATCGCTCAGAAGAAACCCCTCCCGGCGGGCGGGCCTTCGGATGACCTCTCGGGACCGTAAGCTGAGGAAAAGTTTGTGAGCTGGTCGGGCTTTGCCCGGCCAGCTCTTTTTGATTTAAAATACCTGCTCAGTTGTGATTTTGGGTGCTGGGAGGCGTTTGTGGCTAAGGCTAAGGCTAAGGCGAAGAAAAAGACGACGGGGGCGCGGGCTAAGCGCGATCGTCGTCGGAAACTTGCGACCGAGGCCCCCGCGTCTGCCGAGGAGCTGTTGGCGAGCGTACCGGGGCTCGATGCGCTGCAGGATGTCCCGGCGTTTGATGACCTGCCGGTCGATGAAGCCCAGCAGACTGCCTTTGATGATTTCTGCGTACATGCCGAGGAGCCCGAGCAGATGCAGCTGGGTGCCGTTGTTCGCCTGGATCGCGGGTTTCCGCTGGTGGCCACTGCCGACGACACCTTTCGCGCCGAGCATGCCGTGGGGTTTGCCAAGTCGCGCGGCGAGGACGAGGTCCTGCTGCCTGCCGTGGGCGACCGTGTGGCGGTGCGCCGCGCTCCCGGGCACGATATGGGCGTGATTGAGTGCGTGCTGCCGCGCCGTACGAGCTTTGAGCGTTGGCGCGGCCGTGCCCGTGGAGAGCGCCAGGTGCTCTGCTCCAACGTGGATAGCGTGCTAATCGTGCAGGCGCTCGGTGCCGGTGAGGTGCTGCTCGACCGCGTGGCGCGCTCGCTGGTGTTGGCGCTCGACTGCGATGCCGAGCCGGTGGTGGTGCTTACCAAAGCTGACCGCTGCGATGCCGAGGAGCTCGAGCGCGATCTGGACCGCGTGCGCCGCCTGGTGGGTCCGGACGTGCGCGTGATCGTGACGTCCTCTGCCGAGGGCCGCGGCCTGGACGAGGTCCGTGCCTGCGTGCCCGCCGGGAGCTGTGCCATGATTCTGGGCGAGTCGGGTGCCGGTAAGTCGACGCTGCTCAATGCACTGCTGGGCCACGATACGTTGGCGACCGGCGGTGTGCGCGAACGCGACGACCAGGGCCGTCACACTACCGTTGCGCGCGTGATGGTGGCGCTGCCGGGCGACGCCGGCGTGATCGCCGATGCCCCGGGCCTGCGCAGCCTACCGCTCGTGGGTCACGAGCGGGGTCTGGCGCGCGCCTTCCCCGAGATTGTCGAGACATCGCGCGCGTGCCGGTTTGGCGATTGCACACATACCCATGAGCCGGGTTGCGCCGTTCGCGAGGCCGAGGACGCCGGGCAGATTGACAGCCTGCGTCTGGAAACGTTCCAAAACCTGGCGTCATCCATGCGCGTGAGCGCTCAAATGCTCGATCCCGATGTCCATCTGTAATTGATTTTTCCTATGACAGCCGTCTCCCAACTGTTCGGGAGACGGCTTTTTTTGCTGCGGAAAAGCCTCGAAACATGCAGCTTGCTGACGTGCTGACCAAAACCTTGCCATGAGCTTGACGGGCTGGTCAGCTTTTGGTCAGCGATTGGTTTGACATCGAAAACCAAGATCACGATTGCGCCGCTTTGCACTCTGACCGCCCAGACAATGGTGGTACGGGCATTCGCCCGGCACTGCCATGAGAGGAGCGGCCGTGAACAAGAGCAAGCGCATCGCCATCAGTCTGGTCGCGGGCGTGCTCGCTGCTCTGCTCTGCATGGTTTACGGCTCGTCGATCCGCTCGCAAGCCGAACGGGTCCAGGCTGAGACCTTGGCCAAGTACGGTGGCGATCGCGTCGAGGTATGCGTCGCGGCGCGCGATATCGATGTGGGCGAGACCCTCGATGAGACCAATGTCATAACCCAGGAATGGCTGACGAGCCTGTTGCCGCGTGACGCGGCGACCGAGCTGCGCCAGGTGCGCGGCGACGTGACGACTTCGCGTATTCCCAAAAACGCCGTGATCTGCAATGTCTACACCAAGGCCGAGAGCCACAAGCTCGAGGTGCCTAAGGGCAAGGTTGCCGTTTCGGTGGCGGTCGATGCCGAGCACTCGGTCGGCGGTGCTACAGGCGTGGGCAGCTACGTGGATGTGTATGTGCAAAAAGACGGCGTAACCGATCGACTGTGCGGCGCGCACGTGATCGATACCAGTGAGGATTCCGGTGCCACGCGCGAGGGCAAGATCGAATGGGTGACGCTGGCGGCTGACCCCGAAGACGTCAAGGAACTGCTGGGAGCCTCGGGCAAGGGAACGGTCAGCTTGACGATTCCCGCCACGGCGCGCGGCAAAAAGAACGGAGGCGACGAGTGATGAAGGCGATCTGGCTTGCGTGCTGCGCGTGCGGCGATTACGGGCTGTTGCAGCGGGAAGTCGAGGGCCGTGATGCGGGTGCACAGGTGCTTCGCGTGGGTGACCTGGACGGGCTGATTTCCATGGCGCGGGCGTTTCCGTCGCGCCGCGGGGCTGCCATCATCGCGGCGTCTCTGTTTGATATCGAAGATGTGCGCAAGACTGTTGCGCGCCTGACGGCCGAAGGCCGCGTGAGTCGCGTGGTCGTGTTGATAGAAGCGCTCGATCCGTCGGATATCGAGGGACTGTTTCGCGCGGGGGCGACCGAGGTCATCGCTGCGCACAGCATATGCGGCAACGGGCGCGCGGGCGAGGGAGCGGTTGATTCCGATCGGCGCATGACGATTGAGCCCGATGCTTTTGTTGATAGGGAACCCGGGGCGCCTCGCGCTACAAGAGGCCCGCGTGTTGATGATTATGGAAAAGCGGAAGCCGAGCATGGTCGGCGCCCCCGGAACCCCCTTGTATGCGATGACGCTGGAGGGCCGGCGCAGCATGCTGGCGACTCCCCGGCTGTAGATATGGGATACGTGCACGGCGTGAATCTGGCGGATGAACTCGACGAAGTTGAGGGCTTTGCCGGGTGCGGCGAGTTGTCGCTGATGCAGCATGAGCAGATTGCGCAGAACGAGCCTGCCTCGCAGACCGAACAAGCCGCCATGCCGGCTTGGACGCAGCGTGTAGTTGCGGCGGGGGAGACGGGGACGCTGTCACCGACGCCCGCCCCGCCGCCTCCGATGCCGCCGGCAGACGCTGCCGCTTCGCCGCATCGAGCTCCGGTCGTCTGCGTCATTTCGGGCTCGGGCGGTTGCGGCAAGTCGACGATCGTTGCCACCATGGCACACGCATCGTCGCTGTTGGGCTTGCGTGCCGCCGTGCTCGACCTGGACCTGATGTTTGGAAACCTTTACGACTTGTTAGGCGTCGATGCTCCGCGCGATATGGCGGCATTTATCGAGCCGTCGGCGGCGGGCACGCTCACCGAGCCGGATATCGTAGCCGCATCGATGCGCGTCGCCCCGGGCGTTACGCTCTGGGGTCCCGTCGCGGCGCCCGAGCAAGCCGAGCTCATGGCACGTCCGGTGGAGCTACTGCTTGATGTTCTGCGTCGCGAATCCGACGTGGTCTTTATCGATACCTCGGTCTTTTGGGGCGACGCCGTGGCGGCTGCGGTGGCGGCGAGCGACCGTTGCCTGATCGTTGGCGATGCTGCGGTGTCGTCCGCGACATCGGCGTCGCGCGTCATTGAACTGGCAAGTCGAGTAGGTGTGCCGCGCACGCGCATGAGCGCCGTGTTCAACCGGTTCGGTGCGCGCGGGGCAGACGAGGACGTCGCCATGCGCTTTGAGATTGCCTGTGCGTTGAGCTCCAAGATTCGTATCGCCGATGGCGGGCAGGATCTCGCCGCGCTCATGGCGTTTGGGCGCGCTGACGAGGCAGTGGGGCAGACTAGCGCTTTTGCGACCAGCGTGCGCGAGGCCACGCGCGAGATGCTCGTGGAACTGGGGTGCGCCGTCGGCCCTTGGAGCGATATGGTCGCCGACCGTGCAACGCGCACCGAACGCCCGCGTATCCGCCTTCCCTGGTCGCGCGAGGGTGATTAGCGATGAGCCTGCAAACGAGGATTAAGGCTGCCGGCGCTGCAGCGGCGGCAGCGCCTGTAGATGCGGGGCGTCGCCGCGCGGTGAAACGACGCACTAAGCGCGCCGTGATGGACCGCATGGGTTACGACGAAGTGGCGCGTATCAGCGCCTATGTCGACCCGGTACTTGCCCGCTCGGAATTGCGTCCCGCGGTGGAGGCGGCGCTCAATGTTGAGGAGCCGACCGATCTCGCGACGCCCGAGCGCGAGACCATCATCGACGAGATTTTGGATGACGTGGTGGGCTTGGGGCCGTTGCAGCCGCTCATCGAGGACGACACCGTTACCGAAATCATGATCAACGGCTGCCGCTCGGCTTTCTTTGAACGCGGCGGCGTCTTGTACCCCATCGAGCATGCGTTTGAGGATGATGAGCAGATCCGTGTGCTTATCGACCGCATCATCTCGCCACTTGGCCGCCGCATCGACGAGCGCAGTCCCATCGTCAACGCCCGCCTCAAAACGGGCTATCGCGTCAACGCGGTGATTCCGCCTGTGGCGATTGACGGACCGATTCTCACCATCCGAAAGTTCTCGGACCGCATCTGCTCGCTGGACGAGCTTGTGGGGCTGGGGTCGCTGCCGCTTTGGTATGCGCAGCTGCTGTCGTGCGCGGTGTCGCTGCGACAGGACCTGGCGGTTGCGGGAGGCACGGGATCTGGTAAGACCACCCTGCTCAACGCGTTGTCATGCGAGATTTCCACCGGCGAGCGCATCGTGACGATCGAGGACTCTGCCGAGCTCAAGTTTGCGCATCATCCGCACGTGGTGCGTCTAGAGGCGCGCGAGGCTTCAATTGAGGGCGAGGGCGCGGTGACGATCCGCGACCTGGTGACCAATGCCCTGCGCATGCGCCCCGACCGCATCGTGGTGGGCGAGGTGCGCGGTGCGGAGTGCTGCGACATGTTGCAGGCCATGAACACGGGCCACGACGGGTCGCTCACCACACTTCATGCGGGCTCAGAACAGGAGACCGTGGTGCGTCTGACGTTGCTTGCACGTTATGGCATCGATCTGCCGAGCGAGCTCATCGAGGAGCAGATTGCCATGGCGCTCGACGGCATCGTGATGTCTGAGCGCCACGCCGATGGCAGGCGTTTCGTCTCCTCGTATTCGGGAGTGCATCGCGCCGCGTCGGGCGGCGTAGAGCTCGAGCGCTATGTGACTTTCGATGCCGCCGAGCGCACCTGGACGCTTGACTGCGAGCCGCCGTTTATCGCAGAAGGCCTGCGGTCGGGGACGCTCACACAAGAGGAGGTGGACGAATGGAGGTCGCTGTGCCCCTCGTCGTAGGGGGTTTGGCAGGGTTTTCTGTTGCGACGGCGTGCGGGGCGGAACCTCGTGTGCCGCAGGTGCCGCCGGCGGAGCTGGCGCGTCAGGCGCTCGAGACGGTGGCAGAGAGGCTGCCGCGTGAGCTGGTGGAAAACGATCTGCTGAAAAAGATCGCCCGTTCGTGGACATCGCTGGCTCCGGCGCATCGCCTTGGCCTCGTGATCGAAGATGCTTCGGGGCGTTTGGCGTTTCTACTGCTATCGAGCGGTGTCTGCTGCGTTTTACTAACGATGGTGTCGTTATCGCCCCTCGGGTTTGCCTTGGGACTTGTTGCTCCGATTGCCGCTGGCGCCGCTCGGGATGGCTTTGAGAGCCGGCGCGAGCAACACGATGCAGAAGAGGCCATGCCCGAGGCGTTTACCGCACTTTCCATGTCGCTTGCCTCGGGACATTCGCTGGCCCAGGGCATGCGCTTTGTGGGCGCTCATGCGCAAGAACCGGTGCATACCGAGTTTTTGCGGGTGGCGGCGGCGATCGATTGCGGTATCTCGGCGACCGACGCGCTCGATGACTTGCTCGTGCGCATCGACGCCCCCGGTCTTTCGCTTGTGACCTTGGCGCTTAAGGTGTCACAGCGCACTGGCGCTCCGCTTGCCGACTTACTGTCCGAGGCGTCGAGCATGGTGGGGGAGCGCATTGAGCTCAAGCGCCGCCTGGATGTTAAGACGTCGCAGGCTCGCATGTCTGCGCATATGGTCGCGGCGATGCCGGCGGGCATGTGCGCGGTGTTGGCGCTGCTTTCGGCAGATTTTCGTCGCGGTCTTGCGACGCCTGCCGGCGCGGGCGCTGTGGTGCTGGGTCTTGCCCTCAACGCCGTTGCCCTGGTGGTTATCCGGCGCATTATGAGGGTGGAGCTATGAGCGCCCCAGTTGCAGTTGCGGCTTGCCTGTGCGCCCTGAGTGTATTTGTCGCGACGGGTTTGGATCGGGCGGATGCGCGCAAGATCGCAGGGGCCTGCAAGCGCGAGGCGGTGCTGGTCGCTGCCGCGGGTCGCTCGGTGGTCGATGCCCTGACCGCGCGAGTGAAGGGCGCGGTTGGAGCGGGCGGCCCGGCGCGAGTTTCGCTCGGCGAAGTGTCCGAGATGATCGATGTTGTGCGCTTGGGTCTTTCGGCCGGTCTTTCGTTTGATGCAGCGCTTGAGATTTTCTGCGCCAACCGCCGGTCAGTGCTGGCTCTTCGCCTTGAGCGGGCCTGCATGGCGTGGCAGGTGGGCGTGGGCACGCGTGAGGACGAGTTGTTGGTCGCCGCGCGCGACCTGGACGTGCGAGCGCTCGAGACCTTTGCCATTACGGTGGGGCAGGCACTCGCCCTGGGTGCCCCACTTGCCGAGACGCTGGCCGCTCAAAGTCGCGAGATCCGTGCGGCTCATCGCGCCGCGGTCGAGCGCGAGATCGAGCGTGCGCCCGTCAAGCTGCTGATTCCCACCGGCACGCTCATCTTGCCGGCGTTGCTTCTGTCCATATTGGGCCCGCTGCTGGGAGCAGGCGGGATGATGTAGGGAGGAATACATGAACACGATGACTGACGCTGCTGGCAAGGTCCAGGGCTGGGCGTTTTGCCGGGCGGCATATGTTCGTCAGCGCGCCAAGGAGCTACTGCAGGAGGAGAGTGCACAGGGTACCACCGAGTATGCCATCTTGGTCGGCGTGCTCGTGGTGATCGCGATTATTGCCATCGTTGCATTTAAAGGCAAGGTCCAAGATCTATGGAACGCTATCAGCGAGGGCATCAACAGCCTGTAGAGGGCGAGCGCCCCATCGGGGTGCTGCTGGTGTTTGCTTGCCTGACCGTGGCGATAGCGGCGGTGCTTTGGGGGCTTAACGCCGCGCGGCAGCAGCGTCCTGGGGCCGCCTTCGATTCGGGCTCAGATTCGGCGGTGGCGTCTCAAAAAGATGAGATGCGAGATGCGGACGATTCGGATGTCGCTGTCACGGCGCAAACCTTTCTGCGGACGCTCGACAAGCGGTCTGGCACTGCGACGGATTCGCCTGAGGACAACGCGATTGCGGTCCGGCTTGCATGGTCCGAGGACCGACCGATGACCGAGGCAGCGGCGGATATGCTGCGTGCCTATCGCGAGGTGCCCACGGCGCAACTTGCTCTGAGCGGCTATCTCGACATCAAGGGCAACGTGTGGGGCGCTATCGTGCGTGACGGACGCGGCTGGGTCGATATGGTGACAATTGCCGCGGATGCTGGCGATGCTTCGTGTCGTCTGCGCGCCGTGCGCCTGGTCCCGCAAACAATAAGCTCAAAGGAGGGATCGTGAAATGCATGGCGTTCTGCGTGAAGAGGTTGCCCAAGCGACTGTGGAATACGCCATCGTCACGGTGGCGCTGTTATCGATCGTGCTGGCGATTGTGGGACTTTGGCGTGCTGGCACCGATGGACGCTTGGCGGCGCTGGTTGAGCGGGCGGCATCCCATGGCGTTGCCTCGACGTCGGTTATCGACGCCGCTGCGGGCGCTAAGGACATCGCGTTGTATTGATATCGCGCGCGAGGACCGGGCGCAGTCTACGGTCGAGGCCGCTTTTTTGCTGCCGACGTTTCTGACGCTCATCCTTCTCGCACTGCAACCGGTGTGCCTGCTCTATACGCGCGCGGTCATGGAGTCTGCCGCCGCCGAGACCGCGCGGCTCATGACCACGACGACGGCGGAGGACGACGATCTTAAGGAGTTCACCCGCCGCCGGCTTGCCGCAGTGCCCAACGTTTCGATCTTTCATGCCGGCGGGCCGTTGTCGTGGGATATCGAGCTTAGCCGGGCCGATGCGGGTGGCGTCTCGTCCGTGTCCGTTTCCGGCGAGGTCAAGCCGTTGCCTGTGATCGGTGCGTTTGCGCAGGCTATGGGTGGTACCGCCGAGGGCGGCTACGTTGAGCTCAAGGTCGATGTCTCGTATCAATCACGTCCCGAATGGCTGGAGGGAGATTATGATTCGTGGATTGCTACATGGGATTAAGCGTTTCTGGTCTAGATGCGTTTTGACGCGCCGTCCGAGCTGCCATCGCAAGCGAGGCGGCTTTATGGGCCGCGCCGGTATCGACCTGTTTATCGAAGACGGTGCCTACACCACGCTTTCTTCTGCCGTGGTCATCCTAGTGGTGCTCACGTTGTTGTTTTCGTCGACCGCGGCGATATGGAGCATGTCACGTGCCGGGGATACTCAGGTGGCGGCCGATAGCGGCGCGCTGGCGGGTGCCAACGTAGTGTCGTCCTATCACACGGCTGCCACGGTGGTTGATGCGAGCATCTTGAGTCTGGGCCTGGCGGGGTTTGCCACGATCGGGACGGGCCTGGTCGCCATCCTCATCCCGGGTGCCGAACCAGTTGCCGGCAATATGGTCGACACCGGGATTGAGATCATTAAAACGCGCAACAAGTTTGCCAAAAGCGCATCGGAAGGCTTACAGAAAATCGAGACGGCTCTGCCGTATCTGATCGCCGCGCGTGCCACGCGGGCGGTGTCGGCGCAGGATACCGATAGTGTGACCTATACCGGTACGGCGCTTGCCGTGCCCAGGACATCCGAGTCGGACTTCGCCGCGCTCAAAGGGTCAGAGATCTCGACCGATACCATCGAGAGCACCTCAAAAGACCTTGACTATGCTGCCAAGGAACTGAAGAAAGCGTCCGAGAAAACGTCAAAGGCCAAGGAACGCGCCTGGCTTGCCGACTGCGGTGGATCGGACAGAGGCGCAGTCGGAAGCTGTTCGTGCATGTGGGAACGCGCGAAGAGCTTGGCGAAGCTTTCGGATATTGAGAATCAGCACTATGCCTCGAGTGTCACATGGGAGCCGCAAGTGGCGCTCGATCGCGCGAAGGCCTATTACCGCTTGCGCCTTGCAAACGAGGCGCCTCAGGGCTCAAGCGTCGAGATGAAGGCGGAGTCGGCGGCGCGCAAGGCGTTTTACACCTATGCGAGTACAGAGGTCAATCGTGCATATGTAACCGAGGGCGGAGATGAAGTTACTTCCTATATCCCGCTGTTGCCGCGCAACACTGACGAGGTGCGAGCGACGGAACTCTATTCCGATACGGCGTGGCCAACCAGTGCCATCGATGGCAAGATGTATCTGCATTACGGAACGAGTTGCCCCAACTATAAGAAGGGGGCGCCAGGCGGGCTGGCCTCGGTTGCTGATTATGACGGGCAGGACAGATGCAACAGATGCCATTTTGGCGTTTCGTCGCTCGGCGCCGTTGCGGCTCCTTCGACTTCTATCGAAAACGGCTTCGAGTACCACTTTGATCGATTCAAAGACGCTCTGGAAGACTACGTCGAATGCCGCAACAAAGAGCTCGAGCTCATGCGCCAGACCGAGGACGAGGCTGACCGTGCGGGTAATGCGTTTGACGAGGCCATTAGAGCGCTTTCGGGCGAGCGTCCGCGTATCGCCCCGCCCGGGCGAAATGGCGTGGTTGCCCTTGCGGTTTCGGGTGCCATCTCGAGCCCCGATGAGCTCAACTCTTCGTTTAACACGACAGTCAGGCTTGGCGATCGCGGTGCTATCTCTGCCGCGGTGTTGGCACCCGATGAGGCGACGGAGCAAAACAACGTGTTTTCGCGATTTTTCTCGACATTGAAGGAACGCTCGGGCGGCGTTGCCGACGTGCTCGACGGCGTCATGGATGTTTGGGGACGGCTGCTCGTAGGATACGGTGATATCCAAGGTTCGGCCGACGAACTTATGGACGAGATGATTAAAGGCCTAGGAGGGAGCAGCGGCGCGTTGGGTTCCATCGCATCGTGGCTCGGCGATACCGTTTCGGCGTCCATGGCGGCGTTGGGTCTGGAACCGTGCGACTTGCGCCTGCGAAAGCCGGTGCTGACCGATTCCGCCAACGTCATTAAGAGTCCGGGGTCTGACATTGATGTTCTCTCTCAAGCGCAAGACAAGCTGCGAAGTATTCCGTTGGGCGTGACCGATCCCAAGGCGCTTTGCGAGGCGTTGGAATATCAAGTCGAACGCACCATTAGCGGTACGGTGTTCACGCTTGCGGAGATTCCTCTGCCCGGCGGCGGCTCCATCCCACTTACCGTCGATGTCGCCACGCTGGTTGGCGCTCTGGGCGGTGGGTCGTAATGAGTATCCGCATGCGTCTGCGCGAGGAGCGCGCCCAAGCGACGGTGGAGATGGCAGTGGTTACGCCCGTTTTGCTGGTGCTGGCACTCATCGTGTACAACGTCATGATCTTTGCCAGCGCTGTCGCGCGCTTCGACCGCGTGGTGCCCGACATCGTGTTGGCGCACGCCGTGGCGTCGGAGGGGGAGGGCGACGAAAGCTCTGTCGATGCCTCGGCGACGGTCCAGACTCAAATTCTGAATGCCATGGAAGGCTATGACTTGCAGATCGAAGTGTCGAGCGAGCAAGGCGCGGAGGCATCGGATGGTGGCCTGCTCTCCCTATCCGGTACGTTTAGGACCTACACCTGCACCATGCACTATGAGCCGTGGCCGACTTCTCTCAGCATCGCTGGCGTTCCGCTGGGGGCGCCGACAACGTTGTCGCACGAGCGCGCGGTGACGGTCGATCCATGGCGCCCGGGGGTGGTCATGTGACCGCGGTCTCGTCCTACATCGCCTACGCGCGGGCACTCAATAGGCTGGGTTGGACGCCGGCCGAGTTTGCGGTGGCGGAGTCGTTTGTCGTGCGCCTGCGCGGCATGCTGGGACGGCGTCCGGTTGCCGCCAACGGCCTGCCGCTCGTCATGGCGTTTCCACGCTGCTCTTCGGTCCACACGTGTTTTATGGCCTATCCCATCGACATCGCCTTTATCGATGCACGTGGCTATGTCCTCGTATGCTACGAAAACGTACGTCCCTGGCGTATGTGCTCCTGCCCCGGCGCCTGGGCCGTACTAGAGCGTCCTTCAATCATTGTTTCGACCCCTGCTCTCCAACGCGTGCCGGCTTAAGAATTGGCGACAGCGGACTTTCGTCATACGAAATTGGGTAAGATGGAGGAGAAGATGCATGGATGTTGAGATCCATCCCAACGCTAAAAAGCACCTGACGGAAAAGCAGGTGCTTAGCGCTTGGCTTGCGGTTACTGAGTGCATTCGTCGCGAGTCGAAGGACGAGCCGCCGAGATGGCTTGCGATTGGATGGCTCCCAGACGGACGAAGCGTGGAGCTTGTCGCGGTCGAGCTTGTCCGTGGGTGGCTTATCATTCATGCCTTGTCTCCAGTCCAGAAGAAATTTTGGCAGGAGATTGAACGGGCTCGGCAAAGGGGTCGATGATGGGCAAGACGTATACGGCCGCTAATGGTCAGGTTGTAACGGATGAAATGATTGACGCGTGGTGCGAGTCGTACGAGCGCGGAGAGTTTCCGGATGGCGAACATACCGTTGGTGGGATCGTGCATGGACGGCCCCCGCTCTCAGGTGAGGGGACGGCAACGTTGTCGGTCAAGATTCCTTTGGGAATGAAGGAGGCCATTCGTCGACGGGCGGCTGCCGAGGGGATGACGCCAAGTGAGTTTGCCCGTGCGGCTCTGAGCGAAAAACTTC
>CAJLCM010000002.1:0-63796 GCA_905205145.1 uncultured Collinsella sp.
GCAATGTCCCAAGTGGCTCCAAAATGCGCTTTTGCGGCGTCGATGTCCTTGAGGCTCATGCATGCCATGGAGGCTGCCAGGTGCAGGAACAGTTCCGAGATCGGATAGCTTCCCTGTTTCATGATCAGGGCGTTTTCCGCCATGCCCAGACTGCGGCCGTATTCGCCGTGCAGATACAAGGCGTGCGCCATCACGTAGCTGGCGAACAAGCGCAGGCCTTCGGGTAGATGCGCCGCAAGCGGATAAAACTCTTCGGCAGAATACGGGGAAGGCAAGTGTAGCAGGACGCTTGCGGCCGAGGCGAACAGGATGTGCATGGCGTGGTCGGCGAGCGATTCCTCGTCAGTTGGCGTATCGAGGATGCCAGCAAGGCACCGGCGGGCGTCGGCGATACGGTTGAGCGACAGACTGGCGTATCCGCAGATAAAGCATGCGGAATAGCGCAGCGCGGGATCGGTGGCGTCAAGATAGGGGCGCACCGTCTTGGCAGCGAGGGCGGCCTGTCCGCGAAAGTACAGCGCTTCTGCCGTGGCAATGGCGTGCGAATCGGGGTCGGAAATGCCTGCAACCGCGGTGTCAATCTGCCCCGGCACAAAGGCGGTGCACATCAACGGCATGGGAACGCATGGGTAGCCATCGCAGTCCATCTTCCATCTCCCATCAGGTGGCAACAATGCAGCAATTGTACTCCTGTTGCTCGGGACCCCTTTCGTTTTACTGTTCGGTTAACGCTGCGGATCGTTTTGGAAGGGTCGCGAGCATGGTAGTCCCGTTCTCGGAACTTGTTTCGACCTCTACCGTGCCACCGTGAAGCGCTGCAATCTCCCAAACGAGCGCTAGTCCGAGTCCTGCGCCGCCGTATGCCCTGCTGCGGGATTTGTCTAGGCGAAAGAACGGTTGGAAGATGCTCTCACGGTACTGCTTGGGTATTCCCGGGCCCTCATCTTTGACTCGCAGGAGCACATGGCTGTCGCTGTCGCTGATGGAGACGTTGACAGTCGAGCCGGAGCGGCTGTAACGGATGGCGTTTTCGGTCAAGTTAAACACCAGCCGATAGAGGAGCGCATCGTTCCCGATTACTAAAGCGTCTCCAGCACAATTGAGGGCTATGCCCTTATTCTCGGCAAGTGGCGCAAGGTCGGTGAGGACCTCTTCGGACAAGGGACCAAGTTCAACATCGTCCTCGCAAGGAACGCTGCGGAGCTCACTCATCTCGAGCAACACCTTGGTCATCCGCGACATTCGCTCAGTTTGTTCTTGTAGCAGGCCGAGCAACTCGGCTGTTTCGGGTTGTAAGTTGGAGCGCTCGGAGACAAACAGTTCGATCTGTGCCTGCATAAGGGCGAGCGGGGTTCGCAGCT
Source organism: uncultured Collinsella sp. (assembly GCA_905205145.1). GTDB lineage: Bacteria > Actinomycetota > Coriobacteriia > Coriobacteriales > Coriobacteriaceae > Collinsella. The sequence continues at coordinate 1,362 of CAJLCM010000002.1, forward strand.
CGTGCGCGGCGTTGCCGGTAAATTGACGCTGTGCAGAGAACCCTTCGCCAAGACGGGCGATCATGTCGTTGAAAGAGGCGCTGCATCGTTGTAGCTCGGCGGGCACATCTTCGCTGAGTCTGATTTCGCTTAGGTTGTCAGGCTGCACGCGCTCTACCTGGGCGGCAAAAACCCGTAGCGGCTTGAGCGCGTGGCCACTCACAAAGTATGCCAGCACGCCGCCAAGGAGCGTGACTCCAGCCGTGATGCACCAAGCTGTCGCGCCAAAAGATTCCTGTGCGTCGTTAACGACGATCGTGACCTCGTCATCGAGGGCTGTTTTTGTCGGGTCAAACGCCTGGGGCGAATCCACACCGGTAGCGTTAAAGGCTGAGATGTCGCTGCCGATGGCATCCATGTAGCGCATGCCCGTATAGCCGACCAAGCAGTTCGTTAGCACGCACGCCGCACACGTGAGCAACGCCGTCATGATCGTTATGCGCCATTGCAGCGAAAGCCTTTTCATTCACTGTCCTCCATAACGTAGCCCTCTCCAATCCGATTGCGAATCGGGTCGTATCCCAAAGCGCTGCGCAACTTTTTTCGGAGCGACGAGATATGAACGCGGGTTGCGTTGCTAAAGCTGTTCACGCTGCTATCCCAAACGTGCTCGATAAGTTCCTCTTGGCTTACCGGTCGCCCCTGATTAAGCATCAGGTATTCCAAGATTCCCGTTTCCTTGCGCGTAAGAGATAAAGCCTCGCTGTTCACGGAAGCGATGCGCGCCTTGGTGTCAAAGCGGAGCTTTCCGCAGGATAAAACTATGTCGCTTTGTGTAAAGCGTCTGAGGGTAAGGCTGCGAATCCTTGCCGCAAGCTCGTCAAGATGGAACGGCTTGGTGAGGTAATCGTTGGCACCGGCATCGAGTCCGGCGACTTTATCGGATACTTCGCCGCGTGCGGACAGAATCAGTACCTTGGTCTCGCAGTCAGTTTTCCTAAGTTCCCTGAGCACGGTCATGCCGTCGATGCGGGGAAGGTTGAGGTCGAGTACCACGAGGTCGAAGGCCTCAACGTCCAGTAGGTCGAGCGCCTCCTGTCCGTCGTGACAGCAGTCGACGCTGTACGCCAAGTTTCGCAAGCTGCGCGCGATTGCGTCACACAGCGCCCGCTCGTCCTCGACGATCAAAATACGCATAACAGTCTCCTTGCCATTTCAAATCGCGCTTAACACGGATTTTATAGCCGATATGGTCCAATGGTCGCGTAACGAAAGGAGTGGTCAGGTTGTTCAAAGCGGTAAAACCCGTGGTACAGGTCGCTTTGTTGATCGTCGGAATTGCCATGGTGTGCTTTGGCGTTATGCGTGGCGAGGCGGATGCCGTGCTGGCCAAAGCGATTAGGCTGTGCTTGGAGTGTATCGGAATTGGATAAAAGAGAAAACACTGCGTCGCATGTTTTGGCTCGATTTCGCGGATTCATTCAGGCGGCGGCGACGCTCGTCACCAACATTCACCTGCCAAACTTTGCCAAAGGCGGCATCTATCAGGGCGCGGGAAAAACAGTCTGCGTACCTGGGCTTAACTGCTATTCGTGCCCCGCGGCATCGGGTGCGTGCCCCATCGGGTCGTTCCAGTCGGTGGTAGGTTCATCCAAGTTCAACTTTTCTTACTATGTTACCGGTACGCTCATTTTGCTCGGCGTGCTGCTGGGACGCTTTGTATGCGGCTTTCTGTGCCCGTTTGGCTGGCTGCAGGAGCTGCTTCATAAGATTCCCGGCAAAAAGTTTTCCACAAAAAAGCTCAAGCCGCTCACGTACATCAAGTACGTCGTGCTGCTGTTTGCCGTGGTGCTGCTGCCCGTCTTGGTGGTTAACGACGTGGGCATGGGCGACCCATTCTTTTGCAAGTACATCTGTCCGCAGGGTGTGCTCGAGGGCGCCATTCCGCTGGCCATCGCCAATGCCGGCATTCGATCTGCGTTGGGACATCTCTTTACTTGGAAACTTGCCGTTCTCATTGCCGTGGTAGTGCTGAGCGTTTTGTTCTACCGCCCCTTCTGCAAATGGATTTGCCCACTCGGCGCATTCTATGCGCTCATGAATAGGGTGTCCTTGTTGGGGATTCAGGTTGACGCGTGCAAATGTGTCTCGTGCGGCAAGTGCTCAAAGGTTTGTCAGATGGACGTTGATGTGGTCCGCGCGCCCAATCATGCCGAATGTATCCGGTGCGGAAAGTGCATCGGGGCCTGTCCCGTCGATGCCATCAGCTATCGCTATGGCCTGGATGTGTCGGCGGAAAAGCTTCCCTTGACCGCTGATAAAAAGTAAACAAGCTTCGACAAAACGGAGGAATGACTATGAAGCTTTCTAAGATTGCGGCCCTGTTTATGGTGCCGGTATTGGCCTTGTGCCTTGTGGCATGTTCGGCGCCCGGTGGCAATGCGAGCGAATCTGCGAGCTCCGATCCTAAGATCGCGGAGCTCATTGCGCAAGATCCAGCCAACGCCGACGAGGCCGCCGAGCTGTATGCGAAGCTCATGCAGAAGGAGAACGATATCCTTTCGAGCGATAATGCGCTGTGGGAAAAGGTATTCAACGCAGCAAATAAAGAGTCGACAATGATTGAGGACGGCAGCAATTACGGCGACTTCCTACTCAAGACCATCGACGGCGCCAAGGATGAGTTTACAGCAGATGAGCTCAAGACGCTCAAGGCCGGCGCGCAGCAGATAAAGGAGATTGAGGACAAGCTCGAGAGCCTGGAAAAGAAGTTTCCCGGCTGTGGAAGCACGCCGAGCGCAGGCGAGAGTGTCGATGCTTCGGCTGCGGGTATGACGGCTGGCGCCGATGCTTCGAGCGAGGCGACGAAGTTCCCTAGCTTTACGGGCAAGGACCTGGACGGCAACGACGTGAGCAGCGACGAGTTGTTCTCTAAGAACAAGGTCACCGTTATGAACTTTTGGTTTACCACTTGCAAGCCGTGCGTGGGCGAGCTGGGCGATCTTGAGAACCTGAATAAGGAGCTTGCCGAGAAGGGTGGCCAGGTCGTGGGCGTCAATTCCTTTACGCTCGATGGCAACAAGGACGAGATTGCAGATGCCAAGGACGTGCTGAGCAAGAAGGGCGTGACATATAAGAACATCTGGTTCAAGTCGGATAGCGAGGCCGGCAAGTTTACGTCAAATCTGTTCTCGTTCCCGACAACCTACGTTATTGATCAGAACGGCAACATCGTAGGGGAGCCCATCGTGGGCGCCATCAGCTCCGCCGAGCAGCGCGCGGCGCTCGACAAGCTTATCGACCAGGCGCTGGCGAAGAGCGAGCAGTAAAGGCTGAGTACACGTAGTGTGACAAAGGGACAGTCCCTTTGTCACATTGTCGATGTTGTGTGCGGGACGGTGCGCTGTGTGGCGTGCCGTCCCGTTCGTTTTTGCCCGGTTCGTTACATTCCTCACTGGTGTCGGCAAAAAATGGGAATAGAGTAGGACAAACGCGTCGAATACGAACGGCGGGGGAGAGCGGGCGAGTGCGCCTGCGCGGGAGAGGTTGCCGTCCATGCTGGAGCTCAAAGATATTTGCAAAAGGTACGTCACGCAGTCGTTTACGCAGGTGGCGCTCGATAGCGTGAGCTTGGCCTTTCGCGATAACGAGTTCGTGGCCATTCTGGGCCCTTCGGGTTCGGGCAAAACTACGATGCTCAACGTCATTGGCGGGCTTGATCATTTTGACTCGGGCGACCTTCTGATCGATGGCATTTCGACCAAGGACTTCCGCGACCGCGACTGGGACGCCTACCGCAATAACCGCATCGGTTTTGTGTTCCAGAGCTATAACCTCATTCCGCATCAGACCATCTTGGAAAACGTGGAGCTGGCGCTTACTCTTACGGGTGTGGGTCATGCCGAGCGCCGGCAGCGTGCGCGCGAGGCGCTCGAGTCGGTCGGTCTGGGCGAGCATGTGAACAAACGCCCGAGCCAGCTTTCGGGCGGACAGATGCAGCGCGTAGCTATTGCCCGCGCCCTAATCAACGATCCCGAGATCGTGTTGGCAGACGAGCCGACCGGCGCCCTGGACTCAACGACGTCTGTGCAGGTCATGGACTTGCTCAAGGAGGTTGCGCGCGACCGCCTGGTCATCATGGTCACGCACAATCCCGAGCTGGCGTACCAATACGCCACGCGCATCGTCAACCTGGCGGACGGCAAAATCACCGACGATTCCGATCCCTTTGACGCCGCTGGGGCTGCGCGTCGCGAAGCCAAGCCCACACGCAAAACCTCGATGAGCTTTGTGACGGCGTTGGGGCTTTCGGCGCGCAACCTCATGACCAAAAAGGGCCGTACGGCCATGACGGCCTTTGCGGGCTCGATTGGCATTATCGGTATCGCGGCGATTCTGGCGCTCTCAAACGGTGTGAACAACTACATCAAAAAGGTCGAGGAGGATACGCTCTCGAGCTATCCACTTACCATCTCCAAGCAGGATTACGACCTGTCGTCCATGATGGGCGGGCAGGGGACTGCAGAGGATGACGGGGGAGCGAGCAGCGCCTCCGACAGCGAGGACGATTCGGTCGAGAAGTCCGATAAGATTCCCGTGGTCACGGCCGTAAAGGATATGTTTGCGAGCGTAAAGTCCAACGACATGACGAGCTTTAAGGCGTGGCTCGATGACGGGGGCGACGGCATCGATAAAGAAGTCAACGCCATTCAGTACGGCTACGGTGTATCGCCGGTTGTCTATCGTGCCGGCAAGGGCGATGAGAAGCCCGTCCGGCTTGTTCCCAACGCTATGACCGAGGCTATGAGCGGAGGCGCGAGCTCGGCGGCAACGGTGAGCATGGAATCCATGGGGACCTCGGTCTTCAACGAGATGATCGACGACCAGAGCCTGCTCGACAGCCAGTACGATGTCGTCGCCGGTCATTGGCCCACGTCTGCCAACGAAGCCGTGATGGTGCTTTCGAGCCGCGGCACGGTGGGCGACTATACGCTCTATAGCATCGGTGCGCTGGATATCGATGAGCTCAACGATCTGGTAAACAGCGCTATGACGGCTGACGGTGGGGTCGAAACGCCCGAGACCGGCACCGACTTTACCTACGACGATGCGCTGTCTACCACGTTTAAGGTGCTGTCGCCGGCTGATGCGTATCGCAAAAACGAAGAGACCGGCATGTGGACTGACATGTCTGGCGACGCCGACTTTATGGCAGCCAAGGTTGCTGACGGTATCGACGTGCACATTGTGGGCGTGGTGCGACCCAACGAGACGGCCAACGCGAGCGCGTTGTCCCCGGGCATTGCCTATACGCATGCGCTGACTCGCCAGCTTATGGAGCGCGCTGCCGATTCGCAGATTGTGCAGGAACAACTCGCCCACCCCGAGACGGATGTCTTTACGGGCAAGTCTTTCGATGAACTGCAAGGCGAGGCCAAACAAGGCGTGGATCTGGGCAGCATGTTCAGCGTGGACGAGGCGGCGCTCAAGAGCGCGTTCTCGTTTGATGCGTCTGCACTCTCGGGTGTTGCCGGCGACGGCATTGATCTTTCGGGCGTCGATCTGTCGGGCCTGGATATTGATCTTTCGGGCGTTGGCAAGGACATCGACTTTGGTGACATCATGGCCAAAGCGCCGGCTCCAGATTTCTCGGGCATCTTTGACGGCCTGGAACTCACGCCCGAGCAAATGCAGCAGGTGGGAACGCTAGCCAACCAGCTGTTTGAGAGCTTTTTGCAGTCTGATCAGTTTAGGGCGCTGTCACCCGATGATCTTAAGGACGCGTCAAAGCTTGCTGCCGCATTCTCGGCGTATCTTGAGAGTGATACGGCAGCCCAGCAAATCCTGGCCCAGCTCAAAGCGCTCGGCGGCGATGCCCTGGCCGAGCGCCTGCAGCAGGCGATGACCGACTATGTGCAAAAGCAGCTGGCTCCGTATCTGCAGCAGGCTATGGATCAGGTGATGAAGTCGATCAGCGATCAGATTGCGGCGACGGTGTCAGCTCAGCTCAGGGCAGGCGCAGCAGGGCTCATGGGCCAGATGGCGACGCAGATGTCGTCGAGTTTTGCCAACCTAGCGAGCGCTATGCGTGTGGATGCGAGCGCCTTTGCCCGCGCCATCCATTTCAACATGGACGCCGAGGACCTGAGTTCGCTCATGATGAGCTATGCCAAGGCTTCGAAGCTCACCTACGACAACAATCTGACCACGTTGGGCTATGCGGATGAGGCAGACCCCATCTCGGTTAAGATTTTCCCGCGCGACTTTGAGGCCAAGGAGCGCGTACTCGATCACATCGATGCGTACAACAAGCAGGTCAAAGCCGCTGGCCACGATGATCGGGCAATTTCGTACACCGACTACATGGGCATCATCATGGGCTCGGTGACCGACATCGTGAACACCATCAGCTTGGTGCTCATCGCATTCGTGAGTATCAGCCTGGTGGTGAGCTCCATCATGATCGGCATCATCACCTACATCAGCGTATTGGAGCGCAAGAAGGAGATCGGCATCCTACGCGCAATCGGTGCGTCGAAGCGCAACGTGGCCAACGTATTCAATGCCGAGACCTTTATCGAGGGCCTCATCGCCGGCGTCTTTGCCATTGTCGTCGTGGTGCTCGTGAGTTTCCCGGTCAATGCCTGGGCGCTTGCGGCCAAACAGGTCCCCAACCTGATGAGTCTGCCCGTGCAGGATGCGCTGGTGCTCATTGCAATTTCGGTGCTGCTGACGGTTGTTGCCGGCCTGCTGCCGGCCCGTAGCGCATCCAAGAAGGACCCCGTCGAAGCCCTGCGCTCCGAATAATGTGACAAAGGGACAGTCCCTTTGTCACATTGAGACCCTTGCGAAAACGGGGTCTAATTACCGTTCGGCAGGTTAAGAACTCCCCCTCCCCGCTTAATGCTTGACGAAGAGTCCTCTGGTTTATATACCTATCGGTAGGCATATAGGATGTATTGCCGATAGAAATGGAGCAACCATGACTCTCACCACACCAGCCAAAAAAGATTGTCTCCGTGAAAGCGGCGCATTTGCTTGGGTCGTCGTTATTGCGCTCGGCTTAATGTCCGCCGGAACAACTGGCACATATAGCATTATTGCCGGCTCATTCGTTGCTCCAGTATGTGAAGATCTGGGCTTTGACTACACTTCTTTTTCTTTCTATTTCACCGCGATTCTTCTTGGCCTTGCGCTTGGGCTTCCGCTTTTGAGTCGCTTCATTCCAAAAGTAATCGGCAAACCATGGCATATTTGCATTGAACTCGTCCTTATTGCCGCCGGCGCCGCAATGGCGTTCTACACCGAGGTCTGGATGTTCACCGTCTCCGCCGCAGTGATCGGCATCTGCTTTTCGTTTACAACGGGCGTCTGCATGTCCGATGTCATTGACCAATGGTTCAGCAAATCGTCCGGTCTCGCCATCGGCCTCGCTTGGGGCGTTAATTCTCTCTGCACGCTGTTATTGAGTCCTGTCATTACACTGGTCATCGAGCAGCAAGGCTGGCGTACGGGATACATCGTGCTTGCGGCCGTTTCTGCAGCTATGATTTTGCCTGCAAGCGCATTTATCATTCGCCTTAACCCCTCTGATCGCAATATGCTTCCGTACGGAGAGACCGCCTCCGAAACCCATGAGAGCTGCAGCGCCGATGAGCAGGAAGATGTCCTTTCGGGCATGGCACTCCGCGATGCCGCGAAAACGCCGTCTTTTATTCTCTGTGTCCTCTTGCTTTGCGTGGCGCAGCTCACCTGCTGCATGAACCAGCTGTTTCCAACCTATGCAAGCGAGGTCGGTTTCAATCCTATCGTAGGAAGCTTAATGGTCTCGGCAGCTTCACTCTCCGATATCTTCCTAAATCCCTTCGTGGGCAAAACATGCGACAAGCTTGGCGCTATTAAAGCAACGGTCGCATGGACAGGTGTCAGCATTCTTTCATTCCTGCTTCTTATCATTGGCGGAAGCAATGAGACCGTTTCCATCATTGCAGCTGGTGTAAACGATGTCATGTTCGCCATCGTTGGAACCGCAATGCCGATGCTTCTCCTCTCGCTCTTTGGATCACGCGATTTTGGAAGGATCTATTCGATCGTTTGCTCAGCGGGCTATGTCGTCGGTGCTTTTGGAATGCCGGTCATGATGAAGGTTTACGGCATGGCAGGGTCATTCCAGGGAGTATTTATCTTCTGCATTGCCTGCAACCTTATGATTGCTGCGTTTGCTATCGTTTCCGGCTTTCTCAATAAGGCTGCTGAAAAGTAATAAGCGCCGATTTGCATCGGCATAGATTGCCACGCAACAGGGGTCGACTCCAAGCCAGACTGGAGTCGACCCCTGTTTTCGTTTTAAAGGTTGCCCGCAGGCACCATGGGTGCCAACATGCGCTTCAGCTTGGCTGGTTTATTTGAACATAAGCTCGACTATTCCCGCCCAAACCGCTTTCTCATCAATATCCTCACCTTGAGCGACCGTATTGCTTGCTCCCTCCAGAACGGTATAAAGAATTTGTACGTAGAGCATTACGTCGGCGCTATCGGAAAACGCGCCAATCTCTACACCATGAAGAAGGATGTCTTTAAGCGCATCCATGGTTCGTTTGGTCGCCGTCGCTTGACGTTCCTGAACTGCAGGAATTCGATTTGCTTGAACGCTAACCTCGGCCAGCACGCGCCGGCGCTTTTCATCGCTTCGATAGCCACCTATAACTGAATTGCCGAGCTCGATAAGCGCGGCCTTGAACCCGTCCCTATCGACTATTAGCGAGTAGTCGCGCTGATAGTCAATGGTCGGAAACATGCTGTCCAAGAGCGTAGTGAAAATCTCCTCTTTTGAGGGAAAGTAGTAGTACACCGACGGCTTGGATATACCGACAAAGTCGCAAATCTTTCCGATAGACGCTTTGTCATAACCGACTTCTGCCACAAGATCGTACATTGCGTCCAATATTTTTTTTCTTGTGCTCACGCTGCATTTCTCCATTGCAAATCACTTCCGCACTACCAACATTATTAAGGATGGCAACGGAACATCAATTCGTGTCCAAACATGACCACTATATACGGCGAACGGTATGTATCAGTAGGCGAGCGGCAATTATTCAAAATTATCTACCGAACGGTAGGTATAGTAGTACTATAGCAGGTGAAACCCCGCTATTGTCGCGGCCGGACAGCATCGCGGGAAACCCGACGGAAGGACCAACCATGTACGAGAACTATCGTATGCCGGGCGAGTTCGAGAAGCGCTCCAACGTCTATGTGACATGGCTTCCCGATTACATCCGTGCAGAGGGCTACGATAACCGCCAGCCCTGCGTTGACGTGATCAAGGCTCTGCTCGAGTATGGCGACGTTACGGTCAACCTCAATTGCGGCACCCCCGGCTCCTATGAGGAGGCTTGCTCGCGCCTGAAGGAGGAGGGGGTTGATCTCGATCGCATCGAGATCACGCAGTTCGAAGACTCCAACTTCTATGTCCGCGACAACGGTCCCAGCATCATGGTCGACGACAAGGGCCATTCTTATATGGTCAACCCCGCTTGGACCTATTACGGCGTGTGGGACAAGAACTCCCCGGAGTGCCAGTCCGCACGTAAGGCAGCCGTTCACATGGCGGTTGCGCTCGGTTGCTTCGATATCGTCAATTCCGAAATGGTTTCGGAGGGCGGTGACCGCGAGTTTGACGGTCACGGCACTCTGATCGCCATCGAGGACACGGAATGCCGCAAGCGTAATCCCGAGTTCACGAAAGAGGAAGTAGAGGCCGAGTATAAGCGCATCTACAACCTCAACAAGGTTATCTGGCTTCCGCAGCCTATGCTCGAGGACGACGACTATCGACTGGGCATCCTCGACGAGAAGGAAGACGGAACTCCCGTCTTTGGCATGAGCTTTGCAGCTCACATTGATGAGATGTGTCGCTTTATCACTCCGAACAAGATTCTTCTTGCCGAGGTGTCCGATGAAGAGGCAGCCTCGAGCAAGGCTGGAGCAGAGTCTCGTCGCCGCATTGAGGCAGCCTACGAGATCCTGAGCAACGAAACGGACTGGGAGGGCAAGCCCTTCGAGATCGTTCGTATGCCCACCGCCGAGCCTATTGAAGTCGTTATCGCCCCTGGCGATGAAGATTACGAGCTCTATAAGGGCTTCATCGACGAAATGGGCGGCAAGTTTATGGATGGCACCCCCTGGCCCGAGGGCCCCGTCCACTTCTACGCCGCAGCGAGCTACTGCAACTTCCTGATTTGCAACGGCGTCGTTCTTGGCCAGCGTTATTACCACGAGGGCATGAGCGAGGTCGTGAAAGAGAAGGATGAGCAGGCCAAGGCAGTTCTTGAGAGCTGCTTCCCCGATCGCAAAGTCATCATGATTGATTCCCTCGCGCTTAACCTGTCCGGCGGCGGCGTGCACTGCTGGACTAAGGACGTGGCGGCCAGTCGTTAGTGAGCCTTAGAGCCTGCGCTCTTTGGCTTAGGCGCCACATGTACCGCTCCCCGAGGGATATCCGTGTTTTCCTCGGGGACACATTCAACAATAATTTTGATAATAATTCGAAAGGAAATAGGCATGAACAACAGCCTCCGCGGTCGCGACTACATCAACATCCATGATCTCTCCTCCGAGGATTTCCGCTATCTCATCGATCTTGCCTGGAACCTTAAGGCTCAGAAGAAGTCTGGTGTCGACCAGCGCTACTTCCCCGGCAAAAACGTCCTCGCCAACTTTGAGTGGGGCTCGACCCGTACTCGTTGCGCATTCGAGACCTCCTGCAATGATTTGGGCATGGGCTTCACTTATCTGACCAACTCCCACATGGGTGACTGCGAGACCGTCAAGGATGCCATGCGCGTCTTTAACGGCATGTACGATCTCATCGTCTACCGCGCACAGAAGGACGAGCAGTTCCTCTATGACGTCGCCGACCTGGTTGACATCCCGGTCATCAATGCCCTTACTCTCGGCGATCACCCGACTCAGATGCTCGCTGACGCTCTTACGATGGAAGAGCAATGGGGCGGTCTGCGTACGAGCCGCGGCAAGAAGATGGCTTTCGTTGGCAACTGCGCCGGCGCCCCAGTGTGGTATGGCCGTCTGTGCGCTATGCTCGACATGGACTTCCTCGCCATCGGCCCCGACGACCTCCGTCATCAGATGTGCAAGGAAATGATCGAAGAGGTGGAGGCCTGCTACGCCAAGTACGCTCCCAATAGGACCTTTACCATCACCTCTGACCTCGATGCCCTGGATGGCGTTGACGTTATCGTTACCGAGGAGTGGCGCTACATCAACCCCGAGTGCGGCGAAGAGGTTCTGGATCCCGACGACTACAACTCCTGGCTGGGCGATGCCGAGTCTTTGTACCCCTATCGCGTCACCAGCGAGCTGTGCAAGCGCACCAACAATCCCGACATCTTCTGCATGCATGAGCTTCCCTCTGTCCATAACGCAGATCACCGTGTCGGCAAAATGCTCCTCGACCAGTGCAAGAACGACCTCCATCGCGAAATCATCACCGAGGGCTTTGAGATTGCCGACGAGTGCTTTGAGGCCAACGCTTCGGTCATCTTCCGTGAGGCAGAGAACCGTCAGCACACCATCAAGGCCGTTATGTGTGCCCTTCTGGGTCTCTAGGAGCTGTATCAATGGAAAATGCAAAGTTAAAGAGCAGCAAGGTTTACGCATGGGTTCTCGTAATCGCGCTCGGCCTTATGTCTGCCGGCACGACCGGATCCTATAGCGTCATCGCGGGCTCCTTCGTCGCACCCGTGTGCGAGGAGTTCGGGTTTGACTATTCCATCTTCTCGTATTACTTCACCGCAACGCTCATTGGTCTTGCGGCAGCTCTTCCGTTTGTCGGAAAACTCATTCCCAAGGTCGTTGGCAAGGTTTGGCTCCCCGTTGTCGAGCTTATTTTGCTTGCTGCCGGCGCAGGCATGGCCTTCTACACCGAAGTCTGGATGTTCATCGCCGCTGGCGCCCTGATTGGCGTTTGCTTCGCCTTCACCACCGGCGTCGCCATGTCCGACGTTATTGACCAGTGGTTCAAAAAATCTGGTGGCCTGGCAATCGGTCTCGCTTGGGCAGTGAACTCGATTTACATGCTCATCATGAGCCCCGTCATCACCTCTGTCATCGAGGCCGCTGGCTGGAGGACTGGCTATCTGGTGCTCGCTGGCGTCTCCGCCGTGCTCATTCTCCCCGCTTCCGTCCTGATTATTCGCTATAAGCCTCAGGACAAGGGCATGCTGCCCTATGGCTACGTCGAGGGCGAGACGGTCACCGAGACCGAGGAGACGACCGAGGATAGCACGCGTGGCGTTAGCTATGCGCGCGCCATTAAGTCGCCTGCCTTCTTCTTCTGCATCGGCTTCCTCTGTCTCGTTCAGCTCACTTGCTGCATGAACCAGCTCTTCCCGACGTATGCTTCCGAGGTTGGTTTTAGCCCCATGGTGGGCGGCTTCATGGTATCCGCTGCATCGCTCTTCGATCTGTTCCTCAATCCGATCGTCGGCACCACTTGCGATAGGTTCGGCAGCACGAAGGCCATTCTGGGCTGGCTCGCTGTCTCCATCCTCTCCTTTGTCATGCTCATGATGAGCAGCGGCAACTCGACGCTCAGCATCCTCGCAGCAGGCGTGAACGACGTAATGTACGTCATCGCTGGCACTGCCCTGACCGTTTTGGTTATGGATGTCTTTGGCTCCCGCGATTTCGGTCGCATCTTCGCGCTGATCTGCTCCGTGGGCTATATCGTCGGCGCCTTTGGCATGCCCGTTATGATGAAGGTCTATGAGCTTGTCGGCTCCTTCCAGGGCGTCTTCATCTTCTGCATCGCATGCAACGTTATTATCGGCCTGTTCTTGCTGCTGGCAAAAAAGACTGGTAAGAACCTCTCCTGGGACGAATAGTTCGATTCGTCTTAGACATACGCTGTAGGGCTTAACCTGCAGCCGCTTTGGGGCATCGACTAACATCGGTGCCCTTTTTCATCGAATGTGACAAAGGAGCAGCCACTTTGTCACATTGAGTGGCATGTAAATCGAGGTCTAATACTTTTCCGAGAAGTGAACGGCCATACTTGGACCTCCGAAGCATCGACATTTTTAGACGTCAAACCCGCAGGATTTGGCTGGCAAAACCGCAGGAAATTGCATCTCGAAAGTGCCGATGCTTCGGGGGCCCGTTTTCACTCGTTCACTTCTCGGGAAAAGTATTAAACCTCGTTGTATGGGGTGCGGCTGGAGGGTGGTCATCGTTCAGTAGCTACCTCTTCCTTGTGAATCGCCTGAAGCGCAAGGCATAATGCATGTGACAAAGGGACGGCCCCTTTGTTGTGTTGATATGAGAGAAGAGTAGATGATCCTTTCGCTGGCCCCTATGGAGGGGATTACCGGGCATGTGTTCCGTCGCGTGCATGCGGAGTGCTTCGGTGCGCTCGATTGCTATTACACGCCGTTTTTGCCGCCGCCGCGGGTGGGAAACCGCTTTGGCGGCAAGGCGTTTAAGGAGATCGATCCTGCCAATAACCAGGGGCTCAACGTGGTGCCTCAGCTGATGTCCAAGAACGCGGACGAGTTTGTGTGGGCGGCACAGGTGCTCGCCGACATGGGCTACCGCGAGGTCAATCTCAACTTGGGTTGCCCTTCGGGAACGGTTGTCGCCAAGGGCAAGGGCTCGGGTTTCTTGCGCAATCTCGACGAGCTCGAGGCGTTCTTAAGCGATGTGTGCGAGCGGTCGCCGTTGCCGGTGTCGGTAAAGACCAGGCTGGGGCTGGAGAATGACGACGAATACGAGCGCGTGCTCGATCTGTATTGCCGCATGCCGTTGGCAGAGCTGATCGTGCATCCGCGCGTACAGAAGGACCGCTATACGGGCTTGCCGCGCAAAGAGTTTTATGGCGAGACGCTGGAGCGTGCGCCGTTCCCCGTGGCCTATAACGGTGACATTTTTGATCTTGAGGATATGGACGCGCTGGTGGAGGCCTATCCCGGCACGCGCCATGTGATGTTGGGGCGTGGCCTGCTCGCGAACCCCGCTCTGGCTCGCATGGTCAAGGGCGGCCCTGCTGCAACGGCTGCTGAGCTGCAGCGCTTCCACGACACGCTGTTTGCGGCATATGCAGAAGAGATTGGCGGCAATGCGGTCTTCCGCATGAAGGAGTGGTGGTTCTACGCCAAGTGCGCTTTCGCTGATCCCGCTACCGTCCACAAGATCGTACGCAAGACCAAAAAGGTCGACGAATACCGCGCTGCCGTCGAGCGCGTCTTTCGTGAACAGCCGCTTGCACCCACAGCTCGCTTCCACGGCTAACTAGTCATCGGGGGCGTTCTTTAACGACTGGTCATTTAAGGACGTCCCCAACGACTATGTAGCAAAAACATGTACACCAGCATCCAAAGATGTCGAAAAATGTCGACTTTGGATGCTGGTGTACATGTTTGGGTCCGACGGGGGAGCGGGCCTAGGCAATCAGTGCATCAAGTGTAATGAGCTCTCTGAGCCGCTCCGTGCGTGTTTGCCCATGGCGTTTGGCTTTTTCGTCAAACGCCTCAAGAATCGATTCGCCCACACGTGCTGATATAACGACGCTCGGCTCATCGGAGATTGGTGGCCTTCCCAACTTGATGGTGTGACCTTTCGGCCACTCATCTTTTTCGTAGGCTTCCGCGGCTTTCTTCAACTCTCCGGGAGCAAACCCCATCATCTTTTCGAGCTGCTTAGCATCCATGGCGCCTCCTATCGATCGACATAATGTCGAGCGCCGGTTCTCGGATTCTCTTTTTGTATACAATTTTGTAGACAAAAATACAAGCAGTTCATCGGGCTAATTAGCTTGTTTTGACCTGCCTGTTCGATAGGAAATGAGCATTGACGGCTTCGATACTCCTTTGCTTTTCAGCTTGGAATTTGGATGCTCATTGAACTTCCGGAGGGGAGCCCTTTATTAAGCTATTGAGATTCTGGGCAGGAGCTCTCACTGGTCTTCGGTAATGGGGCCAGCTTAATTCGCGACACAGTGTGTCGCGAATGGGAGTAGTCGTTAGGTGTCCTTCAATGGCTACTCATATAAGAACGTTCAAGTGTCGGATTTTGTCATTTAGTGTCGCTCTCAGCGACTATTCTGGAGGGTCGTGGTCAAAAAAGGGCAAATATGAGTACTGTTGCCATTATGGTTGCATTTATTTGCTATAAATTGTAGCTCCTGATGAGATTTGTTCCCATTAAGAGCTACTTTTATTGAACATATGAGGAGAAATAACGTCGTCTGCGGACGAGTGGAACGTTGAATAGTTCCTGAAGTGATCAAAATCGCTGCTACTAAACAGGTAGCAGTACTCATATTTGCCCTTTTTTGACCACAGCCCTCTCGGAAACCTTTCCAGAGGCGTCAAACAGCCATAATCCAAAGGTCTCCTCAAACAATTAGCCGGCCAAGAGCGTCCATGACTACCAAAAAGCTGTACGCCAGCATCCAAAGATGTCGAAAAATGTCGACTTTGGATGCTGGTGTACATGTTTGGGTCGTATGGGTTGGGGCCCTGGACGGACAGAGCGTGCGTACTAGAGCAGGTTTTCCTGCACCCACGCGATGATGTCGCTCGATTCGTAGAGTGGTTTGCCGTCGATGAACAGGCAGGGAACCTGGCGTTTTCCGCCGACGGCGATGAGTGTCTGTTCGGCATCGGAATCGGTCGAGATATTGCGCTCGGGAATGGTCACGCCGTTATCGGCCAAAAAGTGCTTGACCTTTAAGCAATACGGGCAGCCGGTCATAACGTACAGCGCGAGCTCGTGATTAGTAGCCATAGGTCTCCAATCGGTTGAGGTTTTGATTGAAATACCCAAAGCCGCCGCGGTCTATGCGCGCGTCAACGAAGACTCGATGGCCTGGACCAGAAACGCCGTGGCTCCGGTGGCGCAGGGCTTGTCGTAGTAGTCAACAAAGCGCTGGTCGGCAAGATAACCGTGGGCGAGGCCCAGGTACGCCTCGTCTTGGGGCTCGCATCCCCAGTTGAGAGCAATCCAGCGACGATGCATCGCGACAAGCTTACGAGCCTCGTTGCTCTCTGGGTCGCCAATGCCCATGGCAATTGAGAGCTGGCCCAGAATAGCGCGTTCAAGTTCCTTCATGTCGTTCCATGTCTCGGGGTCCATGTCCAGCAACGCTTCGTTTGCTGCATCGATAGCCTCATCGCCGTAGCGCGCCCGCGCCTCGGCACCGTAGCGCGCCTCGTTTTCCTGCATGGTGCGCCAGCGCTCCAGTTGCGGCAGGACGGCGCCCATGAGCGAGACGGCTTCGTCGAGCGACATGCCGGTGTTTTGTGCCAGGCGCGGGGCACAATCCTCAATCATTGCCTCCATGGTGGTGTCATAGGTGTACTTGCCGTGGTCGTAGCACCACTTGCAGTAATGATCGGTCGCGGTGCCCGTGGCATCGGTGCCGCAGTCGTCGGGCGTGAGTATCATGCCGCAGCTCTGGCAATAGTGCTCAGGCATTTCGAGCAGGTGGGACAGCGGTTCTCCGGTTACGGCGGCGATGAGCTTCATCATGTCGATGCCCGGTGTGACCTCGCCGCGCTCCCACCGGCTGATGGCCTGGCGTGTGACGAAGAGCTTAGCGGCAAGCTGCTCTTGGGTAAGGTGATGGGCGCGACGGACAGCAATGAGCTTTTCTGCAAAGGCCATAGCGGCTCCTTTCTGCTGGTTGATGGCTTAAGCATACGCGGCGGCAGGCGCCCTTCCAAGCAACCGTTGGTTGCACGACGGGGGACCGCGGCGAAGAATTGCGCGCAACGCCCCACGCCTCCATGCCGTACAATGACCGGCATGGAACCTATCGCACGCATACATACCGACCTGCCGCAGAAGTTCGGCATTCCGCGCAACAGCTTTTTGGCGCCCCATCTGCAGGGACGAATCTTTTTTGAGCCGGAATTTGCCTCCAATGCAGCGGTTGAGGGCCTGGACTCCTTCTCTCACCTGTGGCTGCTGTGGCGCTTCGAAAACGGAACGCCCGGCGGCACGGCTAAGGATATTGCCGTCGACGCTAAAACGCAGGACAGGTCCGGCACCAACGCAAAATGGTCGAAAACCGTGCGCCCGCCGCGTCTGGGCGGAGCCGAACGTGTGGGAGTGTTTGCCACGCGCAGTCCGTTTCGCCCTAATCCCATCGGGCTCACCTGCGTCAAGCTTGATCGTGTCGAGCTCACCGACGATGGCCCCATCATCCATGTGTTGGGGGCCGACCTGCGCGACGGTACGCCCATCTACGACATCAAGCCCTACATTCCGTTTGCGGACTGCCACCCGGATGCGACCGGAGGCTGGATCGAGGATGCTCCGTGGCAAGAGCTCGATGTTGAGTTTCCGCAAGCACTGCAGGATATGGTCCCGCCCGCAAAGCTCCTCGGCTTGGTCGAGGTCCTTCGCCAAGACCCGCGCCGCGCGGGCAGCAAGCACGAGCCACACCGCGTCTATCATCTGGCTTACGCCGGGCTCGACATATCGTTTACGGTCGATGAAACCCAGCTAACCGTAGTTGCCGTCAACGACGCGCAAGACTAACCAGCCATTCGTCCGCACCCGTCAAATTAAGCGCCAAACCCCGCGCCAAAACCGCCCACGCTGGTGGACAATAACGCCTACCAAAACAATCAACTTTGCACGGGAGTCCAGCATGAAATACGACTTCACTTCAATCATCGACCGCCACGGCATGGACGCCATCGCCGTTGACTCTTGGGGTGAGATCCCCGGTATGGCCCCGAACGCACCCGACGAGGGCTTCGACCGCATTCCCATGTGGGTGGCCGACATGAACTTTGCCACGGTGCCCACGGTCCAGGAACACATCATTCAGCGCGCCCAGCACCCCATGTTTGGCTATTTCAATCCGCGCTCCGAGTATTTCGACCGCATCATCGAATGGCAGAGCCGCCGCAATGGCGTCGAGGGCCTGCGCCCTGAACATATCGGTTACGAAAACGGCGTGCTGGGCGGTGTCGTGTCGACGCTGCGCGCGTATGTCCAGCCGGGCGATGCGGTGCTGGTCCACAGCCCCACCTACATCGGCTTTACCAAGTCCATTGAGGCCGCGGGCTATCGTATTGTCCATAGCCCGCTTAAGCTCGACGATCAGGGCGTGTGGCGCATGGACTTTGAGGACATGGAGTGCAAACTCGCCCAAAACCACATCCATGCCGCGGTGTTCTGCTCGCCGCACAATCCCTGCGGCCGCGTATGGGAGCGCGACGAAATCGAGCGCGCCATGGACATTTATCGCCAGCACGATTGCGTGGTGATCTCGGACGAGATTTGGTCCGATATCATCCTGCCGGGACACAAGCACATCCCGACGCAGTCGGTGAGTGAGGATGCTCGCATGCGCACGGTTGCCCTCTACGCGCCCAGCAAGACGTTTAACCTGGCGGGTCTGGTCGGCAGCTACCACATCATCTATAACGAAACACTGCGCGACCGTGTGTGCGCCGTGTCCAACAAGACTCACTACAACGAGATGAATGTCCTCTCCATGCATGCGCTTATCGGTGCCTACCAGCCGCAAGGCTACGAGTGGGTGGACGAGCTCAACCAGGTGCTTGCCGGCAATATCGAGTACTTCTGCGATTACGTGGACGAGCATTTTGAGGGCGTGTCCTATTCGCGTCCGCAGGGCACGTACATGGTGTTTCTGGACTGCACCGAGTGGTGCCGCGAGCATGGCCGCGATATTCAGTGGCTGCTCGACGAGGGGGCGCGCGTGGGCGTGGGGTATCAGGACGGCCGTCCGTTCCACGGGCCCTGCCACATTCGCGTGAATCTGGCGCTGCCGCTTTCGCGCGTAAAGGAAGCGTGCGACCGCCTGGACCGCTACGTTTTTAATGCACGGTAAGTGAGCACTGCATGTGGGGCCTTCTGCCAAGTCGGCTGGAAGGCCCCGCATGGTAAAACGTCTGTAACCATTGGGCACTTGTGTGGTTTTGTTTGCTATTATTTCTTACCATTTCAGTCTGTAAACAGGATCGTATGGAGCTCGATGAAAAGACCTCGCCGCTCGGTTGCCATATCGTTGCTTGTTGTGCTTGCAGTAGCGAGCGCCCTTGTCGTAGCGATAGCTGGCTGTTCTGGGCGTAATGGCGAAGCCTCGACGTCTGCATTAGAAGGTCTGGACACCTCGCAGGCCAAAGACGACAGCCTTAAGACGCTCAACGTTGGCAGCGACCTCTATCCACCGTTTGTGTATACCGACGAGTACGGCGATATCGTTGGCCTGGATGTCGAGATATTGACCGAGGCTTTGACCCGCATTGGTTACAAGCCAAAATACCAGCTGATTGACTGGGAAAAGAAGGAAGAGCTGCTGGCGAGCGGCGAGCTCGATTGCGTCATGGGTAGCTTTAGCATGACGGGTCGCGAAAACGAGTATCGTTGGGCCGGCCCGTACCTTGCGAGCCGCCAGGTGGTCGCAGTCGATCCCCAGAGCGATATCTACACGCTTGCCGATCTTGAGGACAAGGTCGTGGCGGTCCAGTCCACCACCAAGCCCGAGGACATTTTGCTCAATCATACAAATGAAAACGTTCCGCAGATCAAGGAGCTCTACAGCTTTTCGGACCGCTCATACCTGAACCCGGCGCTCGTCGAAGGCCTGGTCGATGCCATCGCCGCGCATGAGTCCTCGCTGCTCACCTACGAAAAAGATTATGGTGTGACGTATCGCATTCTGGATGAGCCGCTGCTAGAGGTCGGTTTGGGCACCGCTTTCGATATCAACGATACGCGCGGCATCGACGTCAAGCTCGCTCATGCCTACCAGGAAATGCTTGCCGATGGCACCATGGAACGCCTGGTGTCAAAGTACTTTGATGACCCTTCGCCATTTTTGAATATGGAGGGCCTGTCATGATCGATGTGCCCGACCGCGCCGCTCAGGAGCGGGGCAATCGTCCGGCAGGGGCATGGCTCCTTGTCGCTCTGCTGGGGATAGCGCTCTCGGTTGCTGCCGACATGATGAGCTATGGTTACACGACGGCCCAAGCCGAGCAGCGCTTTGCCGACGTTGTCGATTACGTGGCGACGCAGAGCCTTTCCTACGATGCATTCAATAGCGCCTATACGACCAAAAACCTGATTCGCGTTATGGAGATCGCCGGAGAGACAGCGCGCGATACGGAGCGCGACGGTTCGGTGGATAACGCCACGCTGGAGCAATATGCCGACCAGTTCAACGTGAGCGCACTGATCGTGACGGACGCATCGGGCAATTTGGTGTCCGAGTCCTCGACGGATGGCGTGGGCTACGAGTCGATCGCTACGTATCTCAAGGAAGCACCCGTGCTGGAGGTGGCAGCCCATCCGCTTAAGTCCTATACCGCCCGCATTACGCTTTCGGATGATTCGGTCGCAGACATTGGCTGCGTGACCCGGCGGGATGACGAGGGTATTGTTGTCGCGGTAAGGCATCAGAGCGCGAAGGCAGTTGCAAGCAATACGCTCAAACTGCAGAGCCTGCTCGGTGGTTATGAGACCAACGACAGTGGCAATATCGTGATCGAAAGCGATGGCAAGGTCGTTGCGACCAATGCCGTTGAACCCACCATATTGGGCGTATTCGATCTGCCCGCATCGGATGTCTTTATTGTCGACGGTATTAAGGATCGATGCCTGCCCGGCAAAGTCCGACTGGTCAACTCCAACGGCGAGTGGTATTTGGGCACATTTGGAAAAGCGCGCGGGTTCTACGTGTACACCTATGCCTCGGCGCGGCGCTACTTTGAGGTCGTCGCGGCTGTTGCTGCCGGCGTGCTGGTGCTCTACAGCGGTGTTATAGCCGTTGTCGTGATGGTGCGTCGCCGCGCTGATCGTCGACGTTTGACGGACTTGCTGCAGCAGGAGCGCGACTATGGCGACAAGCTGGCAAAGGCAGTGCGTGAGGCCTCGTCTGCCAACTCTGCAAAGACGGAGTTTTTGCGCCGCATGAGCCATGATCTGCGCACGCCCATCAACGGCATTCGCGGCATGGTCGAGGTCGGCGATGCCAATGTGGGCGATCTGCAAAAGCAGACTGAGTGCCGCTCAAAAATCTGGACGGCATCGGGACTACTGCTCGACCTTGCCAACGAGGCCCTGGATATGAGTCGCCTGGAGAGCGGGCAGGTCGACCTGGAGCTTGTTCCCACAAACTTGGTGACCCTCAACCACGAGGTGCGCGATATTCTTGAGCGCCAGGCCGAGGAGCGTCTGGTGACAATTATCTGCGACCAGCAGACGCTTAATCATCCCTATGCGCGGGTGAGCGTGACGCACCTCAAGCGCCTGTTGCTCAATATTGCCGGCAATGCCGTCAAGTACAACCGCCAGGGCGGCTACGTTCGCCTGGTGTGCCGCGAGGTGGAGCCAGCGGATGGCGTCCCCGTCTATGAATACACGATCGCCGACAACGGTATTGGCATGAGCGAGGAGTTCCAACAGCACCTCTACGAGCCTTTTTGCCGCGAGGAACAACAGGTGGAAGGCGCTTCATCGGGAACTGGCCTGGGCGCGCCTATCGCAAAACAGTTGGTCGAGCTTATGGGCGGAACCATGAGCTTTACGAGTGTCTTGGGGCAGGGGACGACGTTTACCATTCGCCTGCCGTTCGAGAAGTGCGACCGCTCCGAGATTCCTCAGGCAGTTCCCGCGGATGCGGGAGACGGCGATGCGCTCCAGGGCTTGCGCGTTTTGCTCGTAGAGGATAACGATCTGAATGCCGAGATCGCGCAGTTTACGCTCAGCCGTGCCGGTGCCATCGTGACGCATGCTAAGGATGGCGAGTCTGCCGTCGAGATGTTTGCCGCGAGCGCGCCGTACGAGTACGACGTGGTGTTGATGGACATCATGATGCCCGGTATCGATGGCCTTGAGGCCACGCGTCGAATTCGAGCACTCGATCGCGAGGATGCCGCGACTACGCCGATTATCGCTGTGAGTGCCAACGCCTTTGCCGACGACCGCAGGCTTTCGCGTGAGGCGGGCATGGACGCGCACCTGAGTAAACCCGTGAGCTCGCAGGAACTTGTTGAGGCAGTTCAGGGTTGGAACCGGGCCATATTGTTATTGATGAGGCCTGCTGAGGGGCTTACTTTTCTTGAATCTGCTTGCCGCAAAGATGCTCAATCGAAATCTCGTAGAGCTGGACGCCCTTGATGTCTTTGGCGATTTCCTCTTCGACTTCTTCGGCAGAAGGGTAGTACTTAAGGGCGAGCTGGCGGACTTTGTCCTCGATAAACGCGGGGGTGTCATTCGCCAGGCGACAACGGCCAAAGACGACGGTGCTCATAACGTAGGGAGCCCAGTCACCGTCCTGGTACCACTCGTTGCCATATACGGTAAAGCAGACCTTGTCATCGCGCTTGAGTGCGTCGACCTTGTGGCCGGCTTTGGCGCCATGGAAATAGATCTTGTCGTGCTCGGCGTCAAAGAAGTAGTTGACGGGAATGGCGTACGGGTAGCCATCGTCGCCGTTGACGGCAAAGACGCCGCGCTTGCAGGTGGCGAGCAGTTCGCGCGCTTCCTCGTCGGTGATAGCGCGTTTCTTTCGACGTAAGGGCCTAAACATCGTTGGCTTCCTTTCTGGTCGTGCGTAGTGGTTGAGCACAAACTATAGCGAAATGGATCCGTTTTTCTTGATGCGGGCGAGTATGTTTTTGAGCTTGTTAAAGTCGAGCGGTTTGGACAGATGGGCGTTCATGCCGGCGTCATGTGCCGCCTTGGCGTCCTCGGCAAAGGCGTTGGCGGTGAGCGCGATGATGGGGATATCGGCTGCATCGACCTTCTCGCTCAGACGAATCACGCGGGTTGCCTCGTAGCCGTCCATGTCCGGCATCATGATGTCCATCAAAATGGCATCGAAGCTGCCGGCGGGATGCGACAGGTACAGATCGACGACTTCGTTGCCGTTGGCGGCGCGGGTGACCACGATGCCCTCGGATTCTAGCAGCGCCTGGGCAATCTCGGCATTCAATTCGTTGTCTTCGGCGAGCAGCACGTTCATGTCGGCGAGCGAGCAGTCGGGCACACTCTCAACCGTATTCGCCCGCGCCTGGGGATTCTCGTCGATATCGAGCGGAATCTCCACGTAGAACGAGGTGCCCACATGGAGCTCACTGGTGACTTCGATAGTGCCGTCCATCAGTTCAATAAGTGACTTGACGATTGGCATGCCCATGCCGGTTCCTTGGAACTTGCTGCGCGCATCGTCACCTTCTTGGGCAAACGGCTCATAGATATGCTTTAAAAACTTGGGAGTCATGCCAATGCCGGTATCCGAAACGCTAAAGCAAAAGAGCGCGCGCCCGTTATCGAGTGGCTTGGTCTTTGAGCTAAAGGTGACGGAGCCGCCGTGCTTGTTGTACTTAATGCTGTTGTCTAACAGGTTGATCATGATCTGTCGGATATGGGTGGGACTGCCGATCATGTATGGCCCCGTGGCGTACGGCAGACTATTGTCCTGCATGGTGATGCCGTTACTGGACGCGCGGAGCTTGCACAGCACCAGCGTATCGTTACAGAGCTCTTTGAGGTTAAAAGGCGCATGCTCCAGTGTTAGCTTGCGGTCTTCGATTTTGCCCATCTCGAGGATGTCGTTAATCAGCGAGAGCAGGTGATTGGCGGCAACGCGCGCCTTGGCACGGCTCTCGCGGGCGACCTGGATATCGCCTTCCTTCAATTCCTCGATCTCGATAAGGCCCAGGATACCGTTGAGCGGCGTACGGATGTCGTGGCTCATGCGCGTGAGGAATGCCGTCTTAGCGGCGTTGGCAGCATCGGCTTTTTTGCGCTCGGTTCGAGCGCGCGCGAGTGCCCAGATGAGCAGGACGATGCCGACCGACAACATACCGATGAGGGTAGCTGCAATGGCGGTGCGGTTGCGATAAAGGAATTGAAGCGTGTTGGATTCCTGGGCCGTGTACGACGTGGAGGAGTAATTGCTTGCGGAGAGCGATTCTCCGGCATTGATGATGCCCTTGTTGATGATTCCCAGCAGCTCGGGCTTTCCGCGCGAAATCCAGCACGAGAGCTCGCAGGTGTCAGGGAGCTCGACCGTCTCGCAGTCTTCGAGATCATAACGATCGCCGAGGGTTTTTACGCGTGAACTGGGAGCGACGACGCAGCGCGCCGTTCCCCTCCTGAGGGCGTCGAACGCTTCATCGTCGGATCGGTATTCGGTCACAGTCGCTGTGGGGAACAGACTTTCAAGTACTTTTCGGTTGATAAACGATGATTTGGTACAGGCGATGTTCTGAAGGTCTTTGTTCAGGTTGCTTCCGCTGTGGATGGCGGTGAGGGATATGGTCCCCAACGATACCGACTGCACAACGCCTGATTGCTCGGCAAACCAGTAATCTCGGTATACCGGCAGCGCGACGTCTACGCTTCCCTTTGACAGGGCCTTTGACATCATCTTGTAGCTATCAAAGGCGACGGTTTTGACCGTAATGCCAAATTTATCGTGCAGTGTCGTCGCAAGCGATGCGAGCGAGCCTTCCATTTTGCCGTCTTCGTCTTCGTTGCAGTAGGGGAGTTTGCCCGTAATGTAGCCGAGCGTGATGGTGTTGTCATTTGCTTTGAGCCAGGAACGTTCGGGGCCGTTGAGCGATGATGAACCGCTGTTTTGGGCCGAGTAGTTAGATTTGACTTCGTCGATATAGCGTGGGTTGACGCGGGCGATTGCCGACATGGCGGCATTGATGTCGTCCATCAGGTCGGGGCGGCTTTTGGGGACGGCAAAATAGTAGTCGCTCGAACCAATGTAGAACATGGGGGAGGCGCTGGGCGACGAGGTCGTGTCGTTCATGATGATGGCATCGACCTCGTTGTTTGTGAGCGCGTCAAAGAGGGCGCTGCCAGTGTCGATTTCTTTATAGGTGCAGGTAATGCCTTCGTTGGCGAGCCACTGCTGGCCAACGAAGGTTTGCATGACGCCGGAGTTGCAACCGATAGTGAGACCCTGGAGCGCTTGGGGGTCACCCTTGGCCAGATCGTCGCGATCGGGCTTGGCGTAGATGTAGTAGCGCTCGGTGCCCTCGGGGTTCGAGGAAAAGAGCAGCTTTTGGGCGCGTTCCTCGGTGTAGGAGATGTTGGGCATGAGGTCGATTTCGCCTGCCTCGAGCATGTCCATAAGTTCGGTGAAGGTGCCGGAGACGTATTCGTACCGCCAGCCGGGCGTGTAGTACGACAGGGTCTGGAGGTACTCGTAACCCCATCCCGAGAGACGCTCGCCAGGGGTGCCGTCCTGGAAGCCCTCGTTGTTGACGAGCCAACCAACGCGGACCGTCTTGACTGGCTGGCTAGAGTCAGCGGCAAAAGCCTGGACAGGCGCGATAGAACTCAGCACGGCAAGCGCGACGAGCACAATGGCCAGGGCGCGACATATAACTGAACGAAGGACAGTGGCAGCTCTCACATGCAATCCTAACGAATCGAGACATTACCGCATAAGGATACCAGCTCAGCCTGCCCAGCCGGCAGCTGTACCGCTAAACGCTCCCGCCCGGCAGTCATCGGGGACGTTCTTAAACGACTAGTCATTGGGGACGTTCTTGTTTGACTGGTCATTTAAGAACGTCCCCAATGACTAGTTCCGTTTGCTGGGGAGGCGTGGGACAATACCGAGCGAACGTGATTGGTTGTCCGTGGAAGGGGTCGCGATGAAAAAGCTCAGGACGCTTGCCGATGTGCTGCGACAGGCTGGCTTTGCACGCATTACGGGCCTGTTTCTTATTTTCTATCTGCTTTGCTCGACGGCTGTCTGGCTGTCCGAGCCCACGACCCTCACGTTTGGCGATGGTCTCTGGTTTAGCTTTGAGACGGTCTCGACGATTGGCTTTGGCGATATCCCCGCTGAAACGCCGGTTGCCCGCGGCATTACCGTTATCCTAAGCGTCATCAGTATCTTCTATATCGCCATGCTTACGGGCGTGGCGGTGAACTACTGCAATACGCTTATCAAGATGCGCCAAAAGGACACCATGGCGCGCTTTATGGACGATCTTGAGCATTTGGAAGAGCTCGATCGTGACGAGCTCGCCGATCTTTCGCGTCGCGTGCGCGAGTATCGTCGACGCCAGCGCTAGAACGGGCGCCGCGCGTCACGACGAGGGGGACTGAATATGAATATCACGGTATACCTGGGCGCCAGCGTTGGTAACGACCCAGCATTTCTGCCTGCGGTGCAAGAGCTGGGCAACTGGATTGGCTCCAACGGGCACGCGCTGGTGTACGGCGGCTCCAAGTCGGGCCTGATGGGTGCGCTTGCCGATAGCGTGCTCGATGCTGGCGGACACGTGACGGGTGTTGAGCCGAGCTTTTTTATCGAGGCCGAGTTTCAACATGACGGTATCGACGACCTTATCGTGACGAGCGATATGGCGGAGCGCAAGGCCAAGATGATCGAGCTCGGCGATGCGTTCATCGCATTTCCGGGCGGCACGGGCACGCTCGAGGAGATTGCTGAGGTCATGTCCGCGGTGTCGTTGGGGCACCTGAGTGCTCCGTGCATCCTGTATAACCTTGACGGTTACTACAACGACCTCAAGGCGCTGCTCGGGCACATGATTGATAAGGGGCTTTCGAGCCCGAGGCGCCAGCACGGCATCTACTTTGCCGACGATTTGCCCGAGATTGCCTCGATTATCAACGGATAAGTCTTGAGCCTGCCCCACTATGGCTCCCAATGGTGCCGTTTGCGGCGCAGGTGGTTGGCTCGTTCGGGCAACGCTCGCTCTACAATAAAACGTATCTATGTCGACTTTGACCGCGGGAGGACCCGATGGATAACCTTGCCAAACCCACGAACCGAGCGCTGTTTTTGGTCAGCGTTGCCGTGACCGGTGCACTCGCGGGTGCCGCAGTCTGGCTGTTCTTTTTTGCGATGGAGCACGGTATCGACTATCTATGGACCGAGATTCCGCACGCGCTGGGCGTCGCTTCTCCCGAGCTTGCCAGCGGCCCGTTTGGCTTTCTGCCGTACCCGTTTTTTGTCTGCCTGCTGGGCGGCCTGTTAATCGGTCTGTACGAAAAGATGACAGGCACCAAGACCGATGACCTCAACCAGGTGATGGCTAAGGTTAAGCAAGACGGGCGCTACCCGTACGACAACCTGGGCAAGCTTTCGCTCGCGGCATTGCTGCCGCTGCTGTTTGGCGGAAGCATTGGACCGGAGGCCGGCCTGACCGGCGTTATCGCCGGTCTGTGCAGCTGGGTCGGCGACCGCATGCGTCGCTTTGGCGCCGAGTTTAGGGAGCTCACGTTGCTGGGCACCCAGGCTGCCCTGACGGCGCTCTTTACCGCGCCCGTCTTTGGCTTTGTGGCGCCGCTTGCCGGTAGCACCGACGGCCCAGGGTGAAGACGCCGACGATGAGTCCGCGTCCGGCGAGATCACCATCAAGCTGCCCAAGGCGCAAAAGACGGTGGTCTACGGTATTGCGATTGCCGGCGGTCTGGGCACCTACCTGCTGCTTGGACAGCTTGTGGGCGGCGGCATGGGCATGCCCAGGTTCGAGTCCGCCGAGGTGGGCAACCTAGAGCTTACCTGGCTCGTCCCTCTGTCGTTGATCGGCACCGTCTGCGGCTGGCTGTACTTTGTCTCTGAGCATGCAAGCGAGGCACTGTCCCATGCAATAGGGGAGCGTCCTGTCGTCAAGGCCATGCTGGCCGGTCTGGCACTCGCCATCTGTGGCACGGTCCTGCCCTATACCATGTTTGCCGGCGAGACCCAGGCCGACGTGCTCATGGAAACCTATCTGACCATTCCCGCTGGCGTGCTTATCGCGACCGGTCTTGTTAAGGCCATGCTGACGCCCGCCCTCATCAACCTTGGTTGGCGCGGCGGTCACTTCTTCCCGGTTATCTTCTCGGGCGTAAGCCTGGGCTATGGCCTTGCCATCCTCACCGGCGCAGATCCGGTCTTTTGCGTCGCCGTCTGCACGGCATCGACGATGGGTGCGGTCATGCGCCAGCCGGTCATGGTCGTGGGCCTGCTGCTCATGTGCTTCCCACTCAAGGGTATCGTCTGCATGATCATCGCCGCCGTCATCGCCGCCGGCATTCCACTGCCCAAGCCGCTGCGCAAGTAGTACAGTGGCGCACGCCGGGGACATGCCCTTTGCCACGGATTTGCGGGGAGGGGGGCGATCGCGTCCTTCGCGGATTGAGACTCGTGTGGCTACAGATCGCGTACTCGATAAACCTTGGTGCTGACGGTGCAGCTGATTGCGCATAGTGCGAGCACCAGTACGGCAATTCCTGCACACAGACAGCCAAGGACGGCAGGATCGGGATTCGCCCCGGCAATCGACATGAGCCAGTTGCTGATGGGGTTGGAGGAGCTCAGCGCTGCCATGGTAAGGCATCCGAGTAGGGCAAACAGGCCAACGGATAGGCGCAGTGCCTCCATGTGTCCAAATCGGAAGAACAGCGGCTGTGCCAAGAACACCATCATGAGGGAGATGAGCATCGATGCTGCCGAGGCAATTGCGATCTCAAAGATGGTTTGTCCTGTCGAGGCCACGCCCGCGCTGTTGAAGAACGGAAGGGCGATGATGTTCAAAAGCACGGCGGCGCAGGCCATGATGGCCGAGAAGACAACGATGCACAGGTAGCGTGCGCAAATTATGTCTTTGCGCGTGAGAGGCAGCGTTGCCCGATAACGCTCCCATCCGTTTTGATTGTCGAAGCCGGCCAGCGAGCTCATGACCATGATGGGCGACATGGCGCTGACCGCGCAGGCGCCGGCGCTCATGCCGGAATCGCCATCCGACGCGTTGGCAAGGGTTAGCACGACGAAGATGAACAGGCCGACGCCCGCGATGCTCGGGGTGAGCGTGCGAACGATGGCGAGCTCGGACATAAAGGCGCGTTTCATTTCGAAGCCCCTTTCAGCATGAGGCGCAGATAGTCATCAATGGTTGCCCGATCGCAGGGAATCTCTGGGAAGGCCTCGAGCGTTTCGCGACGGTTGGGCACGAGCACGTCCACGCTATAGGCGTGGTGGACGGCACGGGCGCCTTCGACGCAAGCCATAAGCTCGGCGGCCTGTGCTTGGGTACAGTGGGCGATGCCGACGCGGTCGGTAATGTCCTCGCGCGGCAGGTCAAAAATAATCGAGCCGTTATCGATGCAGATGACGCGGTCGGCGGCGCGATCGAGGTCGGACGTAATATGGCTCGAGAGCAGCACGCTGTGCAGGCCGTCGGAAACAAAGGCGAGCAGCTCATCGAGCAGCTCCTCGCGTGCCATGGGATCGAGGCCCGCGGTGGCTTCGTCCAAAACGAGCAGCTTGGCCTGGTGGCTGAGCGCGCAGGCAAGCTGCAGTTTCATGCCCATGCCGCGGGAGAGGTCCTTGACCTTTGTCTTGGGATCGAGGCCAAATCGGTCGATGAATCCGGCGAACGTTTTGCGGTCCCACGTGGGGTACGCCGGGCCTACGAGTGCCTCGATCTGGCCCACCTTGAGCGTTGAAGGGAAAGGACACGTGTCCAGCACGAGACCGACACGGGTGCGCAAGCAGCGCTGCGCTTCACCGGGTGCGTCGGCGCCACAGCGCTGCCCAAACAGGTGCACCTCGCCGGCATCGAGTTTGATAAGCCCGAGCGCGGCTCGAATCGTCGTTGTTTTGCCAGCGCCATTTGCGCCCACAAAGCCAACGATCTGGCCAGGCTCCACGGCAAGCGTGACGTCACGCAGCGAAAAACGGTCGCTCACACGGCGTGAAATGCCTTTGAGTTCTAAAAGGTTTTGCATGGTATAGCCTTTCTTGCAGATGGCTACTGCATGGTTTCGGGGGCTACCAGGTCGAGCATTTCGTGCAGCTTGTCGCGCGTGACGCCCAAGGCTTCGGCTTGGCTTGCCGCTTTCGCAAGCAGCTCTTCGATATGGCAGAGCTGGTTTTCGCGCAAGAGCTCCTGGTTGCCCTCGGCGACAAAACAGCCCTTGCCCTGCACGGTGCAGATAAACCCGAGCTGCTCCAGGTCGGCGTAGGCGCGCTTGGTGGTGATGACGCTCACGCCAAGATCGCTCGCGAGCGCACGGATGCTGGGGAGTTTGGCTCCCGCAGCGAGCGTGCCCGAAAGGATCTGAGCTTTGACCTGCGAGGCTATTTGCTCGTAGATGGGTTTATCGCTCGAATTGGATAGGATGATGTCCACAGCGGCTCCTTAGCTGATGGGCTACACGTGTATATAACCGGTAAGCACAGTATATATACACTATGCACAGTTATGCAAGAGGCAAATACGGATTGGGCCGGCTGCCTAGGCCCCAACTGATGAATTTGTCCTGATAGGCGCCCTAGAGCGGGATTTCGCGGCTACAATAGTGCGGTTACAACGACGTAATGCACTCAATGCAAGAAAGGATCCGCATGGCAAGCCTGTCGGATGAAATCTCGTCGCGCCGCACATTCGCGATCATCAGCCACCCGGACGCCGGTAAGACCACACTTACCGAGAAGCTGCTGCTCTATACCGGCAGCATCCAGACTGCCGGCTCGGTCAAGGGCAAGAGCTCGGCCAAGCATGCCGTCTCGGACTGGATGGACATCGAGAAGGAGCGCGGTATTTCCGTTACTTCCTCGGTGCTGCAGTTCACCTACAACGGCGCCTGCGTCAACATCCTCGATACCCCCGGCCACCAGGACTTCTCGGAGGATACCTACCGTACCCTTATGGCCGCCGACGCTGCTGTTATGGTCATCGACGGCGCCAAGGGCGTCGAGGCCCAGACCAAAAAGCTCTTTAAGGTCTGTACGCTGCGCCACATTCCCATCTTCACCTTTGTGAACAAGCTCGACCACGAGGCTCGCGATCCGTTTGAGCTCATGGAAGAGATCGAGAACGTCCTGGGCATCAATACGTATCCCATGAACTGGCCGATCGGCAGCGGCCGCAACTTCCGCGGCGTGTTCGATCGTCAGACCCGTCGCGTCATTGCCTTCGAGGGCGACGGCCACGCCAACGCCACCAAGAAGGTCGCCGAGGTCGAGGCCGAGCTGGGCGACCCTGCCATGGATGAGCTCATCGGCGAGGAGAACCATAAGAACCTGATGGACGACATCGAGCTGCTCGATGGCGCTGGCGACGAGCTCGACTTGGATGCTGTGGCCTGCGGCAAGCTGAGCCCGGCGTTCTTTGGCTCGGCGCTCACCAACTTTGGCGTGGAGCCCTTCCTCAAGGAGTTCCTGCGTCTGGCCCCGACGCCGCGCGCCTATACCGATACGCTCACCAGCGAGCCGGTCGATCCCTGCCGCGACGACTTTAGCGGCTTTGTGTTTAAGATCCAGGCCAACATGGACAAGAACCACCGCGACCGCATCGCCTTTGTGCGCATTTGCTCGGGCAAGTTCGAGCGCGGCATGGACGCCTTCCACGTGCAGGGCAACCGCAAGCTTAAGCTTGCTACTGGCACCTCGATGATGGCCGATGACCGTGCGATTGTTGACGAGGCGTACGCGGGCGATATCGTGGGCCTGTTCGATCCGGGTATCTTTAGCATCGGCGACACTGTGTGCTCTGGCAAGCGCCACGTGCAGTATCCGCAGATCCCGACGTTTGCCCCCGAGATGTTCGCTCGCATTACGCAGGTCGACACGCTCAAGCGCAAGCAGTTCGTCAAGGGCATGGAGGAGCTTGCCCAAGAGGGTGCTATCCAGATCTTCCGCGAACTGGGTGCCGGCATGGAAAGCGTCATCGTGGGCGTGGTCGGCGTGCTGCAGTTTGAGGTGCTCGAGCGCCGCCTCAAGGCCGAATACCGTGTTGAGGTTCGTCGCCAGCCGTTGCCCTATACCGATATCCGCTGGATCCAGAACGACCCCGACACTATTGATATCCCGGGCCTTTCGCTCACGCGCGACACCCTGCGTGTCGAGGACATGCGCGGCGGTAAGCTGCTGCTGTTCACGAGCCCGTGGAACGTGGATTGGGCAACCGACCACAACCCCGACCTTATCCTGTCGGAGTTTGGCAACGTAGCGTTTTAACGCATCGGCGCGGTGGCCCTGCGGGGCTGCCGCGCCGATTGCTTGCCTGATGCCGCGCGAGCGGCTATCATACCCACCGTCGTCTCAAGACCGGGGCGTCCGAGCAGTTCGGGTCCGATATCCTGCTCGTTAAACCTAAAACCAAAGGAGTACATAATGATCAAGAAGGTCATGGAGGACTACAAGGTCCTGCTGCGGAGCATTCCCGCGGCAACGGTTTCGCTGTTTTTCGTGAGCGTCATCATGATGAACCTGCTGGCCAACAAAGAGCTCATCAGCCTGCCATATCTGGCGCTCGACTGTGGCTTTGTGGTGAGCTGGGTTTCGTTTTTGTGCCAGGACATGATCTGCAAGCGCTTTGGCGCCAAGGCATCCATCAAAATCTCTATCCTCGCGCTGCTGGTCAACCTGGCCGTGAGTCTGTGCTTTTGGGCATGCTCGCTCACGCCCGGCATGTGGGGCGCCTACTACGACACGGGCATGATCGAGGTCAACACTGCCCTTAACGCCACCATCGGCGGCACCTGGTACGTGGTGCTGGGCTCTTCGCTGGCAATGCTCGTTTCTGCCGTGGTTAACTCCACGCTCAACCAGTCGCTCGGCCGCATGCTCAAAAAGAATAACTTTGCGAGCTTTGCCTTCCGCTCCTATGTGTCCACGGGTGTTGGCCAGTTTATCGACAACTTGGTCTTTGCCATTGTGGTGAGCCACACGTTCTTTGGTTGGACCTGGGTGCAGGTCCTTATGTGCTCGCTGACCGGCGCTGTTGCCGAGCTGCTGTGCGAGGTTTTCCTGAGCCCCGTGGGCTACAAGGTCGTGCGCGGCTGGGAGCGCGAGAATGTGGGCTCCGAGTACCTCGAGCGCCACGCAACCGCCTAAGGAGCAAGTATGCGGGTTTTGATCACGGGTGCTTCGGGCGGTATCGGAGCCGCATGCGTGCAACGATTTTTGGACGAGGGCCACGAGGTCGTGGGCTTTGATTTGCTACCGGCGGCGATCAAACACGAGCGCTACCGCCATCTGATCGTTGATGTTCGCAAGCCGGACGCGTTTCCAGACGATCTTGAACCCCAGGTGATCGTGAACGTTGCCGGTACGCAGGATTCGGCTGACGACATCGCCGCCAACCTGTATGGCACCATCAACGTGACCGAGCGCTACGCCTTTGCGGGGGAGGGGCTTGCTGCCAAGCCGGCGCCGGCTATCAAATCCGTGGTCAATGTGGGGTCGGCGAGCGGGCATACGGGATCGGAGTTTCCCGACTATGCCGCCAGCAAGGGCGGCGTTATCGCCTACACCAAGAACCTTGCAAACCGTCTGGCGCCGCAGGCTATCGCCAACAGTGTGGACCCGGGTGGCGTTATCACGCCGCTCAACCGTTGCGTGATGGAAGACGAACACCTGTGGAACCAGATTATGGAGCTCACGCCGCTTAAGCGCTGGGCCACTGCCCAAGAGATCGCCGAGTGGATCTACTTTGTGGGCGTGACCAACCGGTTTATGACCGGGCAGAGTCTGCTGATCGATGGCGGCGAGGCCGGCCGCACACAATTTATTTGGCCCGAATAGGAAACGCGCCCGATGGAAAGCCGTCGGGCGCGTTTTTGATGTATCGATTTTTAGCCGAGGCAAGTCCAGTTGACGGGGGTCGAGCCGTGCTGTTCGAGTAGCCGATTGGCTGCCGAGAAGGGACGCGATCCCATAAAGGCGGGGAGTTCTGCCGTGGCACGGTTGGCCGAAAGCGGCGAGGGGTGCGTGGAGGCCAGGCAGAACTTGCCGGTTGCCTTGCCCGCACCGGTTGCGACGAGCTTACCTTCGACCATCTGCTGGGCAAAGCGACCCCATGCCAAAAAGACTACCGGTTGGGGCAGCTGACAGCAGCGCTCGATAACGTAGTCGGTGAGCGCGCTCCAGCCTAGTTTGGCGTGCGAATTGGCGGCATGCTCGCGCACGGTGAGCGTAGTGTTGAGGAGCAGGACGCCCTGTTGTGCCCATGGGGTTAGGTCTCCCGTGGCGGGAATGGGACAACCCAGATCGGCTTTGAGTTCCTTGTAAATGTTGCGCAGGCTCGGTGGCAACTTGGTTTGCGTCGCGGGGACCGAGAACGACAGCCCCATTGCCTGGTTGGGTCCGTGATAGGGGTCTTGACCCAAGATGACAACCTTGACCTGGTCGGCCGGCGTGTAGGCGAGGGCATTGAGGATGTCGTCTTGTGCTGGGTAGATAGTCTGCTCGGCACGCAAAAGGGCGATGCGCTCGAGCAGCTGGTTCGTAGTGTCACGTACCGGCTGCGGTGCATCGCCCAACCAAGTTGCTATGTTGCGGTCGCGGGTCGCGGCGTCCATGGGGCTCCTTTACGTCAGATGCTCTGCTGGCATCTATTGTAAAGGCGCACCGGTTGCCTTTATGCCGCGGCTGTATGAAGAGTGGGGTCTACGAGACGTGCTCGGGCGCTCCTGCCATGCGAGCCTGTCCATGTGCGCGGAGGCGCGGAAGCTCGACGGTTGCTACCATGACGCCGGTGAGGATGAGGGCGGCGCCAAAGAAGGCGATGGGGCTCAGGACCTCGCCGACCAGGAAGAACGAAAAGACGGCGGAGCAGACCGGCTCGAGCGAGAAGGCGAAACCGGTGGTCTCGGCGGGCACGTGGGGCTGCACGAGCGTCTGGGTGATAAAGCCGTAGGCAGAGCAGATGAGCGCGAGGGCAACGACGACCACGATCTCGCTGGGCGTACTGGGAAGTGCGAAACCGCCAAAGACGCATGCGGCAATGCCCGAGAACAGGCCGCCAAAGCCCAGCTGCCAAACGCCCAGGGACAGCGGATCGACTTCTTCGACAAAGCGCTTGGCCACGATAATGTGGCTGGCATAGATAAAGGCCGAGAGCAGCATGATGATTGCGCCGGGATTCAGGCTGGTAAAGTCGGCGCCCGAGAGCAGCAGCATGCCGCAGGTGACGATAGCCGTGCCGATGAGCACCTTGCGCTCGGGGGCGCGGCGCAGCAGGGCGGCGTTGGCAAACGGCACGATCACGACCGTCAGGCTCTGCAAAAAGCCGGCAGTGGAGGCAGAAGTGAGGCTGGAGCCCAAGCACATGCAGGTGAGCTCGGTTGCCATAATGGCGCCGATGATAGCGGCACGAACCATAAGGTCGCGGTTGATGCGGAACGCGCGCTTGTGGAAGAGCAGCAGACAGGCCACAAAGGCGATGATGCAGCGCAACGCGACGATGCTCGTGGCGTTCATGCTGTCCATGCCGATCTTCATGAGGGGATACGAAAAGCCCCATGCGACGGGAACGGAAAATGAGAGCGCGATTGCTTTTTTGCGATCCATGGGACTCCTTTTGTTACAGAACGGTTTCGCACAAAGGATTCTGCTCTCAGATGTTGATGTAGTAAAGCGAATGTATCTTCAGTATGATTAAGAAACGCTAAAGTAGGCGCGAAAAGCGCTGGCAAAACGTTTTACGGCTGCATTGATGTGGAGGCACGATGGCATCGCGGTATCAGATTGTTTGTATGGTGGTCGACCGCGGCAGCCTTAAAGGCGCGGCGGACGAGTTGGGCTATACGCAAAGTGCGGTGAGCCAGGCCGTCAAGGCGCTCGAGCGCGAGCTGGGCACCACGCTTATCGAGCGCGGAAAGCAGGGCGTTTCGCTTACGCGCGACGGTAAACAATATCTGCCGTACCTGCGCCAGATTGTGACCGCCGAGCTCGAGCTCGAGGGCAAGCGGCAGGAGCTGCTGGGGCTTTCGTCGACTGATATTCGCATCGCGACGTTTACCAACGTGAGTCGAACCGTGTTGCCGCGCGTGATCCGCGATTTTGGAGCCCTGCACCCGGGCGTACGCTTTACCCTCAAGCAGGGCGATTACACGCGCAACGCCCAGTGGGTGCACGATGGCGTGGTTGATTTTTGCTTTACGGCACGCGGATTTACCGCTGGGCTCGAGAAGCGCGTGGTCTATCACGACGAGTTGGTGGCATTGTTGCCGGCCGCGCATCCGCTGACGGCAAAGGAAAAGGTGACACTCGCCGATCTGGCGTCCGAGCCGTTTGTACTGCTGGATGAGGGCGAACAGAGCCTGGTGCTCGATGCATTTGCGGCGCATGGGCTGTCGCCGCACGTGACGAGCGAGGTGACTGACGACTACACCATCATGGCGATGGTGGAGGAGGGCCTAGGCGTGAGCATGCTCTACCGTCGTACTGTGGAGGGCATGCGAGCCGATATTCGTGTGCGGCCCATCGTGCATGCCCCCTCGCGCGACGTGGTGGCCGCCTGGCGCAGCTGGGACACCATGCCTATCGCCACGAGGCGCTTTATCGACTATATGAGCTCGCATATTGTCAATTAATGACTGTCGTGGCGTTGAGTGCGGTGTTTAGCGGGCTGTCGCTTTGGCTTGGGTGGCGCGATAGGTGCGTGCCGGGTGGCAAAGTAGTACCGCCACGACCATAAAGAACGCCGTGGTGCCCAGGCTGATGGGGTAGACCATCATGATGTTCGCAAAGGTGCGGAAGTGCGGGAACACGCAGAACACCCAGTAGAAGCGGATGCCGCAGACGCAGATCATGGTGATGAGGGCGGGTGTGAGCGAGATGCCAAAGCCGCGCAGGTAGCCTGACATGTTTTCGTAGAACATGCTAAAGGCGTACGCCGGGAAGATCGAGCACACGCGGATATAGCCGATCGAGACGATGTTGGGATCGCTGTTGAACAGCGACAAGATCTCGCGCCCCAGGCCGACAATAACGATGATCGTGGTGAGCGCGACGATACCGCCTTCGACCAGGCAGACCTTGAGCGTTTTGGTGCAGCGGTCGATCTGGCGGGCACCGTGGTTTTGTCCCACAAAGGTGGTGCACGCCTGGCTAAAGCTGTTGAGCAGGTTGTAGCATACGTACTCCAAGCTCATGGCGGCGCTCGATGCCGCCATGACCTCGGTGCCCAGGCTGTTGATGGCGGACTGGATGATGATGTTGGCTACGGCAAAGACGGCGCTTTGGATGCCGGCTGGCAGGCCGATCTTGACGATGCGCTTGAGGGCGACGGGGTCGATAGCCAGGTCGCGTGGGGTGACGCGGACGACGGAGTCGGTCTTGAGCAGGCGGATAAAGAGTGTGGCGGCGCTGACGGTGTAGGCGATGGCGGTGGCGATGGCGACGCCCGCGACACCCCAGTGGAGTACGGGGACAAAGATGAGGTCCAGGCCAATGTTGAGGACGGTGGACACGGCAAGCGCCTGCAGCGGCATGCGGGTGATGCCGACGGAGCGGAAGATCGCAGCCTCAAAGTTGTAGAGCAAGATCGAGGGCATGCTCAGCAAAAAGACGCGCAGGTAGAGCGAAGCGAGCGGCATGGTTTCGGCGGGAACGTTGAGGGCGGCGAGCATGGGCTCGGCAAAGATCTCGCCCAGCGCGATGACGATAAAGCCCACGAGCGCCATTAAGATCGAGGTATGGACGGCGCGTTTGACCATGCTCTGATCGTCGCGGCCGATAGCGTTGGCGATGACCACGTTGGAGCCAAGCGACATGCCAATAAACAGGTTGAGCATAAGGCTGGTAAGCGGAACATTGGAGCCGACCGCCGCCATGGCGAGGGTTCCCTGGTCGCCCGAGAAGTTGCCGATAATGACCGTGGCGATGAGGTTCGACAGCTGCTCCAAGATGCTCGTGGCGGCCACGGGGAAGGCGAACAGGGGAATATTGCGCCACAGCGAGCCGGTGGTCATATCGATGTGCTTAGATGCGGTATCAGCCATACGCTCTCAATCTCTAACATGCTATATCGTGCTTATTTGCGCAGACGATGATACTCCTAATGCAACCAGTCGGCACTTAGGGACGTTCCTTTTCTGCCGGCAGCTGGGGACACTCCTTGTAGTCATTGGGGACGTCCTTAAACGACTAGTCATTCAAGAACGTCCCCAATGACTAGGTGGGAAAGGCGTGCGACAATGGTGGGCGTTGTGTTGTTCGCGCTAAGGAGTTGCCATGTTGTTGTGTCCCGTTTGCCATGAGCCGTTGGTGGACAATGAGCGCGGTGCTGCATGTGCGGGCGGACACCGGTTTGACCGTGCGCGCGAGGGCTATCTATATCTACTGCGCTCGTCCAAGAGCGGCGACTCCATGGGCGATCCCAAGTCGCAGGCACGCAGCCGTCGTGACTTTCTAAACCGTGGCTACTATGCGCCGTTGCGCGATGCAATGGTCGAGCTGGTGCGTGAGCGGGCGGCTGGGTGCGCTGCGTCTACGAACGGCCCCATGACGTTGCTCGATATTTGCTGCGGCGAGGGCTACTACACCAGCGCCATGGGCGCGGTGCCGGGTGTGGATGCTTACGGTTTCGACCTGGGCAAAGAGATGGTACGCCTTGCCGCCAAGCGCGGCGATGCGACCTATTTCGTGGCCAACATGAAGGACGTCCCCGTGGCCGATGGCGCCTTCGATATGGTGACCGAGCTCTTTGCCCCCTTTAACGAGCGCGAGTTTGCCCGCGTGCTGGCACCCGAGGGCTCGCTCTACACCGTGGTGCCGGGTGCCCGTCATCTCTTTGGGCTCAAGGAGGTGCTCTACGACAGGCCGTACCTTAACGATGAGAAGCTGCCGAAGACCACCGAGCTCGAGTTGGTCGGAACGCAGCGGGTGTCTGCGAATATTACGCTCCAGACCCAGACCGAAATCGAGGCGGTGTTCCAGATGACGCCGTACTACTACCGCACACGACCTGCCGATAAAGAGCGCCTGGCAAACCTGGACACGCTCCAGACCGATATCGACTTCATCATCGCCGAGTACCGCCACAGCTAACAACCTACCAAAAAGGGACAGGTTTATTTTGCTAGGTTTTATCTGGGCAAACGTAAAGGGCCGACCGCGGAGATGCGCGATCGGCCCTTTTTAGTTGCTTGGCTGCAGAGGTTATGAGAAGCGAGCGCTTACAGGCGGTCCTTGTTCTCGGCCTTAACGGCGTGTGCCTGCTGGACAAAGAACAGGTCGTACACCACGATGACAAAGGCGCCAAAGTTGATGGCGTCGCCGCCAAACGCGGGAAGCGTGAGCACCGCTTGGGCAAGCGTGGCGACCGCGGCAACAATACCGAGCTTAAACGCGCCGTCCACCTGCGAAGGCTTGTTGGCGCCCTTGACACCGGCGACGCCTGCGGCAAGGTCGACGAGACCCTTGGCGATAAGCACGACCGCTGCGAGCGTGGCGTACGAACCGTACGTGGAATCGAGACCGCCCGTGGCGATACCGACGCCGGCGGTGACGAGGCTGGCGATGCCCAAAACAAAGTAGATGAGAGCAAGGATTTTGAGAGTCTTGCGAGTGAAGCTCATGGCTGGTCCTTTCGATACGAGTACGCCAACTTGGCGCACCCAATGTACTGCACATATGGTGAAGCACATTGTAGTTCAACGGGGCGATGCATGCGTTTGAAAGCGTCTCTTGCCTGAACGGTCCAACCTTTCAAAAAGGAAAGCTGGGTGTAAGCCAAATCGATGGCAGCGTATGCGCGGCGCTGCGATGATGGGGCCATGGTAAGAGCTGGAGCGAAGGAGGAGTCATGATGTACGGAGCAGGGCAAGTGCGTGAGCCGCGGTCGTTGGGAAGGCGCATGGGTGATTCTGTGATCGCTGCCGTGTGCACGGGATTGATGGCGGTGCTTTGCATTGGGATGCTGTGGGCCATGTCGCATGTGGGACAATAGCGGACGGTTGGGTGCCGACATAAACGGCGCTCGCGTATTCGTTTTGCTTGTTAAGGAGTACCCATGGGCGTCGTCGATCCCTTTTCTGTTGCTCGGTCCGCGGGGCTTGAGCTAATCGGGAAGCCCGAGGGCCTCACGCTCACCGACGGCACGATGGAGCTGCGCGCCGATTTTGACCGCATGCATCCGCGGCTCAAGCAGGGCCGTCTGCGGCAAGAGCTGCTGGTAAAGGCTGCGCGCGCAAAAGGCATCGAGAGCCCATGGGCGATTGACGCCACGGCAGGCTTTGGCGAGGATTCGCTGCTGCTGGCGACCGCGGGCTTTACCGTCGATCTATATGAACAGGATTGCGTGATCGCGGCGCTCCTCAAGGATGCCTTGGATCGTGCGGCAGATGATCCGGCGCTTGCGACAGCCGTGGCACGCATGCGCTTACATGCCGGCGAGGACAGCATTGCCGGTCTTCGCCATACAGCTGAGCTGATCGAGCAGGGCGAGCTCGCCGCTCCCGACGTGGTGTATCTGGACCCCATGTTTCCCGAGCGCACCAAGAGCGCGGCGGTTAAAAAGAAGTTCCAACTTTTGCATCATCTGGAACAGCCGTGTGCCGATGAGGAGACGTTGGTCGAAGCTGCGCTTGCGGTGCACCCGCGCAAGGTCGTTATCAAGCGACCGGTGAAGGGGCCACTGCTTGCCGGCGTTAAGCCGAGCTATCAACTTGCGGGCAAGGCCGTTCGTTACGATGTTTTGGTGCCGCCGCGCCCGTAGCTTGCGTGCGATGGCTGGCGCTCCGTCAATGCCGTGCCGATGCGGCGCCTATTTCCAAGGGTGCGACGTCAGGTGCCATCCACCGCAGTATTCGCATTTGTAGCAGGCCAAACCGCGCCGCCCGCGGTTTTCGCAGTCGGCCATAACGGCCTCGGCCTCGGCGCGCGTGTCGTAACGGTTTTTGCGCTCGCACGACTTGTAGCGCCAGGCCTCATCGCGCTCGGCGTCCAGGGCGTCGCGGCGCTCGTCCTCGCGTGCAAACAGGTCGCTCATATCGCCGCCGGTGGCAGTGCTCAAAAACTCGCTTTTTGCTTTTGACCAGGCGGCTCGCTTTTTGCTCCCCATCTGCATCGCGCCCCTCTCCAAACGCTGGTATCATTGCCCAATCAAAGTGATACCAATAAACGTGAGGTCGCCGCGTGATGATCAGAAAAACCCTCGATACCGACATTCCCGCCGTCATGGCTATCTATGACGCGGCCCGCGCCTTTATGCGCGCGCATGGCAACGCCACGCAGTGGCCCGAGGGCACGCCTTCTGCCGAGCAGCTGGCTGCCGATATCGCTGCTGGTGGCAGCTATGTGTGTGAAGTCGACGGCCGCGTGGTGGCGACGTTTGCCTTTTTACCGGGCCCGGACGAGTGCTATGACGTAATTGAGGACGGTCAATGGCGTAGCGACACTCCGTACGCCGTGCTGCACCGTGTGGCATCCGACGGCACCGTGCACGGTATCGCGGCTGCGATGTTTGCCTTTGCCAAGGAGCGTGCCGATCACCTGCGCATCGACACGCATCAGGACAACCTGCCCATGCAGGGCGCGAGCCTCAAGGCGGGGTTTGAGCGCGCCGGCATCGTGTATGTGTCCGACGGTACCCCGCGCGTGGCGTTTGACTGGCTGCGCGAGGCGTAAGAGCAGGGGCGCGTGTCAACAATTTGCACGAACGAAAATGGCCCCGGGTGGGGCCATTTTCGTTCGCTGGCTGTTTTGCAAGCCGGCTTTCGCAAGGCGCGAACCTACGAAAATCGCCGCGCGGCAACGCAGGGCGATGAGCTCGGTCGGGGGATAGGGCCCGTTTCGCCCGCCGGCCCGTAAATTGTATCATCCAGTGTAGAACGAGGACGCCCGTTGCCGCGTGCGATGGGCTTGCAATAAGAGGAGAGCCATGTCGAAGCAAGCGGTCGTTGGAATCTTGGCGCATGTCGATGCCGGCAAGACCACGTTGGCCGAGGCCATGCTATTCAACGCGGGCCGCATTCGCAAG
The DNA here is from genome assembly GCA_905205145.1 of uncultured Collinsella sp. GTDB lineage: Bacteria > Actinomycetota > Coriobacteriia > Coriobacteriales > Coriobacteriaceae > Collinsella. The sequence continues at coordinate 43,106 of CAJLCM010000002.1, forward strand.
CGCGGCCGCGTGGACAATGGCGATTCGCATCTGGATACGAACGAGATTGAGCGAGAGCGCGGTATTACGATCTTCTCGTCGCAGGCTGTGCTCGACCATGGCGATACTCACGTCATGCTCGTGGATGCGCCGGGACATGTCGATTTTTCTGCCGAGGCGGAGCGCACGCTGCGCGCACTCGACTACGCGATTTTGGTTGTGGGCGCCAACGACGGCGTGCAGGGGCATACCGAAACCCTGTGGCGCCTGCTTGCGCGCTATGACATCCCGACATTCATCTTTATCAATAAGATCGATCTTGAGAACCCTGGTCGCGATGCGCTGCTGACGCAGCTCGGCCAGCGTCTTTCCGAGGGCTGTCTGGATGCCGAAGATTTGCTGGCGGGCGGCGCTGTGCAAGAGGATACTGCGGCGTTGGACGAGGTGGCGCTCGATGAGTTTCTTGAAGTAGGCGAGTTGTCTGCCGAAACGTTGTCGCGGCTCGTCGCGGAGCGCAAGCTGTTCCCCTGCTTTGCCGGCTCGGCGCTCAAAGACCAAGGCGTGGCGGAGTTACTCGACGGTATGTGTGCTTTGATGCGCGAGCGGGTATGGTCCCAGGAGTTCGCCGCGCGCGTCTATCGCGTGAGTCGTGGAGACCGTGGTGAGCGCCTTGCCTGGGTTAAGGTGACGGGCGGTGTGCTGCGTGCAAAACAGGTGATTGAGGGGCGCTCCGGTGTCGAGGCATGGGAGCAAAAGATCGATCAGGTCCGTATCTATAACGGCGAGAAGTACGAGCTTGTCCAAGAAGTTGCTGCTGGCGGCATCTGCGCTGTGACGGGCCTTGCGCACGTTCACCCGGGTGATGCCTTGGGCGCGGAGCCCGCGGGCGATGCGCCTGTCATAGCGCCGGTTCTCACCTATACGGTGCTGCCGGGCGAGCACGATGTCCATACGGTGTTCCAAGCGCTGACCGAGCTTGCCGATGAGGACCCCATGCTCGGCGTAAGCTGGAACACGCATCTTGAGCAGATTCATCTGCAGTTGATGGGTGCGGTGCAGCTCGAGGTCGTGCAGCGCGTGCTAGCCGATCGCTTTGGCCTCGTGGTTGCGTTTGAGCCCGGCGGCATTCTCTATAAGGAGACTATTTCGCAGCCGGTCGAGGGCGTGGGCCACTTTGAACCACTGCGCCACTATGCCGAGGTGCATCTGCGTCTGGAGCCGTTGCCGGCGGGCTCGGGCGTGCAATTTGGCACTGTGACCTCGACCGACGAGCTCGACTTGAACTGGCAGCGTCTGGCGCTCACCAACGCTATGGAGCGCGACCACCTGGGCGTGCTGACCGGCTCGCCCATCACCGATGTACGCATTACGCTCACGGGCGGCCGCGCGCATGCCAAACACACCGAGGGCGGCGACTTTCGCCAGGCCACGTACCGCGCGATTCGCCAGGGGCTCATGCAGGCACGTGAGGCCGGCGCGGCGGTGCTGTTGGAGCCGTGGTACCACTTTGAGCTCGAGGTGCCGGGGGAGTGCGTGGGTCGTTCGTTGTCGGATGCCACGCGTATGGGTGCCGAGTACGAGCCGCCGACGATGGCGGGCGACCGGGCGAAGCTTGGGGGCCGCGTGCCGGCATCCGAAGTGCAGGATTACGCGCTGGAGGTGGCTGCCTACACGAGCGGTCGCGGACATCTGTACCTAGAGTTTGCCGGCTATGCAGCTTGCCATGATGCCGAGCGCGTCATCGAGACGGCCGCCTATGAGCCCGAGGCCGATCTGCCCAACACGCCCGACTCGGTCTTTTGCTCTCACGGCGCTGGCTACACCGTTAAGTGGTATGACGTCCCCGAGGCAGCCCACGTAAAGGTCGATCCCGCCACCTTCCGCCCCTGGCGAGCAGCAGACGCCGAGTTTTTCGGCCACATGTGACAAAGGGACAGTTCCTTTGTCACATGCTATTGGTATAACTCGGTACAAGTTGGTATAACTATTGCCAAGGTTTGCCAATCCGAGGAGGCCGACATGAATCCAAATCCCTTTAAGCCCACGGCTGGCAAGCGGCCTCCGATACTCATCGGTCGCGAGTCGGTCATCGAAGATTTCGAGGAAGGGCTCGATAACGGCGCCGGAGCGCCGGGCAGGCTCATGCTCATTACGGGAAACCGCGGTTGCGGCAAGACGGTTCTCCTGCGGGAGCTGCAACGTCTAGCCAATGAGCGCGGATGGGCGGTTGTCTCCGATTCCGCTTCGCTTGGCTTATGCGACCGCTTAGCCGATGCGCTTCGCTCGAATAAACCCGTTGTGACGTCAATGGAACTCGGTCCATCATTCGGGCGCATGTCGGTCGAGGCGGCGCGTGCAAAGGGTGAAACGCTGCGCGGGCTGGTCAACGAGCGCCTTAAGAAGCTCGATCCAGGCAAAGGCATGCTGTTTGCGATTGACGAGGCGCAATCGGCGTCTATCGAGGAGCTGGCGGCCCTTGCCGTTCTCTATCAGCAGGTGCTCGGAGACCAGGATGCTACGGGCTTGCCCGATAGCGACCAGCGCGGTCTTGCGCTGGTGTTCGCCGGCTTACCCAGTATGGTTGACGATCTGCTCGAAGAGCCGAGCGTGACGTTTTTGCGCCGCGCCCAGCAGCGTACGCTGGGGGCGATATCTTTGCCCAAGGTGCGCGATTCGTATATCCAAACGGTCAAGGACGCTGGTCTTTACGTTGACGCGGAGGCAGCGGACCTTGCGGCGCGCAAGAGCATGGGGCATCCCTATATGGTTCAGCTGGTGGGATATTACATGTGGCGCTCTGCTGTCCGACGCAACTCGCAGGTCATCGAAAGGCGCGATGTCGAGGATGGCCATGCGGATGCCGTCTCCGAGTTCTACGAAGCGGTTGACGCGCCCCTGTATTACGGGCTGCGCAGTCCACAGCGCCTCTTTATCGAGGCCATGGCGGTTGACGAGGACAAACCGACGCGCATGGCGGATATCATTGAGCGCTGTGATCGTACCCAGAGCTGGGCGAGTAAATATCGCGCAAGCCTGATTCGCGAGCGCGTCATCGAGGCTGCCGGATACGGTCTCGTCCGGTTTACTGTGCCCATGCTGGGCGAGTACATCCGCGACCGCGTTTTATGGCATAAGTAGGGTGATAAAGGTGACAGAACAGAAGATGAGCCCGCAGGCTATCGAGGTGCGTGGCGCACGTGTACACAACCTCAAGGACATCGATATCGATATTCCACTGGGAAAGCTCGTGGGTATTGCCGGCGTGTCGGGTTCGGGCAAGAGTTCGCTGGCGCTGGGAGTTCTTTATGCCGAGGGCTCGCGCCGCTATCTGGAGGCGCTCAGCACCTATACCCGCCGTCGTCTGACGCAGGCCGAGCACGCCCAGGTGGACGAGGTGCTGCATGTGCCGGCGGCACTCGCATTGCACCAGCGCCCCAGCGTACCGGGCGTGCGCTCGACCTTTGGCACCATGACCGAGCTCAACAATAGTCTGCGTCTGCTCTTTAGCCGTTGCGCCCATCACGTGTGCCCGCACTGCGGGGCGCGTGTGGAGCCGAGCCTTAACGTGGCTGCGGGCCTGTCGCTCACGTGTCCGACATGCGGCCGCGAGTTCTACGCGCCGAGTGCCGAGGATTTGGCTTTCAATAGCGGTGGTGCATGTCCCACCTGCGGCGGCACTGGCGTTATGCATGAGGTGGACGAGGCGAGCTTGGTGCCCGACGAGTCAAAGACTATCAACGAGGGCGCGGTGCTTCCTTGGGGCACGCTCATGTGGGATCTGATGAAGCAGGTGGCCGGCGAGATGGGCGTGCGCACCGACGTGCCGTTTAACCAGCTCACGCCTCAAGAGCGCGACATCGTGTTTCATGGTCCGGCGGTTAAGAAGCACATCCTCTACGTGCCCAAAAACGGCGAGGGCGCTACGCCACTCGACTTTACCTATTACAACGCCGTCTATACCGTCGAGAATGCGCTCGCCAAGGTCAAGGACGATAAGGGCTTAAAACGCGTTGCGCGCTTTTTGCGCGAGGGCCCATGCCGCGATTGCGGCGGCACGCGTCTCTCCGAGGCTGCGCGCCAGCCCCAGGTGCGCGGTATCAATCTGGCGCAGGCGGCGGCTATGACGCTGGGCGAGGCGATTGAGTGGGTGCGCGGGGTGCCCGCATTCTTGCCGCCCGAGATGCGGCCCATGGCGACGGATATCTGCGATTCGTTTTTGAGCGCGGCCCGTCGTCTGGTCGACTTGGGTCTCGATTACCTTTCACTCGACCGCGCCGGCGCCACGCTTTCCACGGGTGAGCGCCAACGCGTGCAGCTTGCTCGCGTGGTGCGTAACCGATCGACAGGCGTGCTTTATGTGCTGGACGAGCCTTCGATCGGCTTGCATCCTGCCAATGTCGACGGCCTGGTAGGCGTGATGCGAGATCTGGTGGATGACGGTAACACCGTGGTTGTTGTCGACCACGATACGCGCGTACTGGCGGATGCCGACTATCTGGTCGAGATGGGTCCCGTTGCCGGAGCAGGCGGCGGCAATGTGATCGCCGCTGGTACGGTAGACGAGGTCGAGCAATCGCAGGGCAGTCGCATCGCGCCGTTTTTGCGCTCAGAGTCCAAGCGCTTGCGTCCGCAGGTGACTGATGAGGAAATGTTCGACCAGGGCCATATCCGCATGGCAACCGAGGCCATCCATACCGTCAAACCGCTCGAAGTCGATATCCCGCGCGGCCGCCTTGTCGCGGTGACGGGCGTTTCGGGTTCGGGCAAGACGACGTTGGTGCTCGAGACGCTCATCCCGGCGCTCAAGGCGCAGGCAGCCGGCGAACGCTTGCCGGGGCACGTGCGTTGGGTCGATGCCGAGGGCATTGCCCGTGCCAACCTGATTGACGCCACGCCCATCGGTGCCAACGTGCGCTCGACGGTAGCGACCTATGCCGACATCCATGATGAGTTGCGCCGTGCCTTCGCCCGTACGTCCGAGGCCAAGGCAGCCGGCTACAAGGCAGGTGCCTTTAGCTACAACACCGGTGCCTTGCGCTGCCCCACGTGCGATGGCACGGGCTCGATATCGCTCGACGTGCAGTTTTTGCCCGATGTCGAAATCGTCTGCCCGGCATGTCGCGGCTCACGTTATGCAGACGCGGCTTCGCATGTCCATCGCGAGGGCAAGGACGGGAGCCTGCTTACGTTGCCGCAGCTCATGGACATGAGTGTGGATGAGGCGCTCGACGCCACGGTGGGACTCAAGAAGGTTCAGGCGCGCTTGCAGACCTTACACGACCTGGGCTTGGGCTATCTCACCTTGGGTGAGCCCACACCGGCGCTTTCGGGCGGTGAGGCACAGCGCCTTAAGCTCGCGAGCGAGATGGGCCGCGTGCAGGACGACGCCGTATTCGTATTCGACGAGCCTACGATCGGCCTACATCCGCTCGATGTTCAGGTGCTGCTGAGTGTGTTCGACGGCCTTGTTGCCAAGGGCGCCACGGTTATCGTGATCGAACACGATCTCGACCTTATCCGTAACGCCGATTATGTGATCGACATGGGCCCGGGCGGTGGCGACGCCGGCGGGCAAATCGTCTGCGCCGGCACGCCGGCGGATATCGTCGCTTGCTCCAAGAGCATTACCGGTCGCTACCTATAACCGAATGTGATAAAGGGACTGTCCCTTTGTTACATTCCCGGAAAGCCTGTTTGGCGCAGGGCCTCGTAGAGGACGATGGCGGCGCTGTTGGAGAGGTTGAGTGCACTGATGCGGTAGTCGTCCGGGTTGACGAAGTTGCCGCAGATGTCCTGTTGAAGGATGGCCTCGTGGCTGTCCTCGGTATGCCCGAGTGATTCCTCGTGGGCTTCCCATGCCTCGGCGTTATCGAGTGAGTCACAATCGCGCAGCATCGGGATGCGCTCGCAGCGCTCGGGCGCCGCGGCAAGCAGTGGCTCGGGAATGCCCGAGCTCTCGCTGCCAAAGACCAGGTAGTCGCCATCGCGGTAGGTACTCTGCGCATAGGTTCGGCGCGCCTTTTTGGTCAGCAGATGCAGGCGCTCGTCGGCGGGGGAGAGGCCGTTGCGCGCAAGGAAATCCTCCCAGCCGGCATAGGTCGTCACGTCCAAGTTTTGCCAGTAGCCCAGACCGGCGCGACGTACCGTCTTGTCATCGAGCGAAAAGCCCAGTGGCTCCACCAGATGCAGATGGGCGCCGGTGACCACGCAGGTACGGCCGATATTGCCCGTATTGGCCGGAATCTCGGGTGCATACAGCACGATATTGAACATGAATCTCCTTGGCTCAGAACGAAAAACCACCACGAAGGGTACCTTCGTGGTGGTTAGGCGGTTACGTGGGCGGAAAAATGCCCGCTTGGATAAACCTAGGCGCGGTGCCAGTCGGTCAGGCAGGCATCGAGGGAGGCGATGAGCGCATCCTTGTCCATGTGACGGCCAATGATGCACAGGCTCGTCATGCGGTCGCCCGTCTCGTCGTCCCAAATCTGCATGATCTCGGGGTTCTCGTCGATGATCTTCTGCTTCTCGCCCTCGGGCGCCGAATCGACAAACAGGCCGTTCTCCATCAGGCGCATCTGGTGGCCGGCCTGCTCAAACATGTAGCACATGTCCGGATCGCCGGTCTGCCACAGCGGACCCTTGACGCGGATGACCTCGTCGGGCCACTCCTGCTCAACAAAATCGGTGAACTTCTGCAGGTCAAACGGCTTGCGGCGCGAGTACACAAAGGTCTCGATGTCGTACTCGAGCACCTCGGGGTCGTCGTGCTCCTCGGGATGCTCCATGGCCTCGATCCAGGCGGCGGAGTTGTAGGCGCGCATAAAGTCGAAGCGGTCGGTATCGAGCAGCTCCTCCATGGGGACCTCGCCGTTTTGGGCCTCGACAATTACGGCGTCTTTCTGCAGGCTGCGCACGATGGCCTTGAGCTCGGCAATCTGCTCAGGCGTCACGGTGTCGGTCTTGTTGAGGATCAGCGTGGAGCAGAACTCGATCTGCTGGATGAGCAGGCTCTCGATGTCGTCCTCGTCGATATCCTCGGCCAGCAGGTCGCGACCGCCGTTGAACTCGTCGTACATGCGGGCGCAGTCGACCACAGCCACGATGTTGTCGAGCGCGAGCTTGGGCTCGCCGCCCACCTTAGCCTCATCGCAGAAGCTCGAGATGGTGTAGGCGATGGGGATGGGCTCGCAAATGCCCGATGCCTCGATGATGATGTAGTCGAAGTTGCCCGAATCGGCGATGCCCTGCAGCTGGTTGGCCAGGTCATCCGAAAGCGTGCAGCAGATGCAGCCGTTGGTGAGCGGGATGAGGTCGTCGGTCTCGGAAAGGCCGCCGTCGGCGATGAGGCTGGCATCGACGTTGATCTCGCCGATATCGTTGACGATCACGGCGGCGCGGATGCCGCCGTCGTTAGCGAGGATGTGGTTGAGCAGCGTGGTCTTGCCGGCACCGAGGTATCCGGTAAGCATGATGATCTTCACGGGTTTGTTGGGCATGTGCCCTCCTTTGTTAGACATGGCTTACAGTTGAATCATATGCCAAACGCCTGCTCTTATACCCACGCGCTGGCAAATAACACAGGCTACTCCCAGGCTCCCCATACATCGGGGCAATAACCGACGGTGGCCTTTTTGCCGTTGCGCACGATGGGCTCGGCTAGAACCTGCTGGTTCTCGAGCAGCTTGTCGAAGCGCTGGCTAGGGGTGAGGTGCTGGATGAGCGCGAGCATCTCCTCGTCCTTGGCCTTGGGGTTGAGCAGCTTGTCGATGCCGCCGACCGCCTGCATCACGCTCGTGAGCTCGCCCTTGCTCATCTCCTTTTCCTTAAGGTCGATAAACTGCACCTTAATGCGGCGCTCCTTAAAATAGCGCTGGGCCTTCTTGGTATCGAACGACTTCTTAGTCCCGAAGATTTGAATATTCATGGCCCCGCCGCTCTATCGAATGAAGTTGGTCGTTGCGCGATCTGCCTCGGGCGCGTTGATACCGGCGGCTTGTCCCGCCTCGATGCAGCGCAGGAGCCAAGCCATGTTTTTGCCGATGTTTCGCATGGTGGCAAGGCCCTCGGCATCCCCATCGGCGTCGCCGGGCACGCGGCCAAACACGTTGTTCCAGTAGGTGGAAGCAACCACGGGCATTTGGTTGATGGTGAAGTACTTGTTGAGCACGTCGAAGGTCGTCGACGTACCGCCGCGACGGGCGACGGCGACGGCAGCGCCCGGCTTGTGTGCAAAGGCTTTGCCTCCGGCATAGAATACGCGATCGAGGGCCGAGAGGATGCGTCCGCTGGGATGCGCATAGTAGACAGGTGAGCCAAAGACAAAGCCATCTGCCTGCTCGGCGGCAGCGATGAGCTCGTTCACCACGTCGTCGTCAAAGGTGCAGCGACCGCCAAGTTTGCCACACTGGCCGCAACCGATGCAATCGCGAATGGGCTTGGCGCCCAGCTGAAACGCCTCGGTATCAATGCCTTCGGCAATGAGCTGCTCGGCGACTTCGGCGAGTGCGCGGGCGGTGTTGCCGTTTGCCTTGGGGCTGCCATTGACCAAAAGAACCTTCATCACAAACTCCCTCTGCTTTTGGTGACTTCTGCAGAGGATTATCGCACGATGGGGGAGGCGGCGCGGGCGCGGCGCTAATCCAGTTTGGTACCTGGCACCTGCACGGCTTTCCCGAGCAACGCTTTGAGCTCGTTCAAAATGGAAACGGGCTGACGGTCGACGCCGTCCAGATGGAGCGTGGCCACGCGAATGGGCGGCTGATATTCAAGCGAGCCGATGAGCACGGGAGTACCCAGGAACCGTTCGATGTCGCTTGCGATCTCGTCGATTGCCTCGGGGCCGAGCTCATCGAAGAGTGCCACGAACATCGGCCCCGTTGAGCGGAACAGGCGGCCCTTGCCGCGCGAACAATCCATGAGGCAGGCGGCGCTTTCGGCGAGCACGCGGTCGCCTGCATCGAATCCAAAGCGGGCATTGACCTCGGCGATATCGTCGACCTTAATGGCAATAAAACCTGCCTCGTGCGGCACGTGGCGCATCTCTCCAATAGCGTTGACCAGTGCGTGGACATCGCCCAGGCCCGTTACTGAGTCGGTCGTATCCGCTAGGCTTCGGTTGATGATAATGCCCACATACATGCCGGGCTCGGTATCGGTGCCGTCCAAGCGGTAGCCCGTGCAGTCGCAAAGCACGTATTTTCCGGTGGCATCCATTACGCGATACTGCATGTAGTGGAAGTGCCATGTGCCGTTTATCACCATGTCGAGCTCGGCACGTACGTTGTCGCGGTCCTCGGGATGAACGCGGGCGAGCCACATGTCGAGTGAGTTAAAAGGGTGCTGGGAGGGCAGGTCAAAATCGCGCACGGCGTTAACCGACCATTGCGATTCTCCCGTATCGAGATTGAGGATAAACGGATAGCGCGTCTCGGAGCTCATGGAGATCGCTTGGAACACCCGGTCGTTGCAGGGAAGCTGATCGACGATTGGGCGTTGCGGCGCGTCATCGTCTTTCGGTTGCTGCACACGATGCATAAGCTTATAGCGATACATCTTGCGATCGGCATCCATCGTCATCTGGCGACGCGTGTCGCCAGCAAGTGGATCGACGCGCGAGCAGCCAAAGCTAAAGCTGCCGATCATGGGCGCCTTGCCACCTGAGCTCGCCTCGATCAGCCTGGTACGCACCTGCTCCAAGCGCTGCTCGAGTTCAATCTCGTTTGCGGAGGGCGAGATGAGCACAAACTCGTCTCCACCGATACGGAACAGCATCTCATCGTGCTCCATGGTTTCGGAGAGCGTGCGGCAGATGCTCAGAATATAGCGATTGCCTTCGGCGTGGCCAAACCTATCGTTGCAATGCTTGAGATGGTCGATGTCAATATAGGCGCATGTGAAGGGGTCGCCTTTGCGCCAGAGTTGCTCGACGTGACGGTCGAATCCGTTGCGGTTGCCCAAGTTGGTGAGCGGATCGATATAGGCGTTGCGCTCAAGCAGCTGGCGCTCTTGTTGCAGGATGGCATGCGTCTTTTGCAGTTGCTCACCAACGGCGCGTAGCTCAGCAGGCAGCGCGGCAACATCGAGTTCAGCGGTCGAGACGCCGTTCGCAAGTCGCTGAAGATAGGCAATAATCGATTGCTCGCCCAGGCGATATGACTCGTTCATGATGGATAACCTCCTTGGGCGGAACAACGGTTTGTATCATATCCCCAATTCGGTTTGAATTGGGGATATAAGTTAGCTAATGGAGACAAATGTCCCCTTCGACGGTGGCGTTTTGCGCGCGAGCGTATCAGTTGTTATTGCCACCATCGAGCAATGCCTCAAAATCCTTCGCCGGCATGGGGCGGTAGTAGAGGAAGCCCTGAGCGTAGCGGGCGCCCATTTGTCGTAGCATGTTCGCCTGCTCATTTGTCTCGACGCCTTCGACCACGACGGGCAGATGGAGCGACTGCGCCATTTCGAGCATCGATGAAATGATTTGCGTGCTGCGGCCTTGATCGCGGTCGGTGGGCACAAAGGTGCGGTCGAGCTTGATGACGTCGACGTTGACGTTCTTGAGCATCGCGAGCGTGGACTGACCGGTGCCAAAATCGTCCATATAGGTCGAGAAGCCGCGGGTGTGCAGATCTGCGGTCAGCTTATCCACGGCCTCGGATTCTCCCGTATAAGCCGTCTCGGTGATCTCGATACGCATGAGCTCGGGCGGTAGGTTGTATTGGGCGGCGAGCGCCCCCATATGTTCGGCAACGTCGCAGGCAAGGATATCCACGCGCGACACATTAAGCGAGACCGGAACCACGCGAAGACGGCGATCGAGACGCTCGCGAAGCCATATGGCGACACCCTGCCAAATGTACTTGTCGAGCGTCACTACAAAGCCGCTTTCCTCGAGTGCGGGGATAAACGTTGCGGGCGAAATGAGAGAGCCGTCCTTGTCAATCCAGCGGGTGAGTGCTTCGGCGCCAATGATCTCGCCGGTTTCCATATCGACCTGGGGCTGAAGGTAGTACGTGATGCGGCCGTTTGAGAGCGCGTACTGGAACTCGGTCAGCGTGCGGTGGAACGCAATCTCGTGTTCATATTCCTCGGGGCGGAAAATAGCAATGCGCTCCTTGAAGTCGTTTTTGGCGCGTCGATTGGTAAACATGGCCTTTGCCTGCGCATCGATGGCGATCTCCTCATTGGAGTCGATGGGGTAAACGCCCATGGACGGCCAAAAACCTACGCCGTCATCATGTCTGGCTACGGCCTCGCGAACGCGGTTGTAGATTTGACGGACGGTGTTGTACTCAAAGGGGATGAGTACGCAAAAGTCATCTTGGCCCCAGTACCCTGCGACGCCCATATCGGCATTCTCGATGTCCTTGAGGACCGTGCCCACATCGGCGAGTACGCGGTCGCCCTCGGCCTGGCCGTGCCATTCATTAAACAGGCGCATGTGGCCCATGTCGACCGTGGCGATGCACCAGGTGCCGTCGCGCCTTGCCTCGAGAAATGCGTTGGCGCGCCGCATAAACTCGCTGGGTCGATAGAGGCCCGTGAGCGAGTCGATACGTTCGGCTATGGCGCTTTTGCGCTCCGCCTCGGGTATGGGGAGGCTGCCGTTGGGAACAAGCCCGCCGGCCGTGCGAAGGCGACGGTCGAGTTCGCCTAAAACGGCGGTCGCTTGATGGGTTAAGTGCTCGTAAAAGGCCGGGACGACAAGGCAGACGGGAGTAATGGTGTCGCCTGCGATTCGAACAGGAGCGAAAACGGCCTCTTTAAGGTGGCGGGTCAGTTGCTCGAATGCCTCGTGGTCTAGGTCGTTGCTGAGCACGACGAACTGGACGCTTCGTGAACGGTAGACCCGGCTCCTGCCGCGGGTGATCGACAGCATGCGGCCAGCGTATTCGGCAAGCATGTTGTCGACAGCCTCGGCCCCGTAGAGCTCGTTGAGCTTTGTCGTGCCACGAACGCGCACCGCTATAAGCCCTGTCTCGCAACGATCGCGGCGGCAGGCGTCGATGGCGTTGGCCAGCACGCGCTGCGTTCCGAGGCCTGTGGCGGCGTCGACGGTTTCGGCAAGTGAGTGGTTGACGAGCTCGCCGACATAGAGCGAGGGGACATTTCCGTCGCCGTCGATACGAAACCCGCGAGCACGGCAAAGGACGTAGTCGCCGACGGCGTTGCGCACACGATACTGCATGACGCGACGGTGCTTGGTGCCGTTGTAGACTTGGTCGATGTCGTTGATGCAGGCCTCAAGGTCGTCGGGATGGACGCGCGTTTTCCAGTAATCGCGACAGTTGTCTATGTGCTCCGAGGGAAGGCCAAGATCGCGCAAGGCACCTTGTGACCAAAGGGTGCGATGTTTGTCCAAGTTCTCGATAAAGAAATAACGGCCCTCGTTGAGCATCGAAAAGGCGTCAAAAATACGATCGCTTATTTCGAAGTCGTCGGCGTGGACTTGCGTGATATTGCGTCGATCGAGGTGCATGGCATGACGTAGCTTGTAGTCGTACATGCGATGGTCGGCATCGAGCGTCATGCGATTGGAAGCTTCGCCCAGGGCGGGGTCGGCATGTGACACTCCGTAGCTAAACGAGCGGGGCATCTCGGAATCGTTGTTTTTGAGCAGAACCGTTCGGCAGTGTTTCAGACGTTCGGCGAGGTCGTCCTCGGTTGTAATCGTAGATAGGATGGCAAACTCGTCGCCGCCTATGCGAAACGCCGCTTCGCCCACCTTCATATACAGCTTAAGATAGAGACTTACCTGCAAGATATAGCGGTTGCCCTCGTCATGCCCAAAGACGTCGTTGCAGTGCTTGAGATTGTCGATATCGATGAACGCCATGGTAACGGGGGCGTCCTGCTCCCAGAGCTCCTCGAGGGAACGGGCAAAGCCGCCACGGTTGCCAAGCCCAGTAAGCTGGTCGGTAAAGGCAGTCCTGATCAGATCCTCCTGCCGCTCGAGAAGGTCACGGACGGTCTTTTCGAGCGTTTCGGTGTAATTGCTGACAGTATCCATGTTCTAAGCGGCTTTCTGAGGTCGGGGCGGATTGCGTCGGGCGAGCTCGTTGTGTACACGCGTCGTTGCTCGGCGTTTTGCGTGTGTCCAGGCCCCCGCCTTGCTGCGTTGTTGAGTTAATTTGTCGGCTAATGTTCGCTGTTGATAACAGCTGAGTAGTGTAAACAACAGTGCACAATTATATATGGGTGCACATGCTGTGGGCGGCTATTATTCGACAGGCGGTAGCGCGACGATGCGATGTTCGATGAAAATGCGACTGAGACGATATATGTTGACGGGTATACTTGTTCCGTTTGAATTTGTGGGGACGGAGATGGTCGCATGGCACAGTCAAATACGACGCGCACGGTGGGGCTGGCACTCGAGGGAGGCGGCTACCGCGGTATGTATACGGCGGGCGTGCTCGACGTTTGGATGGAGCACGGCTTAACTTGCGACCATATGGTGGGTGTCTCGGCGGGCGCGGCGTTTGGCTACAACTTTAAATCGCGCCAGATCGGCCGCGCCATTCGCTATAACAAGGCCTATTGTGCCGACAAGCGCTACGCAAGCGTGACCAGCTGGCTGCGAACCGGCGATATGTTCAATGCCGATTTTGCCTATCACGAGGTGCCCATCGAGCGCGATCCCATCGATTTGGAGACATATCGCGCCTGCCCCATGCGGTTTACGTGCGTGTGTACCGATATCGAGACGGGCAAGGCCGTCTACCACGACCTGCCCTATGGCGACGAGCGCGATATCGAGTGGATCCGGGCGTCGTCTGCTATTCCTGTGGCGACGCGTCCCGTTGCTATTGACGGGCATAAGTATCTGGATGGTGGCGTTGCTGATTCTATTCCCAGTGCATGGCTGTTTGCGCAGGGGTATGACCGCAATATCGTGGTGCTCACGCAACCGGCGGGCTTTGTGAAGCAGCCCAACAGCGTGATGCCCATGCTGCGTCGCGTGTTCCATCACTATCCGGAGTTTGTCGCAGCGCTCGAGCATCGGCATGAGGTCTACAATGCCACGCTCGATGATTTGGCGCGTCGTGAGGCCGCCGGCGATATCTTTGTGGTGCGTCCGAGCGAATCGGTGAAGGTGCCGTCGCTGTGTCGCGAGCCCGATGAACTTGAGCGCATCTACCAGATTGGTCGCCGCGATGCGGAGGCGACCTTGCCGGCACTGGAGGCATATCTGGCAGGGTAGAGGCTGCTGCCGCCATCTCGGCGGAAAGCGCATCCCAGTTTGGACGTCCATTCTGGGATGCGCTTTCCGCTATTGAAGATATGAGGCTGCAGAGCGGCTACTCAGCCTATGCCTGCTGCCAGGTGTCGACGAGCTCCTTGGCGGCGGCGTAGGGGTCGTCGGCACTGCAGACAGCGCTCACCACAAAGAAGCCATCGACGCCGGTGGCCTTGAGCTGCGGCAGGTCGGCCGTCTTGACGCCGCCGCCCACCACGATGGGCACGGGGCTTGCCGCGTGGAGTGCGGCCAGGTCCTCAAAGCTCTTGGTGATGATAGAGCCGTCGGCCGCGCGTCCGCAGTCGCGCTTGGTTTCGGTCTCGTGGAGCGGGCCGATGCCCAGGTAGTCGACTAGGCTCATGTCGGCGGTCTTGACGTACTCGAGCATCTCCTCGCAGCGGGCCGAAAGGCCCACGATGGCATCGGGGCCCAGAAGCTTGCGGCAGACCTCGACGGGAATATCGCTCTGGCCCACGTGCACGCCGTCGACAGCAATACCCTGCTCGCGCGCGGCGAGTACGCAGTCCAGGCGGTCGTCGATCAGCAGGGCAACCTGACCGGTTTTGCCGGCCTGTGCGATTGCCTGCGCGGCGTCGCCCGTCAGCGCAATGATCTCGCGGGCGCTTGCCACCTTGGAGCGCACCTGGATGCAGGTAAAGCCGGCGTCGAGCGCCTGGGCCACCACATCGCCCACGGGACGCCCGAGCGTGTTTTCGGGGCCGAGTACCAGATAGGCCGAGATATCAAGGTTGTCGCGGATGCTCATCGTGCTTCCTCCTGCTTTTTGATCTGCGCTTCCATGCGTTCGAGCTTGCCGGTCATGGTGTCGGTAAATCCGGGTCGAATATCGGCTTTGAGCACGACTTCGGTGCGGATGCCCTTGCTCGCCAACACAAAGGTTGCGTCGCGCACGACCTGCATGACCTCGTCCCAGTCGCCCTCGATCTCGGTGAACATGGAGGTGGTGCGGTTGGGCAGGCCGCTCTCGCGAATGACACGCACGACCTCGGCGACCTCGGCGGATAGCTCATCGCCGGTGCCGCACGGGGCGATGGCCACGGCGACGAGCGTGTTCATGCCGGCATTGGTTGCGGGCTCGGACATGGCCTATGCCTCCTCGAGCTCGAGTCGGTTATCGGCGATGTCTTGGGCGGTTGCGCGGTAGAGCTCGTCGATAAAGGCGACCTTAAAGCTTGCCGGGGCGTCGGCGACAGCGGCGGCACGCGTGCCGGCCACGTTGTAGACGGCGGTGCCGCAGACGGCTGCCGTAAACGGGTCGGCGGCGCAGGCGTACACGGCCAGCACGCCGCCCTGCGAGCAGCCGCAGCCGGTGATCTTGGACATGAGCGGGCTGCCGCCGTGAGACTTGGCCACCGTCGTGCCGTCGGTGATCAGGTCGACTTCGCCCGAGACCACAACGGCGCCACCGGTGTGGCGAGCGAGCGCCACGGCGGCATTGCGGGCGGCGTCGACCGTGTCGGTGGTATCGACACCGCGCACGCGGCTCAGATCGGCCGCCTCGCCCTCAAGACCCCACAGGCCGGCGAGCGCGATAATCTCGGAGGCGTTGCCGCGCACGATGGCGGGCTTGTACTGCTTGAGCTCGTTGACCAGCTGGGTGCGCAGGCTACCGATACCCAGGCCCACCGGATCGAGCACCCAGGGCTTACCGGCGTCGTGTGCCGCCTTGGCCGCGCGGGGAATCGTTTGCTCGTAAATGGGGAAGAGCGTGCCCATGTTGAGATAGATGGCGCCGCCGCCGGCAACGAGTGCCTCGCCCTCGTCGGGCAGATAGACCATGGCGGCCGATCCGCCCACGGCGAGCTGTGCGTTGGCGACAAAGTCGATCGTCACCGTGTTGGTGATGGAGCCGGCCATCGGATTGGTAGCGCGAATCTCATCCACGGCCTTGACCATATGTTGCTTAAGCTGTTCCGAATCAATCACTGCACATGCCTCCTTGGCATAGAAAAGGGGCGCTGTGCATAGACAGCGCCCCTGTAAAGGCGGCATGCTCCCTACGCCAGCATTAACTGACAGGTTCAAAGGATTGGGCCCATGCCCTCTCAGCCTTGTGGTTTGCACCGCCGGCACTCCCGCATCGAATCTGTTGTTCCCTATACTAGCGCACCTGCCAAAAAGGGACAGGTTTATTTTGGCAGGTAACAACTGGGACTTTGCGTTTTCCCAGATGAAACCTGCCGAAATAAACCTGTCCCTTTTGGCAGGTCGGTACAATAGATGGGATTAAGAATGACCGAGGGGACCTTATGATCAAACTTGTGCTGACCGATATGGACGATACACTGATTCCAGCCGGGCATGACGGTGCCAGCGACTACGCCATTGAGGGTATTCATGCCATGCAGGCGGCGGGTTTGCACTTTGGGCCGGTTTCGGGTCGTCAGCCGTCCGCGATGGGCTGGATGTTCCGCAATCGCTCCGAGTGCTTCTCCACCGGTGCGTTTTGCAACGGCCAGGTGATGTTTGTCGATGGCGAAGTAGTCGCTTCGCGCGCAATCGATAACGATGTCCTTATGCGCTTAGCCGATTATTTTGAACAGGAGACCGACGATACGTATTTGAAGGTCTACCGTCTGGGTGATGACTTTTGGAATAACGATGCCTATTGCGTGACAAGCGATCCCGAGCGTGTGCGTCGCGCCATGAAGTCAGGCGGCAACGCGTGGCTCAAGGGCGAAGAGGCTCCCTGTCGTCCTGTCGTTGACGATGCCCCGGTATACAAGGCGAATATCTGGAGCGCCCGTTCGCGCGAGGAGCTCGCCGAGCTGCGCGAGCGTGTTGCCGCTGAGGTGCCGGAGCTCTCGCTCGTGTTTCCCAACAACCGCGTGCGCCTGTTCGACGTTCTTCCGACCGGCTGGGACAAGGGCTGCGCTGCGCTGGAGCTGGCGCGTGCTTTGGGCCTGATGCCCGACGAGGTGGCCGTATTCGGCGATTCCGATAACGATTTGCCCATGATCGATGCCGTTCCCAACTCCGTTGCAGTCGCCAATGCCAACGAGGCCGTCACGGCTGCCGCACGCTGGCATATCGGCGCTGCGGCAGATGATGCGGTTGCCGGGGCTCTGCATCAGATTGCCGCCTGCGCCGCGACGGGAGAGATGCCGTCGTTTATGAGCCAAATGGACACGGCGGGTTTCGACGTCACAAACGTCTAGGGAGAAAGCCATGAAGCTCCAGCAACTCAGATATGTCGTTAAGGTTGCCGAATGCGGCAGCATCACCGAGGCCTCGCGCCGGCTCTTTGTGTCGCAGCCTTCGATTACCGCGTCGATCCGCGATCTCGAAAACGAGATGGGTGTGCATATCTTTGAGCGCACCAACAAGGGTGTCATTGTGTCCGAGGAAGGCGAGACCTTCTTGGGGTACGCGCGCCAGGTGCTCGACCAGGCCGACCTGCTCGAGGGCAAGTACAAAGGCACGTCCGAGCAGGTGCCGCACTTTAGTGTGAGCTGCCAGCATTATTCCTTTGCCGTCAACGCGTTTGTCGATGTGATCCGCGAGTTCGATGCCGCGCGCTACGACTTTACCCTACGCGAGGAACAGACCCACGAGATTATCGAGGATGTCGCGCACATGAAAAGTGAGCTGGGCATCCTATATCTGTCCGAGCACAACCGCGAGGTCATCGAGCGTATGCTGGTGGCCAACGAGCTCGTGTTCGAAGGGCTCTTCTGTGCCACGCCGCATGTCTTCGTCTGCGCCGACCATCCGCTGGCGGGCCGCTCGAGCGTGACGCTTGAGGACTTGGAAGACTACCCGTTCCTGTCCTACGAGCAGGGCAGCTACAACTCGTTTTACTATTCCGAGGAACTGACCTCGACCTTTGAGCGCCGCAAGAACATCCGCGTGCGCGACCGTGCGACGTTGTTCAACCTGGCCATGGGTCTCAACGGCTACACGGTGTGTTCGGGCGTGATCAGCCACGAGCTCAACGGGCCGGGTATTATCTCGATTCCGCTCGACGTGGACGAGTACATGGAGATTGGCATCATCACGCGCAAGAACACGACGCTCACGCGCTACGGTCGGGCCTATATCGACGCGATTCGTCAGCATATCTAGGCTGCTGTGCTCCGCACGGTTCAAGTCTCTTTATGACAGTCCGGACTGATATAGGAAGCATCTATATCAAACTGTTATAAACGTATATTTTACGATGGCCATATGAACGCTCATACTCTGTCCCAGTAAAGCAACCAATGCAAAGGGAGATATCTATGAGCACTTCGATTCAACCGAACGCGCCGTTTCGCGCCGATATCGTCGGCAGCTTTCTTCGTCCGCAGGCCGTAAAGGACGCCCGCGCTGCCTATGCGGCAGGCACGCTTGATGCCGAGGGGCTTAAGGCCGTCGAGGACGATGCCATTCGCGATTTGGTGGCAAAGCAGAAGGCCGCCGGTCTGCAGGTCATCACCGATGGCGAGTTTCGCCGCAGTTACTGGCACCTCGACTTTATGTGGGGGCTCAACGGCATTGAACGCCGTACCTCGCGTACGGGCTATATGTTCCACGACGAGGAGACCACGGCCGATACCGCCGTGGTAACCGGTCCCATTAGCGGCGAGAACCACCCGTTCGTCGAGCACTTTAAGTTTGTCAAGGCGCTTGAGGGGGAGGGTCAGGTCGCACGTCAAACCATTCCGGCGCCGATCCAGACGTTCTCTGAGGTCACGCTCGATCGCTGCGACGGCCAGCAGGAGAGCCTGCGCGCTGTCTATAAGACCGATGAGGAGCTTGCCGACGCCATTGCAGCCGCTTATCGCACGGTGATCGCCGACCTGTACGCTGCAGGCTGCCGCAACATCCAGTTTGATGACTGCACCTGGGGCATCTATTGCGATACCGACTTTGTGTCCAAGACCGGAATGAGCCCGGTTGATCTGCAAAAGGTGAGTGAGCTGGGCGTGGCGCTCAACAACGCCGCCATCGAGGGCAAGCCCGACGACCTGGTCATTAACACGCACGTGTGCCGTGGTAACTACCACTCTACCTATGCCTTCGAGGGCGGCTATGACCCCATCGCGCCGTACCTGTTTGCAAACGAGGATGTCGACGCATTTTACCTGGAGTTCGATACGCCGCGCGCCGGTGGTTTTGAGCCGCTCAAGTACGTTGCCCCGGGCAAGAAGGTCGTGTTGGGCCTGGTGACCACCAAGGTCGCTGAGCTTGAGGACGAGGATGCCATCGTCGAGCGTATTCACGAGGCTGCAAAGTATGTTCCGCTCGAGAATCTGTATCTGTCGCCCCAGTGCGGCTTTGCCAGTTGCGAGATTGGCAACAAGCTGACCGAGGACGAGCAATGGGCAAAGATCGCGCTGGTCAAGCGCGTTGCCGAGCGCGTTTGGAAATAGCGGAAACGTTCGCAGGTGACGGCGCGTGCGAGACATGGCGTATCGCGTACAATGGTTCGGATCGTATCGTTCGGGCAGGTAATCCGCTATGCTCGAGCGCCCTTCCATTTTGAAAGGACATCCATGCCCCAGTCTTCGACGCCCGCCGTCACCGATGCCATCTACGATGCATCGTCGCTCGGCCGCCCGCGCATGTTCCTGCTCGGCCTACAGCACCTGTTTGCCATGTTTGGCGCCACCGTGCTGGTGCCCGTGCTCACCGGCCTCTCGGTATCGGCAACGCTTTTGTTTGCCGGCTTGGGCACGCTGCTGTTCCACTTCCTGTCGCGCGGTAAGGTGCCGGCATTTTTGGGCTCATCGTTTGCCTTTATTGCCGGTTATGCCGCAATCGCGCCCAACGGCGAGACCGAGCTTTTGCCCTACGCCTGCCTGGGCGTAGCTTGTGCCGGTCTGCTCTATCCGGTGCTGGCGGCGCTCTTCCGCGCGTTTGGCGCCAAGCGTGTCATGCGTTTCTTTCCGCCGGTGGTGACTGGCCCCATCGTCATTTCCATCGGCTTGATCCTGGCAAGTTCCGCTATTGCTAACTGCCAGACCAACTGGCTTGTGGCTGTCATTGGCGTTGCCGTTATCGTCATCTGCAACATCTGGGGCCGTGGCATGGTCAAGATCGTGCCGATTTTGCTGGGCGTTGTGGTGAGCTATGCCGTTGCGGCTGCGCTCGGCGAGGTTGATTTCTCGGGCGTTGCCGCCGCTCCGTGGGTCGGTCTGCCCATCGTGTGGGACAACACCGTGTTTGCACTCTTTGGGCCGCAGTTCGATAGCGGTCTTGCCACGACGGCCATCATCACCATCATGCCGCTGGCCTTCGCGACCATGATCGAGCATATCGGGGATATCTCTGCTATCGGTTCGACTTGCGAGCGCAACTACATTGCCGATCCCGGTCTGCATCGCACGCTGCTCGGCGACGGCCTTGCCACGATTCTGGCTTCGCTCTTTGGCGCTCCGGCCAACACTACGTATGGTGAGAACACCGGCGTGCTCGCCCTGACGCGCGTGTTCGACCCGCGCGTAATTCGAATTGCCGCGTGTTGC
>CAJLCM010000003.1:0-62277 GCA_905205145.1 uncultured Collinsella sp.
TCGGTTCGTATAGGACTAAGCCCACCGCCTGCGTATACTGCAGATGTATGAGTTAGGAGTATCCATGGCGGAATTTGAAGTAGAACGCGTTGGTGGTGAACTTAAGCGCTTTGGCGTTGAGGGCGCTGAGGTGCCGTTTGAAGTCGTCTCTCCCTATGAGCCTGCCGGTTCCCAGCCTAAGGCCATTGAGTCGCTTGTGCAGGGCGTGAGGGACGGAGACCGCTATCAGGTTTTGCTGGGTGTGACTGGTTCGGGCAAGACCTTCACGATGGCAAAGACTATTGAGGCCCTGGGAAAGCCGACGCTGGTCATGGCTCCGAATAAAACGCTCGCCGCTCAGCTTGCGAGCGAGCTCAAAGAGTTTTTTCCCAATAACGCTGTGGTCTACTTCGTCTCGTACTACGACTACTATCAGCCCGAGGCGTATGTGCCGCAAAGCGATACATATATCGAGAAAGACTCCTCGATTA
The DNA here is from genome assembly GCA_905205145.1 of uncultured Collinsella sp. Lineage (GTDB taxonomy): Bacteria > Actinomycetota > Coriobacteriia > Coriobacteriales > Coriobacteriaceae > Collinsella. Next base: position 471 of record CAJLCM010000003.1, read on the forward strand.
ACGAAGAGGTCGAGATGCTGCGCCATCAAGCAACCGCGTCACTGCTCTCTCGACGCGATGTGATCGTTGTCGCATCGGTCTCGTGTATCTATGGCATTGGCTCTCCTGAGGACTATGCGGGTCTGGCTCCAAACGTCGACAAGAAGGTGCCGCTCGAGCGCGATGACTTTATCCATGCACTTATCGACATTCAATATGATCGCAATGACTATGACCTGGCACGTGGCACGTTCCGCGTGCGCGGCGATGTTGTCGACGTGTATCCGCCTTATGCCGAGCATCCGTTGCGGTTTGAGTTCTTTGGCGACGAGGTCGAGCTGATTGCCGAGATCGATGAGGTCACCGGTGAGATGCTTCGTGAGTACGAGGCCATCCCCGTATGGCCGGCATCGCACTACGTGACCGAGAAGCCGAAGGTCAAGGCGGCTCTGAAATCGATCAGCGAAGAGTGCGAGAAGCGCGTGGCGGAGCTCAAGGCGACCGACAAGTTGCTCGAGGCACAGCGTCTGCAGCAGCGCACTGATTATGATCTTGAGATGCTCGAGACGATGGGCTTTTGCAACGGCATCGAGAACTACTCGCGTCATCTGGACGGTCGCAAGCCGGGTGAGCCGCCATTTACCCTAATCGATTACTTTCCTAAGGATATGCTCTGCATCATCGATGAGAGCCATGTGACGGTGCCGCAGATTCGCGGCATGCACGAAGGTGACCGCTCGCGTAAGGTGACGCTGGTGGAACACGGTTTTCGCCTGCCCTCGGCGCTCGATAACCGCCCGCTTCGTTTCGATGAGTTTGAGGCAAGAATCCCCCAGTTTATCTATGTTTCGGCCACGCCGGGCGACTACGAGCTGCGGGTGAGCCAAAACGACGTGGAGCAGATTATTCGTCCGACCGGCCTGCTCGACCCCAAGATTGACGTGCGTCCAGTTCGCGGTCAGATTGACGATCTTGAGGACGAGATTCGCGAACGCGTTGCCCGCAAGGAGCGCGTGCTGGTGACCACGTTGACCAAGCGCATGGCCGAGGACCTGACCGACCATCTACTTGATGCGGGCATTAAGGTCAATTACATGCACTCTGATACGGCGACAATGGACCGTGTCGAGATCCTGCGAACGCTGCGCGAGGGCAAGATCGATGTTCTCGTTGGCATCAACCTGCTTCGCGAGGGCTTGGATCTTCCCGAGGTCTCACTGGTGGCAATTCTCGATGCCGATAAGGAAGGCTTCTTGCGCAACCGCCGTTCGCTGATTCAGACGATTGGCCGTGCGGCCCGTAACGCCGATGGCGAAGTCATCATGTATGCAGACGTTGTGACCGATTCGATGAAAGAGGCCATCGAGGAGACACAGCGCCGTCGCGAGATTCAGATGGCATATAACGAAGAACATGGCATTGTGCCCAAGACGGTGCGCAAGGCCATCAACGACATCTCAAGTTTTATTGCCGAGGCCGAAAAAACTGTGGGCTCCAAGGGACGCTCGAAGGGCGACTCTCTTGGCCATGGCGCATTCTATACGCCCGATGAGTCGGGCGAGGGCGGTGTGCCGGAAACGGTGGCGCCCGAGCAGACACTTGCGGAGCAGTTGGAAGAACTGCCGCATGACGAGCTTGTGCGGATCGTCGAAACCATGGAAGAGGATATGCGTAACGCTTCTGCCGCTATGGACTTTGAGGAGGCGGCGCGCCTGCGCGATGCTGTCGTTCAGATTCGGGCGATGCTCGAGGGTGCGTCTGAGGACGAGACGATCGAGCGCTTACGCTCGCAGGCCCGCAAGGGTTCCACGTTCGCATCGGGCAGAAAACGCCAGGGTGCACGGTTTAAGAAATAGCGAACAGGCCCCGAGTTCCCTGTGGAGCTCGGGGCCTATGTCTTTTGCGCGCTGGAATTTGTGCGTTAGAGGTCTGCGATCAGGGCTTCAGCACAACGGATGCCGTCGGTGGCCGCGCTCATGATGCCGCCGGCATATCCAGCTCCCTCACCACAAGGGTAGAGGCCCGGGGTCGACACGGCATGGCACGCTCGGTCTCGGGTGACAGTGACCGGTGAGCTCGAACGAGTCTCCACGCCGGTAAGAACGGCATCGGGGCGGTCGTAGCCTCGTAGCTTTTTTCCGAGTAGGGGAAGTCCCAGACGGAGCGACTCGACGATATGCTGCGGCAGGGCTTCGTCAATTGCCGTCCAGGTCACACCGAGCGGATAGGTGGGCTTTACCTTTCCGGGCGCCTTGCTGGCGCGTCCTGCGAGGAAATCTCCGACGAGCTGTGCCGGCGCATTCCAGTTGGAACCGCCCAGGCGATAGGCGGCCGCCTCGCAGGCACGCTGGAGCTCGATGCCGGCGAGCGGGTCATCGTTGGGAAGGTCCTCAGGCGTGACGTTAACGAGCAGGGCGGCATTTGCGTTGCGTCCGTCGCGGGCATTGAGACTGGCCCCGTTGACGCACAGATGGCACGGTTCTGAAGAGGCGGCAACAACCTGTCCGCCGGGGCACATGCAAAACGAGAACACGCTGCGGCCGTTGGGAAGATGGGCAACAAGTTTGTAGGGGGCCGCCCCGAGCGCTGGATGTCCCGCCGAGGCTCCATATTGGGCTCTGTCGATGTCGCGTTGCGGATGCTCGATGCGAACGCCCATGGCAAAGGTCTTTTGCGCGAGGGCCACGTTGTGGTCCTTAAGGAGCTCAAAAATATCGCGAGCAGAATGCCCGCAGGCGAGGATGAGGTGCTTTGTCTCGATTGGCTCGTAAGCGGCGTCTTGGGACGATTGGACATCAATACCGGTGATGGCGCCAGACGCGTCGATGCGAATGTCGACGAGCTTCGTTCGATAACGGACGACACCTCCGAGCTGCTCGATGCGCTGGGATATAGCGGTGACAACCTTGGGAAGGATGTCGGAGCCAATGTGCGGCTTGGCATCCCACAGAATATCGCGGGGCGCACCCGCCTCGACGAAGGTTTCGAGGATAAGGCGATGGGCGGGATTTTTTGTTCCCGTATTGAGCTTGCCGTCCGAGAAGGTCCCCGCGCCGCCCAGACCAAACTGAATATTGCTCTCGGGGTCGAGGATGCGCTCCTTTAGAAAGAGGTCGATCGCCTGCGAGCGGCGAAATGCCGGGTCGCCGCGCTCGATAAGCAAGGGCTTAAGACCTGCTTTGGCGAGCGTGAGCGCAGCGAAAAGGCCGGCGCATCCGGCGCCGACAACGACAGGGCGTTCTTGAGGTGCGTCGGAGACGGGGGAGGGGAATGAAGGCTCATCGTCTTCTATCGCGCGTACGCGCGAGCGGTCACGCTCGGCAACGCTGTCGACCGCTTCTCGCTCGAGGTGGGGACTAGTCAGCTCAACACGAAAGCTCAGGATAAAATGGACGTCTCGTTTTTTGCGAGCGTCGATTGACTTGCGGTGGAGCTCGATGGACTTGATCTCGGAGTCCTTGCAACGTAGGATGCGCTTGGCGACTCGCTTGCCAACAATGAGGCAGGCATTTTCATCGCCGGCTTCATCGAGCGACGCGTTGACTTGGGTGATTTCGATCATCGAGGTCTCCTTAGAGGCAAGAAAGAGGCCGTCCGGTATCCCAGACGGCCCGAATGCGTTTTTGATTATAGACTGAGCGGCTACAGGCTGCTTGCAGCGCGAATGCCCGAGAGCCAGGCCCACGCAAGGTTAAAGCCTCCGCAATCGGCGTCGATGTCGAGCGCTTCGCCGCAGACGTAAAGCGGGGCGTCGACAACGCAGCGCGCGCGTAGACTGGGCGTTGAGATGCTCTCGATAGATACGCCACCACGCGTGACCTGCGCCGAGCGCTCCTCGGCTGTTCCCTCGACGAGCAACTTAAAGTGCTTGAGGATCGAGACCAGGTGGATGACATCGTTGGAGCCTGGATGGCACTGCTCGAACGCTGTGCAGACGACGCGGGAGAGTTGCGGGGCGAGCATGCCGTCGAGCCAACGGGGATCGCGGGGCGAAAAGCCGCCGAGCAGTTCAACGCGCCGGTTAAGTATATCGAGCAACTCGTCTTTGGAGAGGTCGGGGAAAACGTCGAGCAGGATCGTATCGCCGCGCTGGATACGACGGGAGAGGTTGAAGACAGCGACGCCCGAGATGCCGAAGGCTCGAAACAGCACTTCACCGTCTTCGTGCCAGAGCTCACTATGGTTACGGGTGAGCGTCAAGCGGGCGCGGACGCGCAGACCATCCAACGTCTTGAGTGCCGCCCGATCGCCAACGACCGTTGCCGATACGGGGCAGAGGATGGGGTGCAGCGAAGTGAGGGGGAGGCTAAACGTATCGGCGATACCGGTGGGGTTGCCGCCCGTGGCGATAATTACGGCATGTGCCTGCAGGGCCTCGTTCTTGCGAGGGACATCGGCGAGCGCTTTCCGAAGCGAGCGGAGCTCCGATTTTCGGTCGTCGTGCTTTTTTTCCTTGAGCGCCCGTGCTGGACGGTCTATTTGGAGTGCCCAGCCTTCGGAAGCTTTGTGCGCCGAGGCAACGTTGGCTCCGCAGATTAAGGTGATACCTAGGCGGTCGCAAACGTTGAGAAGCGCGTCGCGCACCGATTCGGCGCGAAGGGAGCGCGGGTACAGCCGGTCTTCCTCGGAGGTTGTCATGATGCCCAGCGAGGAGAAGAAACCCATAAGCTCTTGTTCGGGCCGGGGGCCCATAACGGATTCAACGAATGCGGGGTGGTTATACCGCTGTGGATCAATTGATTCGTTGGAGAGGTTGCAGCGGCCGTTGCCGGTCGCAAGGAGCTTAAAGCCGCAGGCGACATCGCGCTCAACGATGCAGACGCTTTTGCCAGCTCGTGCGGCCGTAATGGCGGCGGCGAGGCCTGAAGCCCCGCCGCCGATTACCAGGACGTCATAGAAGGCGCTCGCGTTCACTTAGGCCTCGTCGGTCTCGTGCGGGGTAATGGCCTCGACGGCAGAGACTGCCTTGGGCAACATGCCATCGGGCAGTGCGGTCTCGACCTCGCCCTTATCGCAGGCCTCGACGAGTGCCGGATTAATGGGAAGCTGGCCCAAGATGTCGAGGTTATAGCGCTCTGCGACCTCGGGGAGCTTGCTCTTGCCAAAGACCTCGATCTTCTTGCCGCAGTCGGGACACTCAATATAGCTCATGTTCTCGACAATGCCCAGAATGGGGACGTTCATCTTCTCGGCCATGTTGACCGCCTTGGCGACGATCATCGAGACCAGATCCTGCGGGCTCGTGACGATGACGATGCCGTCGACGGGCAGCGACTGGAAGACGGTGAGCGCGACGTCGCCTGTTCCCGGAGGCATGTCGACCAGCAGGTAGTCGATGGGGCCCCACGAGGTCTCGCTCCAGAACTGCCTAATGGCGCCTGCGATGACCGGACCGCGCCAAAGGACGGGGTCGGTCTCGTTTTGGAGCAGAAGGTTGGAGCTCATGACCTTGACGCCGTGCTCGGAGATTTCGGGCAGCATAAGGTTGCCAAGGGCATGGACGTGGCGTCCGCTCATGCCGAACATCTTGGGGATAGAGGGACCGGTGATGTCGGCATCGAGGACGCCGACCTTGTGGCCGTGACGGGCAAGCTCGGTGGCGATGGCACCGGTGACAAACGACTTGCCGACACCGCCCTTGCCGGAAAGCACGGCGATGACGCGTTTGACCTCGGATAGCGTGTTCTCCTCAAATTGCGACGGCGACGTTTGTCCGCCGGCAGCCTGTGCGTGCTCGCAACCCATGTATGACTCCTTTGTATATGTTGGGGCCGAGGCCCCGTGATGTGACACGAGCGTCATTGTACCCTCGTTTGCGAGCGGGAGTCATTTGCGATGCATTTGGGCCGAGCGTGCTTGCAATACGATGGGTCCAAGCGAATGGGCGGGCTTACTGAACTTTGCTGGCGAACTCGAGGTATTGCATGCGCTGCAGCTTGTCGATCGTCGAGGCGTATGGGCTGTCTTCAGATTCCAAGTCGTAGCGCAGCCCGTCGGCACCAAGGTAGCCGGCGACATTGATGGTGGGCACATCTGACCTTGTTGCAAGCAGGGCTTTTTGATAGTCGGTGAGCGGGGCGCCGATCTTATTAAGGGTAATGGCTGCAATCTCGTTTGCCCCGACGGTGTCGTAGACGTTGAGCTCGGTATTGCCGGCGATTTCATAGTTAGCCCAGACGAAATATGTCGACTGGTAGTTACGGAAAGCGTGGTCTGCCGTATCTTCCTGAGGGTACAGCTCGTCGTTGAGGGTCGTTGCGGCGCTCGGCTGATGGTCGCCAAAAAAGACAAGGACAACCGGTCTGCCGATATTGCGGAGCTCGTTGATAAAGTACTCGAGGTCCCGGTCGGATGCATTGATGCAGGTGAGATAGGTGTTGAGCGCGCTATTGGCGCCCTCGCTGGCTCCCTCGACCCAATAGTTTGTCAGCTCTTCGGCGGGAACGGTGCCATAGTCGTAGCCGCCGTGATTTTGCATCGTGACGTCAAAGATGAACTGCGGGGCTTCGTCGGTTCTAAGCAGATCGAGTATCTTGTCGTAGGTGACGTGGTCGCATACGCCGGCATGGTAATAGGACGCACCTTCGAAATCGCCGATTGAAAGAAAGTCTCCAAAGCCCAGCTGCTGATAGATTTTATCTCGATGGTAGTTGACGGGGTTTTGCGGGTGCATAGCGGTAGCGGTATACCCAAGCTCTTTAAGGTCCTTTGCCAGGCTGTTTACGCCATTCATCTGATACAGCTGATAGGGGATTTTGCCCAATCCGACAAATGCCGTTGTCGCTCCGGTTAAAAATTCGAATTCGGAGTTCGCCGTTCCGCCACCGGCGACCGAAGCGAGCATGGTGCCGCGAACAAGTGTGTCGGGAAGCGAGTTGTAGAATGCGGGGCCGGTGTACCCGGCCGCCTGGAGCTGCTCAAAGCACGAAAGGTCGCTAAAACTCTCGTTCATGACGGCAACAATCGTCGGCTTGATTTCATTGAACTGGGCAACGGCCGCCGCGCGCTGCTCGCTCGAGCCATACGTGCTGTCGTAGGTGGTGGCGAGCTCCTGCTCGATGCTCTGCGCCTCATCGGGCGTATAGTCTTCGGGCTTCTCAATGGGCAACTCGTTGACCATTTCGGTGAACGAAGTGATAAAACCCTGAGACGCATACGTGGTGATGGGCTGCCAACGGTCAAATCCAAAATTCAGCGCCTGCTCCAAGTCGATGCTGGAAAAGCCCGAGAGCCCCACAACGGTCACTAGCAGAAAAGCGCAGAGGTTAGCGGCGATTGCGGGGAACACATGGGTGGGCGTACGGAGCTTTCTCGGTCGGATAAGCGAAAGAAGCCCCAGGGAAATCTCCAGCAGGGCTAGAGAGGTTACGATTCCGGCGGTAAAGGTAAACTCGTATCCCCCGCTCACTTCCATTGCGGTGCCAAGGGCCAAGATATCGCTTGGCAGGATGGCCTCACCTTTAAACGTTATGACGAAGTGCTCGGCAATGCCAAGGATGCAACAGGCGACGGGCACGAGGGCCATGACGCCTCCATGACGCTGTCCCAGCAAATAAAGGGAGAGCAGAACCGTCGCGAGCAGCCCGACGGAAAACCCGAATGAGTTGGCGGGAATGCGATAGAACGTTTCGTTACAGGCAATTTCGAGTGAAACGAACGAGAGCGCTGAAACAGCGGCGATGACAAGGATGTCACGGCAAATACAGGCAACCGTTCCCGTCGCAAGATCGGTTTGGTCGATAAGTCCCGAAACCAAGGGTTCGACAAGAAGTATGACGGCGGCAGCACCGAGCGCCGAATAAGAAAGGAGCCATAGGGAACTGTCCTCATTTACGAGCAATTGATTCGTAATCCATGCAGCTACCACGCCGAGCGGGATGAGGAGCGTCGCGCACCAAAAGACGCGGGCAATGGGCGGCTTTTCATTGTGTTTAATTGAAAAATACACGCGCACGACGACGGCGGCCACGATAAGGACGGCGATGAATATGGGCAGATTGGCCATGTCGCTCGAAGTGATTTCAAGGGGGATATCTTCGGTCATGGACGTTCCTCTGTTACAGCAAATTAAGTTCAGTATTAGATTACTGTAACCTTTCCACGGCATTTCGAGAAACAAAGCGCCCGATACGCAAAGCTAAAGGTCTGCGAATCTTGTATTACGAACATCTGTGCGCGTCGAGTGCGCTAAACTCATCGGCAGTATGATTCGATGCAATAGGAGGCAAGGAGCTTCCATGTCTGATTCTTCTATCGTTATTCGCGGCGCTCGTGAGCACAACCTCCGTGATATCGATGTTTCCATTCCGCGTGACCAACTCGTGGTCATTACCGGTCTTTCTGGCTCGGGCAAGAGTTCGCTGGCATTTGACACTATCTATGCCGAGGGCCAGCGTCGATACGTCGAGAGTCTTTCGAGCTATGCGCGCCAGTTCTTGGGTCAGATGGACAAACCCGACTTGGATTCAATCGACGGCCTTTCGCCGGCGGTGTCGATCGACCAAAAGACGACGTCTAAAAACCCTCGCTCGACGGTTGGCACCGTAACCGAGATTTATGACTATCTGCGCCTGCTGTTCGCCCGTGTGGGCACCCCGCACTGTCCCGAATGCGGCCGCGTCATTGAGCGTCAGACGACCGACCAGGTTGCCGACAAGGTCTTGGCGGCGGGGGAGGGCCGTCGCGCGTTTGTGCTGGCACCGGTGGTGCGCGGGCGAAAAGGCGAGTACACCAAACTGTTTGAGGACCTTCGCGCCGAGGGCTTTAGCCGCGTGCGTGTCGACGGTGAAGTGCGCTCGCTCGACGATCCGATCGATCTGGACAAGAAGTTCAAGCACGATATTGAGGTCGTGGTCGATCGCATCGTGATCCGTGAGAACTCTCTGGGCCGTATCGCCGAGTCTGTTGAGCAGGCGACCGCGCTGGCTCACGGCAATGTAAACGTGTACATGCTGCCCGATCGTGATGCTCCCGAGGGGACCGAGGGCGAGCTGCTGGAGTATTCGTTGGCCTTGGCGTGCCCGGAGCATGGTCACTCCATTGACGATCTTCAGCCGCGTGATTTTTCGTTCAACGCTCCCTATGGCGCATGTCCTGAGTGCGACGGCCTGGGCTTTAAGAAAACCGTTGATGCCGAGGCGCTGATCGAGGACCCCTCGAAGTCCATTGCCGACGGAGTCTTTGGTAGCCTGTTTGGCAATTCGAACTACTATCCGCAGATTTTTGCTGCGGTCTGCAAACACTTTAAGGTGAGCACCGATACGCCGTGGGAGGACTTGCCCCCTCGCGTGCGTCGTGCATTCTTGGATGGCCTGGGCGATACGAAGATCTCGGTCGACTACCAAAAGCTCGACGGACGTCGCAGCCAGTGGGATACCAAGTTTTCGGGCGTTCGCAACATCCTGTACGAACGCTATACCGAGACGACGAACGAGAACACCAAGGCGCGCTTGGAGAAGTACATTCGCGAGGAACCGTGCTCGAGCTGCCACGGCGCTCGTTTGCGCCCTGAGATGCTCGCCGTCACCGTGGGTGGCAAGTCCATTTACGAGGTTTGTTGCCTGTCGTGCCGTGAGTCGCTCGAGTTTTTTGAGGGCCTGGAGCTCACCGAGCGCCAACAGTTTATCGGCGGGCGCATCGTCAAGGAAATCCTGGAGCGCTTGCGTTTTCTGGTCGATGTTGGACTCGACTATCTGACGCTCGATCGTGCCTCGGCGACGCTTTCTGGTGGCGAGGCACAGCGTATTCGCCTGGCAACGCAGATCGGCGCGGGTCTCATGGGCGTGCTCTATATTCTGGACGAGCCCTCGATCGGTCTTCATCAGCGTGACAACGAGCGCCTGATCAAGACGCTCGAGCGCCTGCGCGATATCGGCAATACCGTTATCGTCGTCGAACACGACGAGGATACAATCCGTGCCGCCGACTACGTGATCGACATGGGGCCCGGCGCCGGCGTCAACGGCGGGCACGTAGTCGCGGCGGGAACGCCTGCCGATATCATGGCGTGTCCTGAGTCGATGACGGGCGCTTACCTGACCGGCAAACGAATGATCCGGGTGCCTGATGAACGGCGCAAGCCCGGTCGCGGCTGCCTTAAAATTACGGGCGCTCGAGCCAACAACCTCAAAAACGTTACCGCCAAGATCGAGTTTGGTACGCTTACGGTTGTTACCGGCGTGTCGGGATCGGGCAAGAGCTCCCTGGTTACCGACACCATTGCGCCTGCCCTTACGAATGCCATTCACCGCTCGACGCGCCCTGTGGGTCCGTATAAGAAAATCGAGGGCATCGAGTGTATCGATAAGGTTATCGATATCGACCAGTCGCCGATTGGCCGCACGCCGCGTTCCAACCCTGCTACCTATATCGGCCTGTGGGATGATCTTCGCGCGCTGTTTGCGAGTACGCCGGAGTCGAAGGCGCGCGGCTACTCGCCGGGTCGTTTCTCCTTTAATGTGAGTGGCGGGCGCTGTGAGGCGTGCAAGGGCGACGGGCAGATCAAGATCGAGATGCACTTCCTTCCCGATATCTACGTTCCCTGCGAAGTTTGCGGCGGTAAACGCTACAACCGCGAGACACTCGAGGTCACCTACCGTGGCAAGACCATCTCGGACGTGCTCGACATGAGCGTCACCGAGGCGCTGGCCTTCTTTGGGAATATCCCGCAGATTAAGCGCAAGCTCCAGACGCTGTACGATGTAGGCTTGGGCTACGTGAGCCTGGGCCAGCCCGCCACGACGCTCTCGGGCGGCGAGGCGCAGCGTGTGAAGCTCGCCAAGGAGCTTCATCGACGCCAGACGGGCAAGACGTTCTATATTTTGGACGAGCCGACGACCGGCCTTCATTTTGAGGACGTCCGCCAACTGCTCGATGTGCTGCAGCGCTTGGTCGATGCGGGCAACACAGTGCTGGTGATTGAACACAACCTTGATGTCATCAAGGTTGCCGACCGCCTGATCGATATGGGTCCCGAGGGCGGTAACGGCGGCGGAACCGTCGTGGTTTCGGGCACACCGGAGCAGGTTGCAGACTGTCCGCAGAGTTATACGGGCAAGTTTTTGGCGCCGTTGCTCAGGCGTGACCGGGAGCGCCAGGCTCAACTTGATGCTCAATAAATAGGCGATTCAGTTCATGGGCGCCATCGACTCCTTGTGATTCGATGGCGCTTGCTGTGCCGAAGTGACGTATGCAGCCGAATTGGACATATACTTAATCCTTGCGTCCGAATGCGAGGGAAAGGATATGTCATGGCAAAGGCTGTAAAGACGCCAAAAACCAATGCGATGCGCGAGCTGGAAAGCGCCGGCATTTCCTATGTTCTACATACGTACGAAGACGATGGTGATGAGTCGGTGGGCCTGGGTGTCGCGATTTCGGAGCAGCTTGGCGAGGAGCCCGGTCAAGGATTTAAGACTTTGGTCTGCGTGACTCCGTCCAACGACTATGTCGTGTGCTGTATCCCTGTTGCCGACGAGCTCGATCTAAAGTCCGCCGCGCGTGCCGCGGGGGAGAAGTCCTTGGCCATGATGCATGTGAAGGATTTGCTTGCGGCGACTGGCTACGTTCGCGGCGGCTGCAGCCCGGTCGGTATGAAAAAACGCTACCGGACGCTCATTGATGAGACATGTGTCCTTTGGGATACCATTTTTATTTCGGGAGGCAAGCGTGGTTATCAGCTCGAGCTTGCACCCGATGATTTAATTGCATTTTGCGGGGCGACGGTTGCCGCGATTACGAGAGAGGACTGAGCGATGCCGCAGGAAGAATTGAAGCGCGGAGCTCATTTTGCAAAAGAATCTGCGCCTCAGACACCCTCATCCGAAGTTTCTTCGTCGCGAGATGACACTGACGACATGGGCTCGTCGGACTACTCCACGGTTGGTCGTTCCGCTGGGCTTATGACCATTCTGACCATCGTGTCTCGCGTTACCGGTTTTATCCGCACGTGGGCAATGGCGGCCGCTATCGGCATGTCGCTACTCTCGTCCTCCTATCAGGTCGCCAACAACCTGCCCAATATGCTCTACGAACTCGTGATGGGCGGCATGCTCGTGACGGCGTTTTTGCCCGTGTACATGGGCGTGAGGCGTGAGCAGGGTCGCGAGGCCTCGAACGAGTACGTGGGCAACCTGCTTGGCATTCTGCTTTTGGTGCTGGGTGGCATTTCGTTGCTGGGGACCGTGTTCGCCCCGGGCTTTATCTGGACGCAATCGTTCCTTTCGGGTGACGGCGGCAGCATGGATACCGCTGCGTTCATGTTCCGTTTCTTTGCCATCCAGATTCTGTTTTATGGTTTGGGCTCGGTGTTTTCGGGCGTTCTCAACGCACACCGCGACTACTTCTGGTCGACGTTTGCCCCGGTCCTCAACAATGTGATCGTCATTGCGAGCTTTATGGGTTTTGCGCCCGTGTCCGCACAGTTTGGTGAACGTGCCGGCATCATCTTGATTGCGGCCGGTACGACCCTCGGTGTCTTTGTTCAGATGGCATGTCAGATCCCCGCGCTTGGCAAGCACGGCGTGCATCCCCATATCCATATCGACTTTAAGGACCCCGCGCTGCGCCAGACGATTGCGCTCGGTATCCCGACGCTGCTCGCCACGGTGTGCATGTTTGTCTCGACTTCTATCACCAACGCTGCCGCGCTGGTGGTCCAGCCCGAGACTGGTCCTTCCGTCATCGCCTATGCGCGCCTGTGGTACACGCTGCCCTACGCGCTGATTGCCGCCTCGCTTTCGACGGCGCTGTATACCGAGCTCTCTCACGACGCACAGGAGAAGGATTACGACAGCGTTCGCACGGGCATTTCGCGTGGCGTCGCCCAGATGCTGTTCTTCCTGATTCCGTTCGCGCTGTACCTGATTGTCTTCGCGCGTCCGCTCAACATGATTTACTGTGCCGGCAAGTTTGATGAGTCCGGCGTGGCGCTGGTGTCCGAGTTCCTTGTCTACCTGGCGTTCTCGCTGCCGCTCTACGGCGTGGTCGTGTTGATGCAGAAGAGCTTCTCTGCCTTGCTCGACATGAAGCCCTATAGCCGCTATTGCCTGTATTCCGCCATCGGCCAGGCCGGCTCGGTTCTGCTGTTTGGCGTTGTGCTGGGCTTCGGTATGCCGGCAATTGCGCTTTCGTATGTCGTCGACTACGTGATCTTGGTCGGTTGTTCGCTGTGGTGGCTGCGTCGTCGTCTGCGTGGTCTTCAGGTCAAATCTATCCTGCATGGCGGTTTCTTTGGCCTTTTGCTCGGTGGCCTGGGTGCTGCCGCAGGCGCCGGCGTCATGCGGGCGCTTGAGCACTTTGTCGGCGCACTTGGCGGCTCGATTCTGATTACTCTTGGCTACGTTTGCATTGCCGGTGTCGTCTCGCTTGCTGTTACCTTTGGCCTTGCCGTCGTCCTTAAGATGCCCGAGGTCTCGGCGCTGCTTCGTCGCAAGTAGGTGCGTGTGGCCGGTCACGACAACATTCCAACACTCGCCGAGCAGGTTTCGCGCGTTCCCACGCAGCCCGGATGCTACCTTTGGAAGGATGCCAAGGGTGATGTCATCTACGTTGGCAAGGCGAAAAACCTGCGTTCCCGTATGCGCCAGTACGTGACGCTGCAGGATGAGCGCCAAAAGATCCCGCTGATGATGCAGCTGGTGGCGAGCTTTGACTATATCGTGGTGGAGACCGAGCACGAGGCGTTGGTGCTCGAGCGCAATTTGATTGGTCAATACCATCCGTACTTTAATGTGGACCTTAAGGACGACAAGAGCTACCCCTTTATCGCTATCACCAAGAGCGATCTGTTCCCAGCTATCAAATATACGCGTGAGCGCCATAAGCCGGGAACGCGCTATTTTGGTCCCTATACTGACAGCCGCGCGGCGCGTGAGACCATTGACACGCTGCGCAAGGTGATCCCGATCTGCTCGGCTTCTTGTGCGGAGTGGCGTCGTTGTCGTCGTATCGTCGAGTCCCACAAGGGCGAGGAAGACATCGTCAATATGATTTGCGCGCAAAACGGGCGTCCCTGCTTTGACTACCATGTCGGGCGCGGCCCGGGTGCGTGTGTCGGCGCGATTTCCCCGGCAGACTATGCCAAGAACGTCAAGCGTGTCGAGCGCTTTTTGTCGGGCCATCGCAAGGATGTCGTCGATGAGCTGACCTCCGAGATGACGGATGCCGCCGAGGCGCTCGACTTTGAGCGCGCGGCACGCGTCAAACGTCGTTTGGAGGTCATCAGGGGTCTGGACGATCGTCAGCAAGTCGTTTTTCCCTCCAGTGTCGATATCGATGTCATCGGTTTCTATCGCGAGGAGACCATCTCCGCCGCTTGCGTCTTTGTCGTGCGTGAGGGTCGAACGGTTCGAACCTGCGAGTTTATTATCGATAAGGGTTTGGATGTCGACGAAGAGGAACTTCAATCGGGCTTTCTTAAGCGCTATTACGACGAGACGGCTGATATTCCAGCTGAGATAAACCTCTCTGTCGAGCTTGAGGATGCGGAGGCGCTGGGGGAGTGGCTTGCGGGCAAGCGTGAGCGTTCCTGCCATCTCCATAGGCCGCAGCGTGGCGAAAAGCACCGTCTGCTCGATATGGCATCCAAAAATGCGCGCCATGCCCTCATGCGCTACATGATGCGAACGGGGTACGCTGACGACCGCACCAATCAAGCGCTCCTGGAGCTCGAAAGTGCGTTGGCGCTGCCATCGCCGCCGTTGCGTATCGAGTGCTTCGATATCTCTACACTGCATGGCACCTTTACGGTCGCCTCGATGGTGGTGTTTACCAACGGACGCGCCGACAAGAGCCAGTACCGTCGTTTTAAAATTCAGGCCGAATTGGACGAGGCAAACGACTTCGTGTCGATGTCCGAGGTTTTGGGACGACGCTATGCTCCCGAGCGCATGGCCGACGAGCGCTTTGGCTCGCGCCCCGATTTGCTCGTTGTCGATGGCGGTAAGCCGCAATTGACCGCTGCGATCAAACAACTTGAGGCTCTTGGGCTCGATATACCAGTTTGTGGCTTGGCAAAGGCCGATGAGGAGGTTTTCGTGCCTTGGGACGAGACTCCCGTCGTGCTGCCGACCGGGTCCGCGTCGCTCTATCTAATTAAACAGGTGCGCGATGAATCGCACCGTTTTGCCATCACGTTCCATCGCGAATTGCGCGACAAGGCCATGACGGTTTCGGTACTCGATGACGTTCCAGGCGTGGGACCCACCAGAAAACGTGCCCTTATGCGCCATTTTGGCTCGATGAAGCGTTTGCGCGCGGCGAGCGAGCAAGAGATCGCGGAAGTTCGCGGCATACCTGCCGATGTCGCCAAGGCGGTCCACGAGGCGCTCGTTGCATGGAATGCCGAGCGCGCCGAGGCGGCGGCTGGCCATTCCGATAGCTAAACACGAGCCTAAACAACTGATATACATGATTGCGCGATTTTCAACCATTTATTTCGCCATGATTGCCTGCTGGTTTCGGGTTTTATTAACGCTAAAACGTTTGACTAACCCAAGCGAAAACCCTGCTATCCTGCGGGTTGACGAAGACTGATATCTCACCTCGCCGATACATACTGTCTGGCGAATCGTTTGTCAATGAATTCGGTGAACGGTAGTAAATACCGTTCAAGCGTATGTATGTATCGGTCGCCGAGCGCGGCACCTCAGTTGGGTACGTCGGTAGGTAAGGTATATATCGTCCGCTAGTTGCGCGGGGGCAAGTTTAGGTGCTCCCGAGTAAGATTCTCTATTGATAGGAGAAGACATGGCCATCATCAACAAGGGTATGTCCAGGCGTTCGTTCCTCGGCCTCACCGGCAGCGTCGCTGCTGTCGCAGGGCTTGGTCTCACCGGCTGCGGTGGCAGCTCTAGCGACGAGGGTTCCGCTTCCGGTTCCACCGATTCCGCCAACCGTGGCGGCGGCGTGATCACCGCTGGTTCCGCTTACGCTCCGTCCAGCTTCGATCCCGCCAGCACCGGCTCCGCTGTGGGCCTGGGTGCTAACTGGCACGTCGTCGAGGGCCTCTACGGCATCGATTACCACGACTACAGCACCTTCAACGAGCTCGCCACCGACGATCCCAAGTCTGTGGACGACACCACTTTCGAGGTCACCATCCGCAAGGGCGCCAAGTTCTCCGATGGCACCGAGGTCACCGCTGACGATGTCGTTGCCTCCTACACCGCTTGCGCCGCTTCCGCTACCTATGCTCCGTTCTTCCAGCCCTTCGAGTCCATCGAGGCCAAGGACGCCAGCACCGTGACGGTCAAGACCAAGGTCCCCAACTTCTCCCTGCTCAAGGATCGTCTGGCCATCGTCCGCGTTACCCCGGCCACTCAGACCGAGGAGGATCGCGCCAAGCAGCCGATCGGCTCCGGCCCCTGGATGTACGACTCTATCTCCGATACCGAGATCACCCTGGTTCCCAACCCCGAGTACAACGGTGAGTATGCTGCCGAGGATAAGAAGATCCAGTACAGCATCCTGACCGACCCCACCGCTCGCGTTACCGCTCAGCAGGAGGGCTCCACGCTCGTTATGGAGCTCGTTACCGCTGACGCCGTCGACCAGCTCGAGAGCGCCGGCTGCAAGATCGATAACGTTCAGGGTTTCGGCACCCGCTTCATCATGTTCAACGTCGCCAAGGAGCCTTGGAACAACGTCAAGGTCCGTCAGGCTGTCATGTATGCGCTCGACACCGAGAAGATGGTCAGCAACACCTTCGCCGGCCTTGCCACCGCTGCCAGCTGCTACCTGCCCAAGAGCTTCACCAACTATCATGAGGCTTCCACGGTGTACAAGACCGACGCCAAGAAGGCTAAGAAGCTCATAGAGGAGTCTGGCATCACCCCGGGTGCCATCACCCTGCGCACCACCGACAACGAGCAGATTAAGGGCATGGCCGCCCAGGTCAAGAACGACCTCGACGCTCTCGGCTTCGATGTGACCATCCAGACCGATACCTCGCCGGCCACCTACGCTGCCATCGACGGCGGCGAGGCCTACGATATCCTCCTTGCCCCTGGCGATCCTTCCTGCTTCGGCGCCGACCCCGACCTGCTGCTCAACTGGTGGTACGGCGACAACGTCTGGATGCAGACCCGTTGCCCGTGGAAGGAGTCCGCTGAGTGGCAGAAGCTCCACGGTCTCATGGACGAGGCTCTTGCCGCCGAGGGCGACGAGCAGCAGAAGAAGTGGAACGAGTGCTTCGACATCATTGCCGACAACGCCGTTCTGTACCCCGTTGTCCACGTCAAGACCGTCTCCGCTTCCTGGGACGATCCGTCCACTGCGCCCAACGGCGAGGCCCTCGATGGCTTCAAGGGCATCGGTACGACGAGCATGTCCTTCAGGGGCGTTGCGACCGTCAAGGCGTAAGACTCGCTTGAGTCTGTATGCAGGATGTCGGTCGTTGGGACCGTATCCTCATAGTTGAAACAAAGACCCGGGCGGCAACGATGTCGCTCGGGTCTTGTAATGAGTATCCGTACTCATATACCAGTTGGTCCTACCGACAAAAGAAAGGGGAGAGAACGTGAACAACTTGCTACGTTTGATTGGAAGGCGTCTTGTGGCGCTGCCGATCATGGCATTGGGCGTCACCGTCCTGGTGTTCTTCCTTATGTCGTTCTCCAAGACCGACCCCGCCTACACGGCGTTGGGTGACGGTGCCTCGCCCGAGGCGGTTGCCGAGTACCATGAGAAGTATGGTCTGGACGACCCCTGGCCCGTGCGCTACGTGCGCTATATGGGCGATTTGATCCATGGCGACATGGGCACCTATGGTGCTGCTCGCAACTCCGTTGCCAAGCGCATCTCCACGGCCCTGCCCGTCACGATGCAGCTGACCTTTATCGGTCTTGCCATCGGTGCGGTCGTTTCGTTTTTGCTCGGCGTCATCGCGGCACTGTATCGCGACAAATGGCCGGACCAAGTGATCCGCGTCTTTTCCATCGCCGGCTTGGCAACCCCGTCGTTCTGGCTTGCCGTTCTGTTGATCCTGCTGTTCTCTTCCTACCTTAAGGTGCTCCCGGCATCGGGTGCTCTGCCTCACTTCACCACGAATCCGGTTGGCTATCTGGGACGTATGATCATGCCCGCTATCGCCTTGGCATTTCCGCTGACGGGCCAGATGACTCGTATCGTGCGTACCGCCATGGTCGAGGAGCTCGACAAGGATTATGTCCGTATGGCCCGCGGCGCCGGCGTTCCCGAGAAGGTCGTCGTCGGCATCAACGTTCTTCGCAATGCACTGATCACCCCGGTCACCACCCTCGGTCTTAAGATCGGTTACCTCATGGGCGGCGCCGTCGTCATCGAGGTTATCTTCAACCTCCCCGGCATGGGCACCGCGATTCTGCAGGGCGTTCAGGGCAACGAGGCGAACCTGGTTCAGGGCGTCGTCATCGTCGTTGCTCTTGCCTTCATCATCATCAACATCGTGGTTGACATGCTCTATCTGCTCATCAACCCGCGCATCAGGACGGTGTAGATTATGGTAAAGATTCGAGAGAAGCAAACCGAGCAGCTCGAGAAGGCTGCCTCCAAGGGGCTCAAGCTCGGTGGCTGGAAGAAGATGACGCTGTCTTCTAAGATTGCCGCCGTCGTGCTGGTGCTGGTCGCCCTGACTGCGATTCTGGCGCCCCTTCTTGCCCCCTATAGCCCGGTCGAGATCTTTACGGCTCGCCAGGCTCCCGGCAACGGATTTATCTTCGGTACCGACGATAAGGGTCGCGACATTCTGTCGCGTATGCTCTACGGTGGTCGTTACTCGCTGATTATCGGCTTTGGCGCCACTGCCATGGCTCTGGTCTGCGGCTCGGTCGTGGGCGCCCTTGCAGCGGTTTCGCGCAAGGCCGTCTCCGAGACGATCATGCGTATCCTGGACATCATCATGTCCATCCCGGGCATCGCCCTCGCGGCCGTCTTCGTCTCCATCCTGGGCAACTCCGTGCCGTCGATCATCTTCGCCATCGGCTTTATGTACACTCCGCAGATTGCCCGTATCGTGCGCGCCAACATCGTGTCCGAGTACGGCGAGGACTATGTCCGCGCGGTCATCGTTTCCGGCGCCAAGGCTCCGTGGATTTTGATCAAGCATGTTCTGCGTAACTGCATCGCCCCGATCATGGTCTTCACCGTTACCCTGGTCGCCGACGCCATCATCTTCGAGGCCTCGCTGACCTTCATCGGCGCTGGTATTCAGGAGCCCACCGCTACCTGGGGCAACATTCTCGCCGACGCCCGCGGCGGCGTGCTTGCCGGCCGTTGGTGGCAGGCGCTGTTCCCGGGTCTGGCCATCATGATCACCTGCCTGGCGCTCAACATCCTCTCCGAGGGCATTACCGACGCCATGGCCGCTGCTCCCTCCGCCGCCCTGGATCCGACCGATTCCTCCAAGCGTCGCGAGGCCGACCTGCTGGTCTCCGACCCCGTTCGCGCCTACAAGGAGCAGGCCCAGTCCCTCTCCGCTCGCCTTGGCGCCCTGCGCGATGTCGAGCTCAAGCGTGACGATCGCCATGTGCCCGACGAGTCTGTCGAACCGATTCTCTCGGTCCGTGACTTCTGCATCCAGTTTGAGCATCACGGTGATATCAACGTCGTCGACCATGTCAACTTTGACGTCCGTCCTGGTCAGACCATGGGCCTGGTGGGCGAGTCCGGTTGCGGTAAGTCCATCACCACGCTGGCCATCATGGGCCTGACCGACGATGACGAGCATCTTTCCGGCGAGGTTCTCTGGGAGGGTCGCGACCTGCTCAAGATGAGCAAGAAGGAGTGGTTCGGCCTGCGCGGTACCGATATCGCTATGGTCTATCAGGACGCCCTGTCCTCGCTTAACCCCTCCATGCTCATTTCTGCCCAGATGAAGCAGCTCACCAAGCGCGGCGGAACCCGCAGCGCCGAGGAGCTCCTGGAGCTCGTCGGCCTCGATCCCAAGCGCACGCTCGAGAGCTATCCGCACGAGCTTTCCGGCGGCCAGCGTCAGCGTGTCCTGATCGCTATGGCCCTTACCCGCGACCCCAAGCTGGTCATCTGCGACGAGCCCACGACCGCTCTGGACGTTACCGTCCAGAAGCAGGTCATCAAGCTGCTCAACGATCTTCAGGCCAAGCTCGGCTTTGCCATGATCTTCGTTTCGCATGACCTGGCTCTGGTCGCCGAGGTCGCCCATAACATCACGGTTATGTACGCTGGCCAGGTTATCGAGCAGGCGCCCACCAAGGAGCTGCTCACTAACCCGATCCACGAGTACACCCGCGGTCTTCTGGGTTCCGTTCTGTCCATCGAGAGCGGTTCGGGCCGCCTGCACCAGGTGCCCGGCGCCGTTCCGAGCCCGCGCGATTTCCCCAAGGGCGATCGCTTCGCGCCCCGCTCGAGCCACCCGCGTATTGGCCTGGACACCCGTCCGGTCTTCAAGCGCGTGCCCGGCACCGAGCACTTCTATTCCGAGCTCCCCGACGAGGTGCTCAAGGCAAATGGTTTGACCCCTCACGCGGAGGTGATGTAGATGAGCGAGACCGCAGTAAACGGCGTCGAGCCGATCATCTTCCTTGATGACGTCCACGTCACCTTTAGGACCCGTACCGGCTCGATTCTGCACCCCAACCTGGTTCACGCCGTCCAGGGTGTAACGATTAAGCTCATGCCCGGGCAGACGATTGGCATCGTCGGCGAGTCCGGTTGCGGTAAGTCCACCACCGCTAACGTCATGTGCGGCCTGCAGGCCCCCACGAGCGGCAAGGTCTACTTTAAGGGCAAGGACGTTACCAAACGTACCGCCGAGGACCGTCGCCACATGGGTCGCGTCATCTCGGTCGTGTTCCAGAACCCGGCCACGGCGCTCAACCCCCGCATGGTCGTTCGCGAGCAGCTGCTCGACCCCATGCGCGTCCACAACCTGGGTACCGAGGCCGAGCAGGAGAAGCGCGTCAAGGAACTCTTGGAGCTCACCGGTCTGCCCAGCTCCGCTGCCGAGGTTCTTCCCGGCCAGCTTTCGGGCGGCCAGCGTCAGCGCGTCGCAATTGCCCGTGCCCTGTCGCTGAACCCCGATGCCATCATCGCCGACGAGCCCACCTCGGCTCTGGACGTTTCGGTCCGCGCGCAGATTCTGAACCTGCTGACCGACCTTAAGAAGGAGCTCGGCCTGGCCATGGTGTTCATCAGCCATGACATCCAGACGGTCCGCTATATCTCTGACGACATCATCGTTATGAATGGCGGCAAGATCGTCGAGCAGGGCGAGGCCAAGCAGGTCTTCCAGCACCCCCAGGACCCCTACACCAAGATGCTGCTCGGCGCTGCGCCGTCGCTGCTGCATCCCAAGCTCGGCGAGTAGCCTCGCTTTCCCTCCCGTGCGCCCGGTTCCCTTGCCGGGCGCACCTCCGTTGCGATTTCGAAAGGTTGGGTTCACGAGCCATGCCAAGTGCTCAGGAGCTACAACATCAATTTGGTGAATATCGAGGCGCCATGCCCCGTCCATCAGATTTCGATCTCTTTTGGAAGGATCGCATGGCCGAGGCCGACGCTGTCGGGCTTGACTATGCGATCGAGGCGGCATCGGTCACCGACGCCGTGACCTGCCAGCTTTTCGACCTCTGGTATACCGGCATGTGTGGCGCTCGCCTTCATGCCAAGTACCTTAAACCCGTCTCGGACGAGCCCGTGCCATTGGTACTTCAGTTCCATGGGTATCCAGGTGCAAGCCGCAGCTGGTTTGAGCAGGCATCGTTTGCGGGCATGGGCATGGCACTCATCGCCCTCGACTGCCCCGGCCAAGGAGGTCCCTCCGAGGACATTGGCGGATTTGAGGGCACAACGGTTGCGGGCCATATCGTCGCCGGTATCGACGGCGACCCGGCCAACCTCTACTATGTCCGCTTGCACCAAGATATTCGCATCCTGTGCCGCATCGTTCGCGAGCTCGAGGGCATCGATCTTGCCCGTGTGTTTGTGAACGGCGCGTCGCAGGGCGGCGGTTTGGGCATTGCGACCTGCGCACTTAACAGCGAGCTTATCAATCGCGCCGCCATCCTCTATCCCTTCCTGTCAGATTTCCGCCTGGTCTGGGATTTGGATGCCGACGACATTGCCTATGAGGGCTTGCGGTATTGGTCGCGCTGGTTTGACGAGGACTCAACCCGTATCGAGGCCGCCTATGCCAAGCTGGCGTACTTCGATTCCAAGAACTTTGCTCCCATGGTCAAATGCCCCGTTCTGTTCGGTACGGGCACGGCTGATATCGTCTGCCCGCCGGCGACGCAGTTTGCGGTGTATAACAATCTGTCCTGCGAAAAGCGCCACGAGTTTTTTGAGGGCTTCGGCCACGAGGAAATTCAGGACTTTGACGATCTGATCATTCCGTTTTTCTGCGAGGGAGGGGAGGCTCATGTCTAGGTGCGAGAGCAATGTCGACGAGCTGATAATCCCCGAGCTCGTGGCTATTCCCGGCACGGTTTCGTCAAGGCTTGCTGAGTATCGAGGCTGGCGCGGCGACGCCGCCGCAGACGTATCGGCTTTGACCGACGCTGCCTTGGGCCTCGACGTTCGCAACCTTACCGTCACGGCGATTGATTCGCCCAATCCATGTGCCCGCTATTCCGCGGTTTCCTTTGCGGTTGGTGGCGAGACGGTCTGCGCTCGCTTGATTGAGCCAGTCGGCCGTGTCCGTGTTTCCGATCGCGCGCCGCTGTGTTTGATGTTTCACGACATCGACCGTCCCGTGCGCGGCTGGCACCACATGACGAGGTTTGCCGCCATGGGCTATGCCGTGCTGGCGCTCGATGATGAGGCCGTCGGTATGGACGACCTGGGGCAGGGGATTGCCTCTCCCGTTTTTGTCGAGCGCGTTCGTTGGGGCTGTGCGATGGCGATAGTCGCGCACATGCTCGACGGCGTCGACCCGGACCGCATCTTTGCATGGGGCGAGGGGCTTGGCGGCGGCATCGCGCTTGCCGTGTCCGCGCTCGATGGGCGCGGGCTTGCCTGCACGGCGGTTGCCAATCCGCTTCCTGGCGGCCTCGAGGCGCTGTCGTCTCGGGTGCGCGGATCGGTGCTCATGGGCACATCGCTTATGGATACCGTGAGCGATCCCAAGGATCAGTTTGCCGTATTCAACGGTCTTGAGTGTGACCGGAGGCATATCATCTATGCAAAATACGCTCACGAGCGCATCAATGCGTTCGAAAACGAAGTCGTCGACTTCTTTAACCAAACGTTCTACTCGTGTTCTTTGGCCTAGACGGCCTGGACACTGCCAACAAGAGTGGGTGGCATAGGGCCGCCCGCCAGACAACTAAGGAGATTCTTGTGACAACTCAGAAATTCACCGGCGTTATCCCTCCCGTCGTTGTTCCCGATACCGAAGATCACCAGCTCGACGTTGCCTCCTTTGAGCGCAGCATCAACCGCATGATCGATGCCGGCGTCGATGGCCTGTTCTTCTTGGGATCCTCGGGCGAGGTCGTCTTCTCCACCGACGAGCGCCGTCGCCAGATTATCGCCGAGGCCGTGCGCATCGTCGATCACCGCGTGCCTGTTCTGGTCGGCATCATCGACACCGAGACCGAGCGCATGATCGAGCACGGCAAGGTCGCCCAGGAGCTGGGCGCCGATGCCCTCGTCGCCACCTGCCCGTTCTATGCCCTGCAGGGCATGACCGAGGTCGAGGAGCACTTCCGTATCCTGCACGAGGAGCTCGACCTGCCCATCTTCGCCTATGACATTCCCGTCTGCGTTCACACCAAGCTCCCCTGGAAGCTCCTTGCCAAGCTCGGCGCCGAGGGCGTCCTTGCTGGCGTCAAGGATTCCTCGGGTGATGACATCTCGTTCCGCTACCTCGTTCAGGAGAACGAGAAGAACGGCCATCCGATGAGCATCCTCACCGGTCACGAGGTTGTTGTCGACGGCGCTTACCTCGGTGGCGCCGACGGTTCCGTCCCGGGTCTCGCCAACGTTGAGCCCGAGGGCTACGTGCGTCAGTGGAAGGCCGCTCAGGCTGGTGACTGGGCTACCGTCAAGGCCGAGCAGGATCGCCTCAATGAGATTTCGCACATCTGGGATGTCACCTCGGGCGTCCAGGGCTATGCCGGTGGCGTCGGCGCCTTCAAGACCGCTATGAACCTCATGGGTATCTTCGACAGCCCGACCATGCCGCGCCCGGTGAAGGCCATGACCGGCGAGAACGTCGAGGCGATTAAGAAGGTCCTCCAGGACAACGGTCTCCTGTAAAGCTTCCCCAGGCACCCGATCTTGGGGCTCAAGTGGTCGGGCGTGACCCATTAGGTCAACGCCCGACCACTTTCACCCCAACCTCGGGCACCTGGGAAACCTTTACTGAGTTGCGGCGATAACACCGCCTTCATTTCCTGTAGTTGTTTTTATCTCCTAAGGAGAGCGACATGGAGAACAAGTACGTCTGCTCTGTCGATATCGGCGGAACTAAGATCGCGACTGCCATCATGGAGTACCCGGCTGACGGCAGCGTGCCCCATCCCGTTTTTGAGGCCGAGGTTCCTACCGAGGCCCAGGAGGGCGGCGAGGCCGTCTTCCAGCGTATCGAGGCGTCCATCAAGGCTGCTCTCGAGGCGAATCCCGATGTCGAGGTCCTTGGCGTCGGTATCGGTGCCGCCGGCGTCGTCGATCCCAAGACGGGCGCCATCGCGTATGCCAACGAGATCATGCCCGGCTGGTCCGGCGTTCAGTTGGGGCCGCGTCTGCGCGAGGACCTCGGTCTTCCCGTTGCCGTCGTAGGCGACGTGCAGGCTCATGCTCTGGGCGAGGCCCACTGGGGCGTCGGCAAGGGCAAGTTCTCCGTCTTGTGTCTTGGCATCGGTACGGGCATCGGCGGCGCATATGTCGAGAACGGCCGCGTGATGCAGGGCTTCCATGGTGCTGCTGGCCATATGGGCCACATCGAGTGCTCGGCTGCCGCCGGCATTCCGTGCGCCTGCGGGCGTTCCGGCCATCTGGAGTCGGTTGCTTCGGGCACATCCATTGGTCGAATGTACGATGAGCGCTTTGGTCGCGTCGACCCCAGCCGTCCTTCGGTCGGTCGCGATGTGAACGACCTGTGCCGTGCGGGCGACGCAAAGGCGACCGAGGTCATCCATGACGCCGGCTTTGCGCTGGGCGCCAGCTTGGGCTCGCTCGCTAACATCCTGGACCCTGAGGTCATCGTGCTTTCGGGCGGCGTGATTCACCAAGGTCCCGATTGGCGTTCGCAGACGTGGAAGGATTCGGTGCACGAGGGCTATGCCAGCCAGGCGCTCGATCCGCTTCAGAACACACCGATCCTCATCGGTTCTCTGGAGGGCGATGCTCCGCTCATCGGTGCTGCTGAGCATCTTCTTGCCTCGTTGAAGTAAACGTATCTGCTGTAGGAGCCTCCCGAGACAACACGCCTCGGGAGGCTGTTCTGAGAAAGGTTGCAGCCTTATGACCGTCGATCCTTTGATTCAATCCCTGAAGGGCAAGCTCGTCGTGAGCGTTCAGGCGTATATGGGCGAGCCGCTTCGTACGCCCGAGACCATGGCGCAAATGTCTCGCGCTTGCGAGCTCGGCGGCGCTGCCGCCATTCGCTGCCAGGGCCTTGCCGACATTGCCGCCATTAAGGGTCGCTGTGAGGTTCCCGTCATCGGCCTGTGGAAGGATGGGCACGAGGGCGTTTACATCACGCCGACGCTGCGTCACGCTCGCGCCTGCGTTGCTGCCGGTGCCGATATCGTGGCGATCGACGCCACCGATCGTCCGCGCCCCGATGGCAAGACGGTCGAGGATACCTTCCGCCCGCTGCACGAGGAGGGTGTGCTCCTGATGGCGGATTGTGCCACCATCGAGGATATTCGCCGTGCTGTTGATATGGGCTTTGACCTGGTATCCACCACGCTTTCTCATGGCGTCGCCGCCATCGACTGCACCATGGCCGATGGCCCCGACCTGCCGCTCCTGCGTCAGGCGACCGAGGAATTCCCCGGCCTTCCCATCATTTGCGAGGGCCGCGTGCATACGCCCGAGGAGGCTCGCGCCGCGATCGATGCTGGCGCCTGGGCCGTTGTCGTCGGCACCGCCATCACGCACCCCACGAGTATTACGAGTTGGTTCAAGGCTGCGCTTGAGGCGTAAGACAGGCCTCGTATCCGCTCGGGGCGGTATACTCAATATAGGCAATTGACCGCGCGGGATCCGGGTTGCTGGGTCCCGCGCTTGTTTTCGGGAGGCAGCACATGCAAAAGGGAGATGCCATGGATGCGGCGGAGCGCTCGGAGCGCATCCCCGATATCGTCATCATCACCGGAATGTCCGGATCGGGCCGCACACAGGCCATGCACGTGTTCGAGGACATGGGCTATTTTTGCATCGATAACCTGCCTCCGCGTCTCATCGCCCAGCTTGCCGAGCTCGTCGGCATCAATACGGGCGTGGGCAGGCATCTCGTCGTTACCTGCGATTTGCGTAGCCAGGGACTGTTTGACGAGTTGCTCGATGCGGTCGCCGCGCTCGAAGAGCGCGAGATGAGCTGCGACATCGTGTTCCTGGAGGCTTCTGACGAGGTGCTGATTCGTCGCTACAGCGAAAATCGCCGCCGCCATCCCATTGCCAAGCCGGGGGAGACTACGGCCGATGCCATTCAACGCGAGCGCCTTCAGCTGCAGGGCGTGCGCGACCGAGCCGATATGATTATCGACACGAGCCGTCTGCGCACCTCTGCGCTGCGCAACAAGCTACGTATGGCATTTTCCGAGCTGTCCGACCAGCAGCTCATGGACGTTCACGTGTTCTCGTTTGGCTTTAAGCACGGCATGCCCGTCGAGGCGGACATTATGATCGACGTTCGTTTCCTGCCTAATCCGTTCTACGATCCCGAGATGCGCACGATGACCGGTCTCGATAAAAAGGTCTCAGATTTTGTTCTGGACCATCCCAAGACGCAGGAGTTTTGGAAGGCTTGGACACAGCTGCTCGATACGGTGATGCCGGGCTATATCGCGGAGGGCAAGCCACAGCTTTCTATCGCCATCGGCTGCACGGGCGGTCAACACCGCAGCGTTGCCATCGCCGAGGCCACGGCACGTTATTTGGAAGGCGCCCAATATCACGTGAGCATTTCCCACCGCGACCTGTCACGCGCCAACACGAAGGCATAGGCCTGCATGTCGTTTACCGCCGAGGTGCGCGACGAGCTCGCGCGCTGCGAACCCGAATGTGAATACTGCGACTTGTCGACGCTTGCCGCCCTGACGCGTGTGAGCGGTACACTTTCGTTGGCCGGCTCTGGGCGGTATCGTTTGACGGTCGCGACCGAGACGGGCGCCGTCGCGCGCACGATGATCACACTGACGCATCGCATCCTTAAGCTCAAAACGGAATTCACCGTTCGTAAATCTGTATTGCATAAGGTCCGAAACTACCTCATCACCTTGCCCGATCAACCCGACCTGGACAAGGCTCTGGTGCTGCTGGGCATTCTCGATCGCAGGGGAGGGCTCGTCGCTGGTGTTCCCCGGCACATCGTTGCCCGTCCCTGCTGCAGGCTTGCCTACATCCGCGGCGCGCTCATCGCCGGCGGTTTCGTGGCCGATCCCCGCGGCGACTTTCATTTGGAGATCGCGGTGCAGGGCGAGCAATATGCCAAGGGGCTTTGCGATTTGTTGGAGCAGATTGGGGTCCATGCTCGTGTTAATGCGCGGCGGGGGTCATATGCCGTGTACATTAAGAGCGCCGAGGAAATCGAGCATCTATTAAAGCTGATTGGTGCCAAGCGCAGCGTTGCCGAGATTGAGGAGGCGCGCGCGGTCAAGTTGGTTAAGAACGATGTGAACCGTCGCGTGAACGCCGAGCTCGCCAACCAGACCAGAAGCGCCGGTGCTGCCCAGCATCAGCTTGCGCTTATCGATGAGCTCGAGCAGCGAGGCCTTCGCGATGCGCTTCCGGATGCCTTGGCGGTCTTTTGCGACCTGCGCGAGCGCTATCCCGATCTTTCGCTGCGTGATTTAGGGGAGATGGCTGACCCTCCCTTGTCGAAGTCGGCCCTCTACCATCGTGTTTTACGGCTTGAGAAGCTCATTGAAGCAAACAGGTAGATTAAAGTATCGACTTATATACGGATTTAGCTGCTGTTTTAGTATTTAAAACGTTTTAACGTAAATTTGATTTTCAATTTCGAGCATTCTCGTGAAATTCAAGTCAAAAAAAAGGTATATTAGGCGAGTGGTTAGTTTGTGGGCCTCAACGGCGGGCGCTGTAGCTTGCGGGGGCCTTACGAAAGGAGACACAATGGCAGTAAAGGTTGCTATTAACGGCTTCGGTCGCATCGGTCGTCTGGCCTTCCGTCAGATGTTCGGTCATGAGGGCTCCGAGATCGTCGCTATCAACGACCTCACCTCTCCCGATATGCTCGCTTACCTGCTGAAGTACGACTCCACGCAGGGCAACTATGCTCGCGATCACGAGGTCGTCGCTGGCGAGGATTCCATCACCGTTGACGGCAAGGAGATCAAGATCTACAAGGAGGCCGACGCCAACAACCTGCCTTGGGGCGACCTCGACGTCGACGTCGTTCTCGAGTGCACCGGCTTCTACACCAGCAAGGCTAAGGCTCAGGCCCACATCAACGCTGGTGCCAAGAAGGTCGTCATCTCCGCTCCGGCCGGCAGCGATCTGCCCACCATCGTGTACAACGTCAACCATGAGACGCTGACCGCTGAGGACAACATCATCTCCGCTGCTTCCTGCACCACCAACTGCCTTGCCCCGATGGCCAAGGGTCTGAACGACTTCGCTCCCATCGTGTCCGGCATCATGACCACCATTCACGCCTGGACTGGCGACCAGATGCCGCTCGACGGCCCGCAGCGCAAGGGCAACAAGCGTCGTAGCCGCGCCTGCGCCGTCAACATCGTCCCCAACACCACCGGTGCTGCCAAGGCTATCGGCCTGGTTCTCCCCGAGCTCAACGGTAAGCTCATCGGTGCCGCCCAGCGCGTCCCGACGCCGACCGGTTCCATCACCAACCTCTACGCTGTCGTTGACAAGAAGGTCACCGTCGACGAGGTCAACGCTGCTATGAAGGCCTACGCTGCCACCATCTCCGAGACCTTCGGTTACAACGAGGACGACATCGTCTCCACCGACATCATCGGCGAGACCCACGGCTCCATCTTCGACGCCACTCAGACCATGTGCTCTGACCTCGGCAACGGCCAGACCCTCGTTCAGGTCACCTCTTGGTACGACAACGAGAACTCCTACACCTCTCAGATGGTCCGCACCATCAAGTACTTCGAGAAGTTCGTTGCTTAATTTAGCTTTTAGCGAATAGCTCGTTGAGCGTCTAAAGAAGGGCGCGGCCTTATAGGGCTTACACCCTAGGGTCGCGCCCTTTTTATAAGAAATCGTCTGCCGTAATGGGAGGCAGACACGTACGAAAGGTAGAAGCAAACATGGCCTTTACCAAGAAGACCGTCCGCGACATCGATGTCGACGGCAAGCGCGTTCTCGTCCGCGTTGACTTTAACGTGCCTATCAAGGATGGCGTCGTTGGCGACACCACCCGTATCAAGGCTGCCCTGCCCACCATCAACTATCTCGTTGAGCACAATGCTCGCGTCATCCTCATGAGCCACCTCGGCCGTCCCGATGGCACCGGCTTCCAGCCCGAGCTGTCCCTCGAGCCCGTCGCCAAGAAGCTCGCCGAGCTCTCTGGTCTTGACGTTGCCTTTGTCGCCGACACCTACGGCGAGAAGGCTGCCGAGGCTGTCGCCGCCGTCGAGCCGGGCAAGGTTCTCGTTCTCGAGAACGTCCGCTTCGATAAGCGTGAGAAGAAGAACGATCCCGAGATCGCCAAGAAGCTCGCTTCCTATGGTGACGTCTTCGTCCTCGATGCCTTCGGCACCGCTCACCGCGCCCAGGGTTCCGTCGTGGGCCCCGCCGCTTACCTGCCTGGCGTCGCCGGCTTCCTGCTCGAGAAGGAGGTCGACACGCTGACCGGCATCTTCGCCGAGCCCGAGCGCCCCTTCGTCGCCATCGTCGGCGGTTCCAAGGTTTCCTCCAAGATCGGCGTTCTCGATCACCTCATCGACTCCGCTGACACCCTGATCATCGGTGGCGGTATGGCCTACACCTTCTTCCTGGCTCAGGGCCTGTCCGTCGGTCAGTCCCTCAAGGAAGAGGACTGGGTCGAGCGCGCTGGCGAGATGCTCAAGAAGGCCGAGGAGAAGGGCGTCAAGATCCTGCTCCCCATCGACAACCGCGTTGCCGATCACTTTGGCGAGGACGCTGTCCCCGAGGTTGTCGCTTCCGACGCTATCCCCGACGATCGTGAGGGTATGGACATCGGCCCCAAGACCGAGGAGCTTTACGCCGAGGCCGTCAAGGGCGCCAAGACCGTGTTCTGGAATGGCCCCATGGGCGTCTTCGAGTTCGATAACTTCGCTCACGGCACCCAGGCTATCGCCGAGGCTGTTGCTGAGGCCGACTGCACCTCGATTATCGGCGGTGGTGACTCCGTCGCAGCTGTCAACAAGTTCAACCTGGCCGACAAGATGAGCTGGATCTCCACCGGTGGTGGCGCTTCCATGGAGCTCGTCGAGGGTAAGGCCCTGCCCGGAGTGGAGGCGCTTCTCGATGCCTAATCGCACCCTTCTTATCGCTGGTAACTGGAAGATGAACAACGACGTCGCCGAGGCCGCCAAGCTCGCCGACGAGCTGGCTCAGGCTCTGCCCGAGGTTCCGGCTGGCGTCGAGGTGCTCGTCTGCCCTCCGACCATCGACATCACCACGGTTCATGACCGCATTCAGGCTGCCCCCATCGCCCTCGGTGCACAGAACGTGTACTGGGAGGCCAAGGGTGCCTTCACCGGTGAGTCCTCTTGCGACATGCTCAAGTCTGCTGGCTGCACCTACTGCATCATCGGCCACTCCGAGCGTCGTGACTACTTCCACGAGACTGACGAGGACCAGAACAAGAAGGCCAAGGCCCTCGTTGCCGCCGGTCTTGTTCCCGTCTTCTGCTGCGGCGAGTCCCTCGAGGTCCGCGAGGCCGGCACCTATGTCGAGCACGTCGTGAACCAGGTCAAGGCTGGCCTTGCTGGTCTTGAGATCACCTGCCCCAAGCAGGTCGTCGTCGCCTACGAGCCCATCTGGGCCATCGGCACCGGCAAGACCGCTACCGCTGAGGACGCTCAGGAGGTCTGCGGCGCTATCCGTGAGACCCTCAAGGAGATGTTCGGCGAGGAGCTCGCTAACGGCATTCGCGTGCTGTATGGCGGTTCCGCCAAGCCCGGCAACATCGCCGAGCTCGTCGCCAAGCCCGACGTTGACGGCGCCCTCGTGGGCGGCGCTTCGCTCAAGGCTGCCGACTTCGCCTCTATGGTCGTCAAGGCAGGCGAGTAGGACATATGGCACAGCGTCATCTTCCTGCACTCCTGATCATCATGGACGGCTGCGGCCTGGCTCCGGCCGATGGCGAGAACGCCGTCGCCGCTGCCAAGACGCCCTTCCTTGATAGCCTGTACGAGAAGTATCCTCACACCACGCTCGGTGCTTCGGGTGAGGACGTGGGCCTTCCCGACGGTCAGATGGGCAACTCCGAGGTGGGTCACCTCAACATCGGTGCCGGCCGCATCGTGTTCCAGGAGCTTTCGCGCATCAACAACGCCATCAAGGATGGCTCCATCGCCAAGAACGAGGTCTTCGTCAAGGCTATGGACGACGTCAAGGCTGACGGCAAGACTCTCCACCTCATGGGTCTTATGAGCCCTGGCGGTGTTCATTCTCACATGAACCACGTCGAGGCTCTGGTCAAGATGGCTGCCGAGCATGGTGTCAAGACCGTTCGCGTCCACGCCTTCATGGATGGCCGCGACGTTGACCCGCAGTCCGGTGCCGGTTACATGAGTGAGTTCTGCGCCTTCCTGGCCAAGGTCTCCGAGGAGACCGGTTGCGACGCTCGCGTTGCCACCGTTTCGGGCCGCTATTGGGCCATGGACCGCGACAATCGCTGGGAGCGCATTCAGCGCGCCTATGACGTCATGGTCAATGCGTCCGATGCAGATACCGACCCCGTTGCGGGTATCAAGGCCTACTACGAGAAGGATCCGCGCGGCGACGAGTTCGTCGAGCCCTTCGCTGCCCACAACGAGGGCATTCACGAGGGCGATGCGGCCATCTTCTTCAACTTCCGTCCCGACCGCGCCCGTCAGATGACTCGCGTGTTCACGGATAAGGAGTTCGACGGCTTTGAGCGCGAACAGATCAAGCTTTCACACTTTGTCACGATGACCGAGTACGACCCGACGTTTGACGTCGAGGTCGCCTTCCCCAAGACGTTCCCCGAGAACGTCTTGGCCGACGTCATCGCTGCCAATGGCCTGAAGCAGCTGCATACCGCCGAGACCGAGAAGTACGCCCACGTGACGTTCTTCCTCAATGGCGGTATCGAGGAGCCCAAGGAGGGCGAGGAGCGCGTGCTCGTCGCTTCCCCCAAGGTTGCTACCTACGACCTGCAGCCCGAGATGAGCGCTCCGGAGGTCACCGAGAAGCTCGTCGCCGCTATCAACGAGGATCGCGCTGATTTCTACATCGTGAACTTCGCGAACTGCGACATGGTTGGCCACACCGGCGTGTTCGACGCTGCCGTTAAGGCCGTCGAGGCTGTTGACGATGCCTTGTCCAAGGTTGTCCCGGCGATTCTCGCCAAGGGCGGCTTTGCGCTGATCACCGCCGACCACGGTAACGCCGATCATATGTTTGACGTTGCTGCGGACGGTTCTAAGCATCCGTTCACCGCTCACACCACCAACCGCGTGCCGTTCATCATCGTTGATGAGAAGGCCAAGCTCACCGGTATCGAGGACGGCCGTCTTTCCGATATCGCTCCGACTATGCTCACCATGGCTGGTATTGAGCCTTCCGCCGAGATGACGGGTCGCGTGCTCGCCACCGAGGCCTAATAGAAAACAAATACCGTTTTCTAGTAAGGGGGTTGTCCACAACCGGACAATCCCCTTTTTGGTATTTCTGCCATTTCCACCCCGTCCTTGAGTGGCAGGTAGGGGAGAGCGGGGGATTGTGGTACAGTACTGGAGTTTAAACTGTTCTATTAAGGAGCTTATCTATGGGTCCGTTCCAGATTCTTCTGTTTGTCGTTTGGGCTGTCTCTGCCGTGGCGCTGACGATTCTCGTCCTGATGCATTCCGGTAAGGGCACCGGCGTTTCGGATATGATCGCTAGCTCGTTGTATAACTCCAGCTCTGCCACGGGCGTCATGGAGCAGAACCTCGATCGTCTGACGGTAATTATGGCCGTTGTTTTTGCCGTGTGCGTCGTCCTGTGCATGTTCTTCTTCCCGCAGGGCATCGTCGGCTACTAAGCATCGGCGTATATACGTTTGCAATGGGTCTCGCATGTGCGGGACCCTTTTTGTTTACATATTTGTAACAGAGTCAAAATATCCCCACATACTTCGCCCAACTAAAGAAATTCTCGACCGTTAACCGGAATTAGCCCCAAATCGTGCATAAAATGCGCTACTGTATTGCGAAACGTTGGTTCGTTGTGCATAACCAGCCATAGCAGCGGGCGGCGTTTTGATGGTTCGGATCGGATTGTCTCGACATATGTCCGACTGAACATTTCTTTGTCCTATCTCATAAGGAGGATGGCATGGCTGATTCTATGTTCCACCAGCCCGTTATGGGTCGTCGCGCCTTTGTCGGCGGTACCCTTGCTGCGAGCTCCATGGCTTTTCTTGCCGCATGCGGCAAGAAGGGCGGCGACGCTTCCGGTTCTGAGTCCGGTTCGAAGCTGAACTTTTACATCAACAACCCGGTCTGCATCGACCCCTACAATGTCCAGGAGGACCAGGGCACTCAGGTCGAGTACCAGCTCTTTGATGCTCTGACCTCTTATGACGCCGAGAAGGGCGAGATCGTTCCGCTGGCTTGCGAGTCCTTCGAGGCCAACGACGACGCCACCGAGTTTACCTTCAAGATCAAGAAGGCCAAGTTCCACAACGGTGACGACGTTACCTCCAAGTCCTTCAAGCTCGGTTGGGAGCGTCTGGTCAACACCAAGTCGGCCATCGCTACCGAGTACGGCCCTTCCGAGGTCTCCTATCACCTTTCTATGGTCGAGGGCTATGACGACCTGCTTGCCGGTAACGCTACCGAGCTCAGCGGTGTTACTTGCCCCGACGATGAGACCCTCGTCGTCAAGCTGTCTTCCGCTTACGCCGACTTCCCCTTCGTCGCCTCTCACCCGGCTCTGGCCCCGGTTCCCGAGTGCGCCGAGTCCGATGTCAAGAGCTTCTATCTTGCACCGGTCGGTAACGGCCCGTTCATGATGGACGGCAAGTGGGAGGATGGTCAGGAGATCAACCTCAAGAAGTTCGACGATTACTATGGCGACAAGGCCAAGATCGATGGCATCCACTTCCAGGTCATCAAGGACATGGAGACTGCTTACAAGGAGTTCCAGGCCGGTAACCTCGATGTCTGCGACGTTCCCGTTGCTCAGATCGATGCCGCCAAGAAGGATCGCGGCGTGTCCAAGGACGGCTACACCATGGGTGACGGCGAGCGCATGCTGCTCGGCGCCGAGCCTTCCACGTACTATCTGACCTGCAACACCACGGCCGAGCCGTTCAACAACGCCGACCTGCGTAGGGGCATCTCCCTGGCCATCAACCGTGAGGCCATCTGCAAGACCATCTTCAAGGGTACCCGTACCCCTGCCGACGGCATTGTTCCTCCGGGCATCGATGGCTACAAGGAGGGCGCATGGGAGTTCTGCGCCTACGATGTCGACAAGGCTAACGAGTACCTCGACAAGGTTGCTCCCGCTGGCGCTAACGGGGATCGTGGCATTAGCGTGACCCTTTCCTACAACCAGGACGGCGGTCACAAGGAGATCATGGAGTCCATCATCGGCGACCTCGCCAAGGTTGGCGTTACCGCTGTCTCCGATACCCCCGAGTGGTCTGCCCTGCTCGAGCAGTATCAGAACTTTAACTATCAGTTCGGTCGTCTGGGTTGGATTGCCGACTACCCGATCATGGACAACTTCCTGTATCCGCTGTTCCACTCCGACTCCCTCGGTGGCGACAACCGCTCTGGTTACAGCAACCCCGAGTTCGACGCCAAGGTCGACGAGGCTCGTACTATTGTTGACGACGAGGAGCGCGTCGCTAAGATGCAGGAGGCCGATGCAATGGTCGCTGCCGACTGCCCGGTCATCCCGGTGATGTTCTACACGCACACCATCGTCGGCTCCGATCGCATCAAGCACCTCTATGTCGATCCGCAGAAGCATGCCGAGCTGGGTACCGCTGAGCTCGCCTAAGAGTTTGCAGCTTCCGTGAGGGTCAAGTATTTACGTAGACCTCATGGGAAACATACAGTTCTCCCTAACCTGGGGTAAACTGGCTGATGGTAATTTTGGGATGCCGGTCTGGCGATCGGCATCCCATTTAGGTTAATCCCTAGATAGGGGAGTGGTATGGGTAAGTACATCGTTAAACGTGTGCTTCAGTTCATCCCGGTGTTTTTGGGCGTTACGCTGATTCTGTTCGCCCTCCAGAATATCGTGCCGGGAGATCCGATCAAGCTGATCGGTGGAGACAAGGCTCTGTCCCCCGAGGTGGAGCTTCAGCTTCGCGTCCGCTATCACCTGGTCCAGTCGGACGAGGACGGCAACGCGATCCTTGACGAGAACGGCGATCCCGTTCAAACGTCGCTCGTGGACCGTTACTTGTATTACATGAACGGCCTGCTTCATGGCGATCTGGGCAATTCGTATCAGCGCAAGCTGCCGGTTACGGATATCTTTGCCCAGAAGTATCCGTATACGATCAAACTTGCCGCGTGCGCCATCGTGCTCGAGGCAATCATGGGTATCGGTGCGGGTATCATTTCGGCGGTAAAGCGTTATTCCTTCTGGGATATTTTGGTAACGCTCACCACGTCGATCCTCGTTGCGGTCCCGGCCTTCTGGCTCGGTATGTTGCTGCAGCTGTTCTTTGGCGTCATCCTCAAGGACGCCACGGGCGGTGCAATCTCCATGCCGATCTCGGGTGCCGGCGGTTCCAGCTCTCAGTATCAGGATTGGATGCACTATGTGCTTCCGACCATTACGCTGGCTTCGGTTTCGACCGCTTACGCCGCCCGCATTATGCGCTCGCAGCTGCTTGACGTCATGAACCAGGATTACATCCGTACGGCAAAGGCCAAGGGTCTCTCCAATCGCGCGATCATCGTCAAGCATGCGCTTAAGAATGCACTCATCCCCGTCGTTACCTATATTGGTGTCGACTTTGGCGGCATGCTTTCGGGCGCCATCCTGACCGAGACGGTCTTTAACTGGCCCGGTATCGGCTATGAGGTCTATCGCGCCATTAGCATGCGTGACTGGCCCATCGTTATGGGCGGCGTTACGCTCATCGTTGTCGTCGTCATGGTGATCAACCTGCTCGTCGACATTAGCTATGCATTCCTCGACCCGCGCATCCGCCTTGGCGGTCCGTCGGATAAGGCCTAAGGGAGGTACGTCTCATGCAGGAAACTGATTCTCAGTCTCAGGAGCAGGCTACCGCCACCAAGGCCGCATCTGCTCCCGCGAAGTCCCGCACGCTGTGGGGCGACGCTTTTAAGCGTCTTCGTAAGAACAAACTCGCCGTTATCGGTGTCTGTTGGATCATCATCGTCGTTGTGGTTGCCCTGACTGCAGATCTGTGGGCTAAGCCCTGGCTCGGTTCTCCGACGGCTTCCGACTCGACCACCATGGCCGAGACATCGCTGCTGGCTCCGTGTGCAGAGCACCCGTTTGGCACCGACGCCCTTGGTCGTGACATTCTCGTCCGCGTTATCTACGGTGCGCGCGTTTCGCTGTCTGTCGGAATTATGGCCACCGCGATTTCCACGCTGATCGGTCTGGTCATGGGTGCTCTGGCCGGTTTCTACGGCGGCATCTGGGATACGATCATCATGCGCTGTGCGGACATCTTCCTGGCGTTCCCGTACGTGCTGTTCGTTGTCGCCATGATCGCCGTTATCGGACGCGGTCTTCAGAACGTCTTTATCGCCATTGGTATTCTCGGCTGGCCTTCGATTGCGCGCGTCTTCCGCTCTGCGATCTTGACCGTCAAGGAAAACGACTATGTTGATGCTGCGCGCGCGATGGGTGCATCTGATGCTCGTATCGTCGTGCGTCACATCTTCCCGAACTCCGTCGCCTCCATCGTGGTCTACGCGACCATGAACATTGGTGGCGCCATCCTGACCGAGTCTGCTCTGTCCTTCCTCGGCATGGGCGTTATTCCGCCTACGCCTTCGTGGGGCTCCATGATTCAGGACGGTCAGCAGTATCTGCTGACTGCTCCCTGGATGATGATCATGCCCGGTCTGGCAATTCTCTCGACGGTGCTCGCCTTCACCCTGCTGGGTGACGGTTTGCGCGACGCCCTCGACGTCAAGATGAAGGACGCATAAGGATGAAGAAGAACAAGAACTATGTGGACCTGAAGGACCAGCCGGTTCCCGAGGGCCAGCATCTGCTCGAGGTCGATGACCTAAAGATGTATTTCCACACCGAGGATGGCGTCGTTCGCGCTGTCGACGGTGTCTCCTACACGCTCGATCGCGGCGAGACCCTGGGCGTCGTCGGTGAGTCCGGCTCCGGTAAGTCCGTGACCGCCATGACCATCATGGGCCTTATCTCGATGCCTCCGGGAAAGATCGAGGGCGGCGACGTTCGCTATCGCGGTCGTTCTATCCTCGAGATGACCGAGGAAGAGATGCAGCACATTCGCGGTAACGATATCGCGATGATCTTTCAGGATCCTATGACCTCCTTGAACCCGGTCTATAAGATCGGCAAGCAGGTAGGCGAGGGTCTTCGTCTGCACCGTGGCTACTCCAAGCAGGAGGCGCTCAAGCGCGCCACCGAGCTTTTGGACCTCGTTGGCATTCCCGAGCCCGAGAAGCGCGTCAATGAGTATCCGCACCAGTTCTCTGGCGGTATGCGTCAGCGCGTCATGATCGCTATGGCTCTTGCCTGCGACCCCGATATTCTGATTGCCGACGAGCCCACGACTGCCTTGGACGTTACCATTCAGGCTCAGATTATTGAGCTTATGCAGGAAATGCAGGAGAAGAACGGCAACGCCATCATCATGATCACCCATGACCTGGGCGTTGTCGCCGATATGGCTGACAAGATCATGGTTATGTACGCCGGCCGTCCCGTCGAGTTCGGTACTGCTGAGGAAATCTTCTACGAGAGCCGCCACCCCTACACCTGGGGCCTTATCCGCTCCATCCCGGAGCAGGCCATCGAAGAGAAGAAGCCGCTTACGCCGATTCACGGCAACCCGCCTTCGCTCATGAACCTGCCTGAGGGCTGCGTCTTCTCTCCTCGTTGCCCCTATGCGACGGATAAGTGCCGCAAGCAGCGCCCCGAGCGCGTTGTCACCGAGTCCGGTCACTATTCTGCGTGCCACTATTCCGGTGACCCCGAG
Organism: uncultured Collinsella sp.; assembly: GCA_905205145.1. GTDB lineage: Bacteria > Actinomycetota > Coriobacteriia > Coriobacteriales > Coriobacteriaceae > Collinsella. The sequence goes on from CAJLCM010000003.1 coordinate 38,944, forward strand.
TTCCTCAAGAACGCTCCTGAGACGTCCCGTACGCGCAAGGATTCCAAGAAGGGAGGCGAGGCGTAATGGCAGATACCAACGAGCGTACTCCGCTGCTAAAGGTCGAGCACCTCTCTAAGGAGTTCCCCGCTGAGTCCGGCATGTTCGCCAAGCGCTTCTCCAAGCGTGTCGTCTCTGCTGTGAATGACATTTCGTTCGAGATTTATCCGGGCGAGACCTTTGGCCTGGTCGGCGAGTCTGGTTGCGGTAAGTCCACGACGGGCCGTACCATCATGCGCCTCACCAAGCCGACGGCCGGCAAAGTGTTCTTCCAGGGCAAAGATGTTGCCGAGATGAGCAAGCATGAGATTAAGGACATGCGTCGCGAGATGCAGTTTATCTTCCAGGATCCTTATGCTTCGCTTAATCCTCGTATGACCATCGGCGAGATCGTCTCCGAGCCCATGACCATTCATGGCGTGGGAACCAAGGAGGAGCGCATTGAGCGCGTCCGCGAGCTGCTGGACGTCGTCGGTCTGAATCCCGAGCACATCAACCGCTATCCGCACGAGTTTTCGGGCGGTCAGCGTCAGCGTGTCGGCATTGCCCGCGCGTTCGCTCTGAAGCCCAAGCTGATCATCTGCGACGAGCCTGTCTCTGCACTTGACGTTTCCATTCAGGCCCAGGTTTTGAACCTGCTGAAGGAGCTTCAGGATAAGTTCGGTACTGCTTATCTCTTCATTGCTCACGACCTCTCCGTCGTGCAGCACATTTCTGATCGCGTTGCCGTTATGTATCTGGGCAAGATGGTCGAGGTTTCGGACTGGAAGACGCTCTACAGCGAGCCTCACCATCCGTACACGCAGTCGCTGCTGTCTGCCGTGCCGGTGCCCGATCCTGATATCCAGAAGACCCGCAAGCGCATTATCCTCGCCGGCGATCCGCCGTCACCGCTGGATCCGCCGACCGGCTGCCGTTTCCACACGCGCTGCCCAATCGCGCAGGGCATCTGCTCCGAGAACCTGCCTGAGTTTAAGGAAGTTGCCCCGGGCCACTGCTGTGCCTGCCACTTTGCGGAGCCGTTCCCGATCAAGGAATCGCACATCGACCTGTAGTCGGTTGTTTGTCCGGGCCCGCCCTGGCGTTGCTTTTCAGAACGTCCTCGGACATGCAAGAAACCCCCGCTGCGCACTTCGTGCGGCGGGGGTTTCTTGCGTCCTGACGGGATGTTCTGAAAAGCAACGCCAGGGCGGGCCCTGCGGTAACTCGGCAGGGGGAGTGCGATTCCTCGATCGCTCACTTTATCTAATAAGAAATTGAGTGAGGCCGGAGCTTTGGCTCCGGCCTCCCCATATAAGGGCTCGGCTTTGCCGAGCCACCAAATTTACATCAGCCCCCAGAACATGTTTGAGAACGGTGCCTGGAGTACGTTCCCCTAGGGCCGGAATGAGGTCGCTTTCCAACGCATTCCACGGGGGGCGGCATTATTTTGTAGCGCGAAGCGCGGAGCAAAATAATGCCGCATGCCCGAGGACGCGTTGGAAAGCGACCTCATTCCGGCCCGAACAGGTCCGTCTACCTGCACATTTACAAATTCGTAAACTTTTTTGAAAAAAGTGCTTGCACAGTTCTCGAATCATAGGTTATTATCTTCCTCGTTGAACGCGCGGGTCCAACAAAACGAACCGCGAATCAACAACATAGCATGTCGGAGTGGCGGAATTGGCAGACGCGCTAGCTTGAGGTGCTAGTGACCGCTTTTTGGTCATGCGGGTTCAAGTCCCGCCTCCGACACCATCGCATTTGAGAAGCCTCTTCGGAGGCTTTTTTGTTACCGATAGACGGTGAGGTCCACGATGGAAACGCTTGAGCGCAACGAGTGGGCAGACGTTGCCCAACTGGTCGAGATCACGAGCGATGCTGTCATCATCTGTGAGCTCGACGGAACCATTCTGCATGTGAATAATCGTTTGCTAGACCTGATGTGCGAGGAACGCGCTGACGTCATCGGCGGTGATGTCAAAGACGTTCTGTACTCGTCTGCCTTTGAGCGTGCGACCGAACATCGTCTGCCGTTTGAGACCGATGGCTCCGAGAGCGAGCTGATGCTCAAGCTGAGCGACGGGTCTTTTATTCCCGTCTTGGTTCGCGCGGGTTCCGTTACGCCTCCGCGTATCTTTGGACGTCGTGCACCGCGTGTCCTGGTGGCGCTTCACAGCATCGAAGAGCAGTATTCCCACGACCGTCAACTCAAACGCGCGCTATCGGAGCTTAGGGTGGCGAATAAACGCCTTTCGGGCACCCTTTCGGTCATTATGAGTACTGTGGGCTCCGATGAGCTCCCCAGCTTGCTCGATACCGTTTTGAATCAGCTCGTTGGAACGCTCGATGCCTCCGGTGCGGCTATCTATTTTTCCGAGAGTGGCGGCTTTAAGCTCCGCGGTGTTTCTAAGGAGCTTGAGGACAGCTATCTGCCCGAGTTTATGCCGTACGGCGCGGGCATTCCGACCTACGTGCTTCGCGAGTCGCGTGCCTGTCGCCTGTCGATTCAGCAGGACCTTGAGGGCGACCGGGTTGCTTCGGGCATGTTCATGGATTTGGACAATCGTTCCAAGCACTTGCTGCGCGTGCAGGATATGCCCCCGTATCGCAGCGAGATCTGTCTTCCCGTGTTTTACGGCACGCAGGTCCTTGGCGTGTTGGAAGTTGGCTGGAAACGTCCCCAGGCGCCACTTGCCTATGACGTTAACGTACTCGAGGTCATCTGCGATTACCTGTCTATTCAGCTTGTCGGCTTGGCGTCGAGCTTACGTTCGCGCCGCACGGCGGAGCTCGGCCGCTCACTCAATTTGCTGCGCGACGAACTGTTTACCTATCTCGATGATCCCGTTGCCGCTTCGCGAGCGGTGTCGACGGAAATCTGCACGGTGCTCAATTGTCATTTCTGCCCCGTGGAATATGACGCGAGTCTTGACACCTATGTCATCGATTTTGAGGGCGGCAGTCGCGTGGCGCTGCCGGGAGACCCTGAGTCGCTCTTCTTTTCCACCACCGCACCGGCTGCGCGTTTGGGGGTTGCTTCCGATGGTTTTGGGCAGTCGGTGCTGGGCGGTGCGAGTGCTGATGATCTTAAGCATGTGCGCTTGACCCGCGTCGACGAATCCATGCCTATGGGCGGATGGTTGAGGGCTCATGGCCTGCCGTGCCAGGGCCTCTATGTCGATTCCGGCTTCGAGGCGGGACGCGTTCGCTCGGAGGGCGGCGGTCAGCGGAACAACGATGCAATCGTTCCCGCCGACGTTGCCAAGGGGCCGACGAGGCGCGCTTTGCTGCTCCGTGATGGCAGCCAAGAACCAATTGACGACCTTGAATACGACTACCTGGTGCATCTGGCGCATGACTTTGAGCTGATTTATGAAGGCGAATCTCAAAAGCGCGAGGAGCGTCATATCGCTCAGACGCTTCAGATTGGCATGAGAAATTCGCTTGGTGACGTTCCGGGCATTGCAACCGATTCGGTATACCTATCGGCAACGAATTCTGCGTTGGTCGGTGGTGACTTCTATACGCTTGTCCGACTTCCCGACGATTGCGCCGTTATGATTTTGGGTGATGTATCCGGCAAGGGAATCGAGGCGGCGTCGATGTCGGCGCTTGTCAAGACAGCGCTGACGGCCTATGCCTGGGAGGGTGCGGGGCCTGCCCGTATGGCACGCTCGCTCAATAGCATGCTCATGGGCTTTTCGAGGGTCGAGACGTTCGTGACGGCCTTTATCGCCAAGATTGACCTTAAAGCCGGACGCGCAACGTATTGTTCGGCAGGCCATCCTCCGACCATGGTCATCAGGCCAGAGTCGATGCCGCTGGGTGGCGGCGAAGCCCGTGGGGGAGAGGTTGAGCTGCTTGGATGCCAATCGGGCGTAATCGGTGCCTTTGAGAGCATGGTGTACGAGACAGGCGTGTTTACGTTCGCCCCCGGCGACATGCTCTTCATGTATACGGATGGAACGATTGAGGCCCGCGACCGCACCGGAGCGTTCTTTGGCGAGCAGCGCTTGCGCGACCTTCTGCTTTCTGTTTCGGGGGAGGGCGTGTCGGGCATTTGCGGCAAGGTCTTGGGCGAGCTTGACAGATTTACCGAATCGGCGCTGGACGATGACATTGCATTGGTGTCCCTTGAGTTTTTACGGGGTCGTTCATAGACGACGCTGGGCGGGCTGAATCCGTACGGTTGGGGAAACGAATGCATCGAGTGGGCTTTTTTGGGGAACCATGGTCGTATGAATGAGTGGAATGACATAGCGGTTTTGACGCCACCAGGCGATATCGACATCGCCACGGTGCCTGCGCTGCGTCGGCGGTTGGATGCTTTGATTGGCCGCGGCGTGCGTCGTGTCGTCATCAACTGTCAGGCTGTTAGCTTCATCGATTCGACGGGCTTGGCATTCCTGCTTGCGCGCGCTCGTGAGCTCATGAGGCGAGAAGGCCTGCTTTCGCTCGTCAATGCATCAGGTGAAGTTGTTCGCTTTTTGGAGATTGCTCGTCTTGTCGATATCCTTCATGTCGCGGGGCCGGCACGGGAGTCTATTCCCGCCATTCCGGTGGGGGAGCTGCCTCGCTGGAGTAAGAGCGTCGAGGTCCGTCAGGGTATCGAGAATCTTCCATACTACCGACATCGCATCGCCGAACTCCTTGAATCGCTTCCGTTGCGCCGTGACGAGCGCTACGATGTCGCATTGGCGTCGGGGGAGGCGCTGGGTAATGCCTATGACCATGCGGGCGGTATCGGGTGCGTCCTGACGGTTCAGGCCTATGGCGATCGCGTTGTGGTTGAGGTGCTTGATCGAGGTGCCGGCTATTCTATCGATGAAACGAGCGAACCGGTCGCATCTGAGGAGCGCGGCCGTGGTATCAAGCTTATGCGTATGCTCGTCGATAACGTGGAGGTTGCTCGTCGTACGGACGGCGCCGGCACGCGCGTGCAGATGGTGAAGCTGTTTAGCGGAGCGCTGGAATCGTGTGCCTAGCCAATCGCTTTAGCGCGTTTAGCTACTAAGAACATGCGACAGACAAGTTTTTTGAAAAAAGTACTTGCGTCTTTTGGACAACTCGCGTAAATTAATAACCCGCAAGCGGACATGGCTCAGTTGGTAGAGCACAACCTTGCCAAGGTTGGGGTCGCGGGTTCGAGCCCCGTTGTCCGCTCCATTGCATTTCCGGACCGTTTAGGCGGTCCTTTTTCGGCGAAGTGGCCAAGTGGTAAGGCAGAGGCCTGCAAAGCCTTTACCCCCGGTTCGAATCCGGGCTTCGCCTCCAGGCAACATCCGGGCGCTCCGGCGCCCGTTTTGTTTTACATATGCGGACATGGCTCAGTTGGTAGAGCACAACCTTGCCAAGGTTGGGGTCGCGGGTTCGAGCCCCGTTGTCCGCTCCAACTATGTTACGCGGTTCTAACGAACCGCGTTTTTTGTTGACGCTGTGCGAGCCCCGGGCACCCCATCTTGCCCCTCAATCGTCGGTCGCGTACATAAAGTACGCTTCCCTCCTCTTTCACGGCAACCTGGGGCACCCGGAGCCCGCTCGCTGTCGTGGCCGGGGGAGTGAGTCTTCCATTCTTTTCGCCTCATTGGTCAATCCGCCCCAGGGGGCTCGAACCCGAGAGGGAGCGAGCGTTTTGGGGCGTGGCTGTGGCGTTGTTTGTCGCGAATGTCCGCTTTGGGCGTATCATCGTGGGCATCTCGCATAACCTCGTTGCAAGGGAGACTCATCGCATGGCTACAGAAAAGTCCTCTTCGCGCTCATGGATGTCCGACGCTGCGATCTATCAGATCTACCCGCGCTCGTTTAAGGATTCGACTGGTTCGGGTCTGGGCGATATCGCGGGCATTACCCAGCAGATGGACTATCTTGAGCGGCTGGGTATCGAGGCCATCTGGTTGAGCCCGTTTTACCCATCGCCTCTTGTCGATGGCGGCTATGATGTGGCGGACTACTGCGATGTCGACCCACGTCTCGGCTCGCTTGACGACTTCGATGACATGATCGCTGCGGCTCACGCGCACGGCATCAAGGTCATCGTCGACATCGTGCCCAACCATTCATCCAACCAGCACCCCTGGTTCAAAGCCGCTCTTGCCGCCGGCCCCGGATCGCCCGAGCGCGCCCGTTATATCTTCCGCGATGGTCGCGGCGAGCATGGCGAGCTGCCTCCCACCAATTGGAATGCCAACTTTGGCGGCCCCGCATGGACGCGTGTTGCGGACGGTCAGTGGTATCTGCACATGTTTACGCCCGAGCAGCCGGACTTTGACTGGTCATGCCCTGAGGTTCACGCGCTCTTTTGCGACGTCCTGGCGTTTTGGAGCGATCGAGGCGTCGACGGCTTTCGCATTGATGTGGCGCAGGGTCTCGCCAAGGATCTCGACCGCGATGACCTCGACCGGTGGCATCTCGCCGAGGGCGATGACATGGTTGACGACGGCACCCATCCGCTGTGGGACCGCAATGAGGTCCACGAGATCTATCGCGAGTGGCGCCGCGTGTTCGACCGCTATAATCCGCCGCGCAGTGCCGTTGCCGAGGCGTGGGTGCTGCCCGAGCGCCAGTATCTCTACGCGCGTCCCAGCGAGCTTGGCCAGATATTCAACTTTGAGTTTGCCAAGGCCACTTGGACCTATGATGACATGCACGCTGCAATCGAGAAGGGCTTGAAGGCAGCCGTCGAATCCGATTCCGCCTCGACCTGGGTACTCTCCAACCACGACGTGCCGCGCGTGGCGACACGCTATGCCCTGCCGCAAATCAAGGCGACGCGCTACCACCAGATTGCGCTCGACTGGCTCTTACGCGACGGGTCGTCTTATGACGAGGACCGTGAACTCGGCGAGCGCCGCGCGCGGGCGGCCCTTTTGCTTGAGCTGGCGCTTCCGGGCTCGGCATACGTGTACCAGGGTGAGGAGCTCGGCCTTTTTGAGGTGGCTGATATCCCGTGGGCTGCACTCGAAGACCCTACTGCGACCAATACGCACGGACCGAAGCGCGAGAAGGGGCGCGACGGCTGTCGTGTGCCCCTGCCGTGGGTGGCGGCGGACGATCCCGCGCATGGCGGATCGTTTGGGTTTTCGCCGGCAGACGCCGATGCGGCGCCCCATCTGCCGCAGCCTGCATGGTTTTCCGATTATGCTGCCGATAGGGAAGAAGTGGACCCGACATCGATGCTTGCGCTCTATCGTGACGCCCTCTGGCTGCGGCGCAAGCTGCGCGGGTGCGCCAACGATCTTGCGTGGCTCGATCTTGACGGGCGCACCGGTCTTGCGGATGGTGCTGAGGGCGCTGAGGGCGGCGTCATCGCCTATCGCCGCGATAACGGCTGGGCGTGTGTGACGAACTTCGGTGCAGCACCCGTGGAGCTGCCGGCGGGCAGGGTCCTGCTCACCTCATCATCGCTTGCAGACGGCAGGCTCGCACAGGACAGCTCTGCCTGGATCATGCTCGGTGAGATGTAGGGGTCTCTTGCGGCGAGATTGCGTTTGCCCGCGCCTTCCGTGGTGGCTGATGTCTTCGCGAGGTTCGCGAGGGCGTTGCAAAACTTTTTAAAAAAAGTTCTTGCATAGGATGCGGGCATCACGTAAGATTAATCCTCGTAAGCGGACATGGCTCAGTTGGTAGAGCACAACCTTGCCAAGGTTGGGGTCGCGGGTTCGAGCCCCGTTGTCCGCTCCATTTGGGCGTTTAGCTCAGGGGGAGAGCGCTTCCCTGACACGGAAGAGGTCAGAAGTTCAAATCTTCTAACGCCCACCAAATGTTCGCAGCTCAGAGGCTATGTCCTCTGAGCTGTTTTGTTTTGCTACCAAGCACGCCGTCAAATATGCCAGCAAATATTGATCCAAGGTCCCCGTAGAGGTGCCGGCAGATTGCATACGTCCTGGCCGATCGTGACCGCAACATGTTGGTCAAGCACAATCTTTTGGAATCTTTTGGCGTGAGCGGCTTGGTTTTGGTAGGATTTGTCAGCGGCTTGACTAAGGGGGTTTTATAACTGCCATGCAGGTAGCCGTGTTGGTAACGTTTTACCGACTTGCCAAGAACCCCTCATAATTAATGCGTCTGCAAAATGACTAATTGCTTTGACCTGCTGAAACACTATATGTTGTGTTTGACCTAAAAAAAGAATACAGGATATAGATGCCTCTTTGTCGTATGATAGATGGCGGACAGAGAACGAGAACCTTATTCGCCCCATTTGGACACGTCTTTGAGCCGCTTGATCGGCCGCGAGGATTGTCCGCATGAGGACTTATGGTTTATCGAGAACACAGATTGCGCGACGGCGCCGCAAGACAGGGGCAAGCCCTGCCGGGTATCGTTTGGCTCTGAAGCGCGATGAGGCTACGATGCGAAAGAGGCAAGAGGATGAAGATCATCAAGCGCAGCGGCACTGAGGTTGTCTTTGACATCGATAAGATCGTCAATGCCATCCGTGCCGCAAACTTGGAGGTCGAGGAGAGCTCTCGTCTTACCGACCGCCAGGTGGTTTACGCGGCGCAAAACGTCGCCGAGGCATGCGAGAACGCGGGCCACACTGTTTCGGTCGAGGAGATTCAGGATTTGGTCGAGGACGAGATCATGCGTCTCGACTGCTACGAGGTTGCCCGCCACTACATCATCTATCGCTATGTTCAGAGCCTGAAGCGCCAGAAGAACACGACCGATGACAAGATCCTGTCGCTGATCGAGTGCAATAACGAAGAGGTCAAGCAGGAGAACTCCAACAAGAACCCGACCGTCAATTCCGTTCAGCGTGACTACATGGCCGGCGAGATCTCCAAGGACCTGACTCAGCGTGTGCTGCTGCCTCAAGAGATCGTGGATGCCCATAATGAGGGCCTGATCCATTTCCACGATTCGGATTACTTTGCCCAGCACATGCACAACTGCGATCTGGTGAACCTGGAGGACATGCTCCAGAACGGCACTGTTATCTCGGGTACGCTGATCGAGAAGCCGCACAGCTTCTCGACCGCCTGCAACATCGCGACGCAGATCATCGCCCAGGTTGCTTCCTCCCAGTACGGAGGCCAGTCGATTTCGCTGACCCATCTTGCCCCGTTCGTCGAGGTGAGCCGTCAAAAGATTCGCGGCGAGGTCGCTCGCGAGCTCGAGGAGCTCGGTGTCTCTGCGTCTGCCGAGAAGGTCCGTGAGGTCGTTGAGGACCGTCTGCGTGACGAGATCCGTCGCGGCGTCCAGACGATTCAGTATCAGGTCGTGACCCTTATGACCACCAATGGCCAGGCGCCGTTCGTGACGGTCTTTATGTATCTTAACGAGGCCCGTACGCCTCAGGAGAAGCACGACCTTGCCATGATCGTGGAGGAGACGCTTCGCCAGCGCTACGAGGGCGTTAAGAACGAGGCCGGCGTATGGATCACCCCGGCATTCCCCAAGCTTATCTATGTACTCGAGGACGATAACGTTCACGAGGATTCCCCGTACTTCTACCTGACCCAGCTGGCTGCCAAGTGCACTGCCAAGCGCATGGTGCCCGATTACATCTCCGAGAAAAAGATGCGCGAGCTCAAGCTGTCGAAGGGCGAGACCGCGGGTAACGGCGACTGCTATACCTGCATGGGCTGCCGCAGCTTCTTGACGCCCGACCGCTCGGGCAACGGCTTTAACAACGTTGCCAACGCGCTGAACTACGACCCGAACAAGCCCAAGTACTATGGTCGCTTTAACCAGGGCGTCGTGACCATCAACCTGCCCGATGTCGCGCTGAGCTCGCACCAGGATATGGACAAGTTCTGGAAGATCTTCGACGAGCGCCTTGAGCTGTGCCACCGCGCCCTGCTGTGCCGTCATGAGCGTCTGATGGGTACGCTTTCGGATGCCGCACCGATTCTTTGGCAGTACGGTGCCCTCGCCCGTCTGAAGAAGGGCGAGACGATCGACAAGCTGCTCGTGGGCGGCTATTCCACCATCAGCCTGGGCTATGCCGGCCTGTATGAGTGCGTCAAGTATATGACGGGCCACAGCCACACCGAGAAGGAGGGCACGCCCTTTGCCATGGCCGTCATGCAACGCATGAACGACAAGTGCGCCGAGTGGAAGGCCGAAAGCGATATTGACTTCTCGCTGTACGGTACCCCGCTTGAGTCGACGACCTACAAGTTCGCCAAGTGCCTGCAGCGTCGTTTTGGCATCATCCCGGGCGTGACGGACAAGGGCTACATCACCAACAGCTACCACGTCCATGTGTCTGAGGAGATTGATGCTTTCGATAAGCTCAAGTTCGAGGGTATGTTCCAGCAGCTTTCGCCGGGCGGTGCCATCTCCTACGTCGAGGTTCCCAACATGCAGGACAACCTCAAGGCTGTCATTCGCGTGATGCAGTACATCTACGACAACATCATGTACGCCGAGCTCAACACCAAGAGCGACTACTGCCAGGTGTGCGGCTACGACGGTGAGATCAAGATTGTCGAGGATGACGGCAAGCTGGTGTGGGAGTGCCCCAACTGCGGCAACCGCGATCAGGAGAAGATGAACGTCGCCCGTCGTACGTGCGGCTACATCGGTACCCAATTCTGGAACCAGGGTCGAACCGAGGAGATCCGCGACCGCGTGCTGCATCTCTAATAACCATCCCAGGCCGCCCCGTAGCGAGGCCCCGGACCTTTACTCGCTATTTCGGACAGTCCTGGCTCACGACGGAGGCGCCACTGGCGCCTCCTGTTCGTGCGGAACTCATATCGAGCAAAGGTCCGGGGCCTCGCTACGGGGCAGCCAAGTTGATGTAGCTGAGATGCAGCATGCAGTCTGCTCACTCCTCGAAGTTCTTAGTGGAAATAATTTGAGCTGCAGCTGCGATTTACTTGCGATGGCGGTTGAGCCGCAACGAAGTATTTATTGGACCTCGAACCCTATACTCGATGTTCGCTTCGTTCACCGAGTATCGCTCGCGAGGGGTCTGGAGTATATCGTCCCGCCCGCAGTTCTGCAGCGAGCGCAGCGAGCGAAGCTGTTTGAGGACGGGATGATATACTCCAGACCCCCAGAAAGGTTACCTATGAACTACGCGAACATTAAGTATTTCGACATTGCTGATGGAGAAGGCGTTCGTACTTCTCTGTTTGTGAGCGGGTGCCGTCGTGGGTGCAAGAACTGCTTTAACTCTGTCGCGTGGGACTTTGCTGCGGGCGAGCCCTTAAATCGTGCCGTCGAGGACAAAATTATCGAGAGCCTCGATCATCCCTTTATCGATGGTCTGACGATTTTGGGCGGCGAGCCTATGGAACCTGAGAATCAAGCGGGGCTTGTCGACTTTATCGAACGCGTGCGTGCGGCCTATCCATCGGGGTCGGGAAAGACTATTTGGTGCTTTACCGGCGATGTGCTCGAGGAGCTTATGCCGGGCGGCCGTCATCATACCGAGGTGACGGACCGTATCCTTACCTGTCTTGATATGTTGGTGGACGGCCCGTTTGTTCAGGACCTGTACGATATCTCGTTGCGCTTTAGGGGCTCGAGCAATCAGCGCATGATCGATATGAACGCTACGCGCGCCCGTGCTGAGCGCGAGGGCGTTGCGCTTTGTGATGCGGTTGAACTTTGGCGTGATGATCCGGTCTATTCGACCTATACTATGTAGCTTGTGGTCGATGCCGGAGGGCGTGGTACCATAGCGCGAACGTGAAATCGGAAAAGTGAGGCCCAGATGGTCGATCAGGAAAAAGTCGAGGCCGCCATTAAGCTGTTGCTTGAGGGCATAGGCGAGGACCCAACTCGCGAGGGCCTGCTGGAGACCCCGGCGCGCGTTGCCCGTATGTATGGTGAGATTGCCGGCGGTATGGACCAGAGTGCCGAGGAGCACCTGTCCAAAACCTTTGCCGTCGCTTCGAACGATTTGGTTATCGAGCGCGACATCACGTTCTACTCGCTGTGTGAACATCATCTGTTGCCGTTTTATGGCAAGGCTGCAATCGGCTATATCCCTAACGGTCGCGTGGCGGGTCTGTCTAAGCTCGCTCGCACGGTTGAAGTCTATGCCCGCCGTCTGCAGCTGCAGGAGCAGCTGTGTGCGCAGGTTGCCGACGCTCTCATGGATTATCTCGCTCCCCAGGGAGCGATTGTGCTCATGGAAGCCGAGCATATGTGCATGACCATGCGCGGCGTGCAAAAGCCTGGCACCAAGACCGTGACGCTCGCTCGCCGCGGCGTCTTTGAGACCGATCCGTCGCTCGAGGAGCGGTTCTTTAGGATGCTGGGCCGTTAGCATGAGGGTCGTCAACGACTTTACATCGAAGACCGATGAGGGGACGCCGCGTCGCGGCTTCATGGCTTCGGGCCTGGCCCCCTTTGATGCCATGCCTCGCATTGATTACATTTGTGCCAACGGGCTGTTTCGGCGGCACCTGGGCAACATTGCGCAGTTGGAATCGGGGCGCATCTTCTGCCGCCACGGTATTGACCATCTGCTCGATGTCGCTCGCATTATGTGGATCAAGAATCTCGAGGAACAGCTCGAATTTGACCGCGAGGTCATCTACGCCACGGCACTTCTTCACGATATCGGCAAAGATGAACAGTATGAATCGGGTATATCCCATGATGTTGCAAGCGAACGCGTCGCTGATGCGATTCTCGGCGGCATGCCCGATGATGTGGCGTTTGAGCCGGCCGATGCCGCAGCCATTAAGACGGCCATTCTGGGCCATCGAAAGCTGCGCGTGAACAGCCAACCGCTTGAGCGTCTGCTCTATGCGGCCGATAAAGCGTCGCGCGCCTGCTTTGCATGCCCCGCGCGCAATGCTTGCAACTGGAGCGATGATAAAAAGAACCTGTCGATTCGCGTGTAGTTAGTTTGCGCGGTCGGGGTTCTAAACGAAGGAGACGATCGCGATGAGCAATAAGAAACTGCCCGAGAATGCAACCAAGACTGAAGGTGCCGAGCTCGCCCGCCGTGGAAGGGGCGAAATATCCACCGCAACGGCGGTACCCCACGTGAGCTATGACGATCTGCGCCATGCCGACCGCATCACCGTTGAAGGTCTTGAGGTTTTTGCTAACCACGGCGTATATCCCGAAGAGAACGCGCTGGGCCAGAAGTTCATCGTGTCCCTGGTGCTCTATGCCGACCTGCGTGCAGCGGGGGAGCACGATAACCTGAACGCCTCGATTGACTACGGCTCGGTATGCCACGATGTCGATGGCTATCTGCGCGAGCATACGTTTAAGCTCATCGAGGCTGCAGCCGAGGGCGTGGCCCAGATGCTGCTACGTCGTTACCCCCTGCTGCTTGGCGTGCGCGTTAAGCTCGATAAGCCTTGGGCGCCCGTCGGTCTTCCCCTGGCAAGCTGCGGTGTCGAGATCGAGCGTGTGCGCTAACCGGTTCTAATACGTCTCTATGGGTGGCTGCTTGAGTCGCTGAGAAAGTGCTCTATTGTTGGGGCAGTATGTGTCGAGCAGGACGTGGAACCGCTGGTTGTGGCTTGGCTCGAGCAAGTGGACGAGCTCGTGGGCGACAACCATGTCGAGGCATTCGATGGGATAGGCGGCAAGTTCGCGTGCGATGCGAATGGCTCCGGTCTTGGGCGTGCATGATCCCCAACGCGTTTTCATACTGCGTACGGAAACGCGGGATACGGCGACACCCATTGCGATTTCGTATGCGTGCACCATATCGCGCAGTGCCGATGTGACCTCGGACGTATAGAGCTGGTCAATATGGGCTTGGATCTCACTGGGCGTTAAGCCGTCGAGGGTCGCGTTCCACTTGGCCTGCGGACGTCCGTTTGGCTCGTCGGTACCCATAAAACTTGCGAAGGTAGCCTGCTTGGGCCGCGGTGCGGGTGATGCAAAGTTATGATCGAGTGCATCCTGTACCGTGATGGGCTTGCCCCAAAGTGCAATGATGGACGAGGGACTGAGCGGCTCTCGCGCCGTCGCCTGACGTTGCTCGCGCTGGGCACGTCGGCTGATAATCCAGGCGCTGTTGCGCTTCACAAACGCTTCAATACGCTCGCGGCTGGCGCCAAGTGGTGCGCTGGCGTGGACCTCGCCGCTCGATGTGACGCGTAGGTTGAAGTTCTTGACGCACTTTTTGGTAACGACGACGGGGATGGGCGTCCCATCCGGTCGGGATACGGAAATCGTAAACTGCTGCGTCAAAAGCGGTCCTTCAGATTGGGGACGGGCCGGCATGTCGACCGTTCGGCATGCCGGCTCGCTCAGGGGATGTGAAATTAATAACGCTCGAAGAAGGCAAGGGCATTATCGCTGCAGAGCTTCTGCATCACGGTCTTGCCAAAGTGCTTGGAGAGCATGTTCTGGAACTCGGGCATCTTGCTGGCATCGGAGAGGAAGGCGGGCACCGTGGCACCGTCCCAGTCGCCGCCGAGCGCGATGACGTCCTCGCCGCCCAGGTCGAGCCAGTGCTCGATATGTGCCGCCAGCTGGTCGAAGGTGACGTCTGCGGCGGTCTTGTCGGTTGCGTCGTTGGAAAGGAACTCGCTGCAGTAGTTGAGGCCGACGATACCGCCCATGTCGCGAATGGTGCGGAACTGGTCGTCGGTAAGGTTGCGTTTGACGCCGCAAACCGCACGGGAGTTGGAGTGGCTGGCGACGAAGGGACGTGTGGCGTGGGCGACAACCTCGTCAAAGCACTCATCGTTGAGGTGGGAGACGTCAAGCACCATGCCGGCGTGCTCCATCTGCGTAAGTGCCTCGATGCCGGCGGCGGTGAGGCCGGCGTGGGTATCGTGTCCGCTCGCGAGCGGTCCCTGCGCATTCCAGCTGAGCGATGACATGAGTACGCCCAAGCTCTTGAGCACCTCGATCAACGCGGGGTCCTCGGCAAAGAACGTGGCGTTTTCGATGGTGTGGATGCAGGCGACCTTGCCGTCTTTGAGCGCGGGGCGAATGTCTGCCGCGCTGCGTACGTTGACCATGCGGTCGTGGTTGAGCATTGCCTGGCCGCTCATATGCGCCATGATCTGCGCCTGGAAGCGCGCGGCGTGGGCGGTGGGAATCTCATCGGGGACAAACGTGGCGAAGCACTGTGCCCATGGCGTGTTGCCGATCTTTGCGAGCGAGATGGCGCAGGCGTTGCCCTCGATGAGGTCGAAATCTTGCGGATGCGTTTCGTCGCCGGGGAAATAACCGTCGGTGCCGGCGGTAAAGCGCAGGTCGAGATCGAGCGTGGCCCAGCCGATGCGGTCGGCGGTGTCGCAGTGTAGGTCAAATACGGGATATGCCATGGTTCCTCCGGTTGCAGCGTTTCTTTGCAAACTGTCATTGAATTGTATGACTAGGGTATAGTTAGCGCCATATGTTCACGGCGGCCCGCGTTGTGCGCCGCCCTTATCACGGAGGTTACCATGTCCAACCAGGGCAAGAAGGTCAAGACTCATTATCGCGGCACGCTCGACGACGGCACGCAGTTCGATAGCTCCTACGATCGCGGCGAGCCGCTGGAGTTCACCTGCGGCGCCGGTCAGATGATCAAGGGCTTCGACGCCGCTGTTGTCGACATGCAGGTGGGCGAGAAGAAGACCGTGCACATTCCTGCTGCCGATGCCTACGGCGAGCACAATCCCGAGATGGTTATTACCTTCCCGGCCGAGCAGGTTCCCAACATCGAGCAGATCGAGAAGGGCATGAAGCTCTTCCTGTCCACGCCGAGCGGCATGCCCGTCCCCGCCGTCGTCATCGACGTAACGCCCGAGGCCGTGACGCTCGATGCCAACCACGAGCTTGCCGGCAAGGACCTCAACTTTGATATCGAGCTCGTCGAGGTCGAGGACTAGGCTATGCCTGTGAACCTGGTTTCGACAGCGTGTCTCGGAAATCTCAACGACCCGTCCTATGAGCTTTTGCTTCGCCGGGAGCTGGGCGGTGTCTTTGAGGTCGATGAGCTACTACTCGATTGGGACCAGGCCGATGCCCGCACATTTGTGGGCGTGACGGAGCTGGGGCGTACGGTCGATATTCGGCTGGGCGCTGCCGATGGCGATCGCCTTGCCGATGGCGATGTGCTCGCCATCGACCGTTCGGGCATGGTGCCCGTGGCGGTTGTCGTGCGCCTGCGCAGTGCCGAGGTTTATTTGGTCGAAGTCGACCGCATGGACCCGATTGCGCTCGCGCATGCGTGCTGGGAGATCGGCAATATGCACGCGCCGCTTTTCCGAGGCGATTCGGACGAGTATACCGTGCGCATGTATACGCCGGTGCAGCCTGTTTTGGGCCGCATGCTCCGGGGCGTCGAGGGCGTTTGGCTCTCGGTGGTTACCCGTGAACTCGATGCGGACCGGCGCTTTGCGTCGAGTGCGGCGGATGCCGTTGTGAGTATGGCTCCCGACTTTACGATCGTAAAAAAGGCGCGCGGTTAACGTGCGTATGAGTAAGACGGACTTTGAGAGGCAGCTATTCAAAGTCCGTCTTACTGTTGATGAGGTGCTTTGGGGGGAAAGCATATGGGTCTTGAGGGAATCAAGCTGATTGCATGCGATTTGGACGGCACGTTGCTGCATCGGGGGGAGCGCGAGCCGCGTTCCGAGGCCTTTGAGCTCATCGATGAACTGCATCGTCGCGGTATCGTGTTTATGCCGGCGAGCGGTCGTCAATATGCGAGCTTGCGCTATCTGTTTACCCCGGTGGCCGATGAGCTCGCCTATGTATGCGAGAACGGAGCCCTGGTGATGAGCGAGGGGCGTGCCGTTGTCAAGCGCTCCATGGAGCGTAGTCTTGCTATGGATATCGCGAATGCCGTGGTTGCGTATCCCCATGCCGACGTGACCCTTTCGTGTGAGGGACACCTCTACACCATGAGCGGCAACGATGCGTTCGTCGACCATTTGCGCTATGAGGTCCACTGCGATGTGGCGGTGGTCGACCGCCCCGAGGACATCGACGAGGACGTCATTAAGATCGCCTTCCAGACGCCCGAGGTGGATCAGCCGGCGGCCCTGGAGTATTTCGAGCGCCTCTTTAGCGACCGTGTTGACGTGATGACGTCGGGAACCGAATGGACGGACTTTATCGGTTTCGGTTCGGGCAAGGGCTCCGCGCTTGCCGACTACGGTCGTGCCCTGGGTATTTCGCCCGATGAGATGATGGCGTTTGGCGATAACGAAAACGACCGCGACATGCTCAACGTCGTGGGCCATCCCTATCTGATGGAGAGCTGCAACCCCTCTATGCGTGGCATCAACGACCGCGTCCGCTACGTGCGCACGGTCGAAGAAGAACTGCGTCGTCTACTTGCCGAGTAGGCATGCCCCAAACATCTACCGGCAGTCGGGGCAGAGACCCTCGAAGATGGTGTAGTGCGACGTGACGTGCCAACCGATTTGCTTGGACGCCTCGGCGTCGAGCTGGGCATCGAAGGGGAGCGGCACGTCGATGACGCGGCTGCACGAGGTGCAGATGATATGTGCGTGCGGCTCGATGGTGCGATCAAAGCGACTCCCGCCCGGCGTCTTGATCGAGAGGATTTCTCCGGCATCTGCCAAGAGATTGAGGTTGCGGTAGACCGTGCCGCGGCTGATCTTGTCATCCTGTTCGCGCACGGCGTTGTAGATTTCGTCGGCGGTGGGATGGTTATAACTTTGGCGCACGGCGTCAAGAACCAGCTTTCGCTGCCTGGTATTCCTTCTTTGCACCGCCATGCGCCTCGCCTCTTTTCTATTAACGGTCGTAGGTAAATGATACCGTATTTAGCACACAATACTAATAATGAGGACTGAAACCATCTTCATTGGCAAGTGGGGCTCGGGCCTGGGCGTCTACGAGGCGAAAACGCGTTCCCATGCACTCGTAGGAGGCATGAAGCGCCTCGAGATGAGATAGGATGTTTGCCGGAGCTCCCTGTATCTCCATCTCGACTGAGCCGTCTTCCATGTTACGCACCCAGCCGGTGAGGGAGCGTGCCTGCGCGAGGTTGGTGTTGGTAAAGCGAAAACCAACGCCTTGGACTTGCCCCGTCCAGTGCAGGAAATAGCGCAGGGGAGTGTCTTGAGTGGCCTCGTCGCTTGCGAGTACGGTAAGCCTGCGGCGCAGCTCGAGCTCGACGTTTGATGGTTTTTGAGGCTCTCGACTGCCGCCGGTGACGCTGGAGAAGAACGTATCGAAGAGGCCCATCGCTATGCCTGCTTGCCTGCGTCGGCCGGGAAAGTAATGCCGGCCTGCTGGCGCACGGCATCCATGATGCGCAGTGAGACGAGCGTGACATCGCGGTAGTGGCCAAGCTCGTGGCGTCCCGCCGGGGTCTCCCAAATCTCTTCCTTAACGTTATCGATGCCGCCGATGGCGGTGATAAAGTCTGTGAGTTCGTATTCCATAGTGTTGCTCGATTTGGGCAGGTCGAGCACGCGGCCGTTCTCGTCCTGTTCGCGCGGTGCCTCGGTCGCCGAGCCGCGTACGACGTCGCCGCGATAGTCGATGCGGACGTTGCGGGGCGTGGACAGATGGTCGATCTGGATAGTGCCACGCTCGCCTTCTATCTGCGAGGGCAGCAGGTCATTCGTAATTTTGGAGTGCGCGAGCTCGACGGAGATGCGGCCACCGCCGTAGCTGGCGAGGATGGAACCGCAGCCGTCGATGGGGCCGTGCGTGAGCTGTCGCGTGGTGGGGTCGAGCAGAGTAGTCATGCTCGTAAGGCCGGAGGGCATGCCGAAAATCTCGACCATGGGCTCGACGGTGTAGACGCCAATGTCCATGAGGGAACCCGATGCCATATTGCAGTCGAAGATATTGGTGGCGCGTCCCGCGAGAATCTCGTTGTAGCGCGAGGAATACTTGCCAAAGCGCAATGAGGCGCGGCGGATGGGGGCGATCTCGCCCAGGGCGTCCTCGATGGCGTGGAAGGCGGGATCGTGGAGGGGACGCATGGCCTCGAGGGCCACGACATCTGCTGCCTCGGCAGCGCGGAAGACTTCCAGCGCCTGCGCTTCGGTGGCGCAGAAGGGTTTCTCGACGATGACGTGCTTGCCACCGGCGATGCAGGCAAGGGCCTGCTCGTAGTGAAGTGCGTTAGGGCTGCCGATATAGACGGCGTCGACGTCGGCGGCTGCCGCGAGCTCATCGAGTGAAGTAAAGTTTCGCTCGCCACCGCGCTCGGCGGCAAAGGTAGCACCGCGATTGGCATCGCGTGAAAGCGTGCCCACAAACGCGGCTTGGTCGTTGGCGTTGACGACTTGGATAAAGTCGTCGGTGATCATGGATGTGCCGATGGTCGCTATACGCAGCATGTATCCCCCTCGTGCCGTTCGGTTTACAGGATGAGTGTAGCGCGAGGGGGCAGGAAATAGCGTGCGAAAACGCCGTTACAGGTCGCTCTCGTTAAAGCCGGTGTCGATATCGAGGTTGCTGCCGTCGGCCGCCGTGGTGGCGAGCTCATCGCAGCGCTCGTTGAGCTCGTGGCCGGCGTGACCCTTAACCCAGATGAACTCAACCTTGTGCTTGCTTTTGGCGGTGAGCAGGCGCTCCCACAGGTCGCGGTTCTTGACGGGCTGCTTGTTGGCGGTTTTCCATCCGCGCTTTTTCCAGCCGTCGATCCAGTGCTTGTTAAAGGCGTTGACGACGTACTGCGAATCGGAATGGACCTCGACCTCGCAGGGGCGGTTGAGCGCCTCGAGCGCCACGATGACCGCCATGAGCTCCATGCGGTTGTTGGTGGTCTTGGCGTAGCCGCGCGAAAGCTCGGAGGTGAAGGTCTTGCCGGCGGGGTTGGTGTATTTGAGCACGGCGCCGTAGCCGCCGCGTCCCGGATTTGATCGGGCCGAGCCGTCGGTATAGATGATGACCTTCACGGGCTTCCTTTCGTTGGGTACGTTTCGTGTGAGTGACCATTGTAGCGCCATGCCCGCCGGGGGCTAGCATTCTACGATTTCTACCCCGTCTTCCGACAGTTAGTTGGCATGGATGATGCGGTTGAGCTCGTCGAGGTATTGCTGCAGGAGGGGAGAGGGCTTGCGCTCGTCGTGCATGATATAGCCTACGTGCATCGTTGGGGCGTCTGCTAACGGGATCGATGCCATACCCCATTGCATTTCATTGGAGAGGACACCGGTCGACAGGGTGTAGCCGTTCGACGTGATAAGTAAGTTAGTAAGTGTTCCGCGGTCCGAGATTCGTATGTTGCGGTCGCAAGGGATATAGCTAAAAGGTTCCTCGGCGTAATAGAAGGAGTTTGAGGTTCCCTGCTCAAAGCTATAACGCGTATAGGGTGTGAGGTCGGCAAGGGACAGCTGCGGGCGGCGGGCAAGCGGGTGGCGCTCGCTAACGAAGACGTGGACCGTCGCGTCGAATAGGGGATGGAAGCTCGCGCGCGCATCGGCAAAAGCCTTCTGCAGAACGCGGGCGTTAAAGTCGTCCAGATAGAGGATGCCGATGTCGCTGCGAAACGCGCGGACGTCATCGATGATCTGCGATGTGGTGGTCTCGCGCATGACGAACTCGAACTTGCTGTCGCGGCAGCGCTCGACCACGTTGACAAAGGCCTCGACCGAAAAGGCGTAGTGCTGGGCGGAAATGGCGAGGCGGGCTTGCGGGGTGCCGCCGTCCTCGTAGCGCGCCTCGAGCATGTCGGCCTGCTCTACGACCTGGCGCGCATAGCCCAAAAGCTCGGTGCCGTCGTTAGTGAGCGTGACGCCGCGGCTGGAGCGCGTAAAGATCTCCAGGTGGAGCTCCTGTTCCAGGCTTTTGACGGCGTTTGAGATGTTGGACTGAGCGGTATAGAGGCGCTGAGCTGCGGCGTTGATTGAGCCGGACTCTGCCACGGCAATCAGAAAACGAAGCTGCTGAAGGGTCATCGACGCCATCCTTTCGATTGCTATCTACAAAACCGATAACAGGTTAGCGCTTTTAAGTGATTGACCGAGCGAAACAATGCTCGTACTATTCAAAACACACAAAGGCGGTAGGTAATTAAACCGACCACGGAACCGGGATGCGAAAGGAGGCCCGCATATGAATTGCTTACCAAGACGAATGCCGGGCTCCTGTTTGCGCCCGTCGGCGTGATCAGGAGACAGCGACTTACTTCTCTCTTTTTATTTACTTTTGTTCGATCAAGGAGATCATCATGAGCCAGTTCATTAACAACCCCGAGCACACCTTTGGTTTCGATACCCTGCAGCTGCATGTTGGCCAGGAGAGCGCCGATCCCGCATCCGACTCCCGCGCCGTGCCTATCTACCAGACCACGAGCTATGTGTTCCGCAGCTCTCAGCACGCCGCCGACCGCTTTGGTCTTGCCGACGCCGGTAACATCTACGGCCGTCTGACCAACTCCACCCAGGGCGTCTTCGAGGACCGTATCGCCGCACTCGAGGGTGGCGTGGCAGGTCTTGCCGTCGCCTCCGGTGCTGCTGCCATCACCTATACCCTGCAGGCTCTTGCCCAGGCCGGTGACCACGTGGTGGCTCAGAAGACCATCTACGGTGGCTCCTACAACCTGCTGGAGCATACGCTCTCCCAGTTTGGCGTCGAGACCACGTTTGTCGATGCCCATAACCTGGAAGAGGTTGAGGGTGCCATCAAGGACAACACCACGGTCATCTATCTCGAGACGCTCGGCAACCCCAACTCCGACATCCCCAACATCGACGCCATCTCCGAGATCGCCAAGAAGCACGGTCTGCCGGTTGTCGTCGACAACACCTTCGGCACCCCGTATCTGTTCCGTCCGCTGGAGCATGGTGCCAACATCGTCGTCCACTCCGCAACCAAGTTCATCGGCGGCCACGGTACCTCGCTGGGCGGTGTGATCGTCGACGGCGGTAACTTCGATTGGAAGGCGAGCGGAAAGTACGTCCAGATCGCTGAGCCCAACCCCTCCTACCACGGTGTTTCGTTTGCCGAGGCTGCCGGTCCCGCCGCCTTCGCGACCTATGTCCGCGCTATCCTGCTGCGAGACGAGGGCGCCTGCATCAGCCCGTTCAACGCCTGGGTCTTGCTCCAGGGCACCGAGACCCTGTCGCTGCGCGTTGACCGTCATGTCGAGAACACCAAGAAGGTCGTTGAGTTCCTGGCTGGTGACAGCCACGTCGCCAAGGTGAACCACCCGAGCCTGCCTGAGCACCCCGACCATGAGCTTTACAAGCAGTATTTCCCCAACGGCGGTGCCTCGATCTTTACCTTTGAGATTAAGGGTGGCCAGGAGGCAGCTTGGAAGTTCATCGATCATCTGCAGGTGTTCTCGCTGCTCGCCAACGTGGCCGACGTCAAGTCGCTCGTCGTGCACCCGGCTACCACCACGCACTCCCAGCTCTCTGCCGAGGAGCTCGCTGAGCAGAACATCACGCCCTCCACGATTCGTCTTTCCATCGGTACCGAGAACGCCGAGGACATCATTTGGGATCTGAAGCAGGCCTTCGCCGCGCTGGACGAGTAAGGCGACTTGTGCAAGGACCCCTTGCGACTCGATAGGTATAACTGCATAAAATGCCTGCTCAAGGCGCCTGTGCGAACAATGGTTGCACAGGCGCCTTTTTTGCATAGGAAGGGCGCTGTTACAGGGTTTTTGGCATGCTTTATGCAATTGAGATGTGGAAAACTCCTGTTGAGAGGATGTGATTTTTACGCAATTGACGTGCGCCTTTTGAGTAAAACCGCAGGTCGCGATTTACTCGGGGTACTATGCAGCGCGATCGAATCACACGCAGCTCAAACGCAGCAAAAAACGCACTACGGAGGTTTCCAGCTACATGAGGATCGATTCACGAAAACCGAAAGCCGCCGCCCTTTCCGCCGCTCTGACCGTGGCACTTTTGGCGGGCGCCGGCGCAACTGATGCCCACGCGGCAACACTATCCGATACGGTTGGATCTACACCGTCCGAGGCGACGCTGGTGCAGCCCGTCGACTACCGCGGCGACGGTTATGGCTCTATGCAGGAGTGGAACGCCTCGATGGCGGCAAAGCGCGATTCCCTGGAGATGCGCGCGCAGATCATTATGAATATGTATGGCGACTATGCTACCGATGACGAGCGCGCTGTGTTGCAGGGCTGCATCGACGGCGCGAGTAGCCTGTTGACGATGGGGGAGGTCGACGCCAAGTCGACCGAGCTCGACGAGCTTCGCTCCACGCTCGAGGATGCCAAGCGCGAGGCGCTCGAGGCTGCCGCAGCCGAAGCCGAGGCCGCTGAGGCCGTTCAGGCTTCGCATTACAACGCCGGCTCCGGTTCGTCTTACGCGTCTGCTGTATATTACGCGAACGGCTCCGGCCTGACGCGCTCGAGCGGCGTCAATAACTATAACGGCCGCCGCGAGACTTATTACAGCAGCAACGTGTTGTATCACCACCGCACGGGCGAATGGACGCAGGATTCCGAGGGCTTTTGGCGCGATTCCGATG
>CAJLCM010000004.1:0-59678 GCA_905205145.1 uncultured Collinsella sp.
CGAAAAGTCGAGCGAAAAGACCGACTTCTCCAAAAAGATGGACAGCGTGTGGGAGTACCTCAAAAAGCTCTTCCGCCTGAGCCTGGACACCAAGTTTATCGCCACGCGCCGCGATGCGATCATCCTCAACATCCCCATCCTGATCCCCATCATCGCCCTGTTTGCCTGGGGTGCCACGATCTGGCTGATGCTGATTGGCCTGTTCTTTGGCATGCGCTACCGCATCGACAGCGACGGCGACGTGCCCGGCAGCATCAACAACTTGATGGACAGCGCTGCCAATGCCGCGGACGACATCAAGCAAAATCTGAACGACGACAAGTAATCGCAGACGGGGGCACGGATGGCACGGATCCTGATCGTAGAGGACGAAGAGAAAATCGCCCGCTTTGTGACACTCGAGCTGGAGCACGAAGGTTACCAGGTGGAGCACGCCGCCGACGGCCGCACCGCTGTGGACCTGGCGTTGGAGCGCGACTACGATCTGATTCTGCTCGATGTACTGCTGCCGCAGCTCAACGGCATGGAGGTCCTGCGGCGCGTCCGCAAGCACAAGGATGTGCCGGTGATCATGGTCACCGCGCGCGATGCCGTGATGGACAAGGTGGCAGGGCTCGACGCCGGCGCCGACGACTACCTGACCAAGCCGTTTGCGATTGAGGAGCTGTTCGCACGGATCCGCGTGGCGTTGAAGCGCTCGGAGGCCGCGCGGGCGGCTTCTGGCGTTGGCGACGCCAGCGCCGAGGCTGGCGCAGCGAGCGGCACGGCCGCCGGTATCGCCACAATGCCCCCGGCAACCGACACGGCCCAGACCGCTGCCACGCCCTCCCCCGCCGCGCTTACCGTGGGCTTGGTCGTGCTCGACTCCAACCGCCGCGAAGTCATGGTCGGCGGTTCGCCCATCGCGCTCACGGCCCGCGAGTTCGATGTCCTCGCCCTGCTTATGATGCATGCCGAAACCGTGCTCACACGCGAGCGCATCGCGCACGAGGCGCTGGGCTACGAATACGTGGGCGACACCAACAACGTTGACGTGCACATCGCGCACCTGCGTGCCAAGATCGAGGACGCCGGCGGCGCCCGCATCATCCAAACCGTGCGCGGGGTGGGCTATGTCTGCCGTGCGTAACGCCGAGGCCAAGCGCGTCACCTCCATCGCCCGCGCCATCAACTGGAGCTATATGTGGCGCCGTCTGATGAGCTATGTCTGGCTCGATCTGTTGCTGGTGGTGATTGCGGCGGCGATCCTCGTCTATGGATACAACCAGACGCTGCCCGACAGCGCGTTTACCGCAGGCTGGATTCCCGGCGCCACCGTTCACGGCATGTCGCTGACGCCCGCGCGCGGCTGGGACCTGACAACGCTCACCTATGCCGTCGAGCTTGCGCGTACCACCAAGACCTTCCCCCTTGCGCAGGACCTCGTCGCACTATGGCCTCTCTACCTTGTCGTTGTGGGTTGGCAGGTCATCAGCGTGCTCAACATGCTCGGCGGCGCGAGGCGCGTGCGCCGCACCATGGCACCGCTCAACGACTTGGCGCTGCGCGTGGACGAACTCGGCCGCATGCAACTCGCCGGCGGCAAGATGGAAACGCTGGAGCAGGCCATCGAGCGCGCAAGCGTCGACTCGCCGAGCGTCACCACCGGCGACGCCGACCTGGCAAGCATCGAGGTCGCACTCAACCGTCTGCTGCGCCAGATGCAAGAGGCCAAGCTGCAGCAGATGCGCTTTGTCAACGATGCAAGCCACGAGCTGCGCACGCCCATCGCGGTGATTCAGGGCTACGTAAACATGCTCGACCGCTGGGGCAAAGACGACCCGGACGTGTTGGCGGAGTCCATCGCGTCCCTCAAGGCCGAAAGCGAGCACATGCAGGAGCTCGTGGAGCAGCTGCTGTTTTTGGCACGAGGCGATGCCGGGCGCACGGTCCTGCGGCGTGCGCATACCAACCTGGCCGCACTCGTTGGCGAGGTGTGCGAGGAATCGCAGATGATCGATGCCGCGCACACGTATCGGCTGGCCTTTGACACTGCGCTTGTCAGCGACCCGCGCTGCGACGCGTCCGTCGACGTGGCGCTCGTGAAGCAGGCTCTGCGCGTAATCGTGCAGAATGCCGCCAAGTATTCGGACGCGGGCACGCCCATCACGTTTGGCATAACGCCCGATGCGAGCACGGGCACGATCGACATAAGTGTTGAGGACGAAGGCATCGGCATGAACCAGGAATCCGCAGCTCACGCGTTTGAACGGTTCTACCGAGCCGACAACGCACGCGATGCCGGCGCGCAGGGCTCGGGTCTGGGGCTTGCCATTGCCAAGTGGATCGTCGATAGCCATGGCGGTGTCATTGGCGTGACCTCAGTCGAGGGCGTCGGCAGCCGCTTTACGATTCGCCTGCCGCGGTAGGGATGCCCCTCGGCATAAATAAAGGGATAGGGCCACGCGGCTCTATCCCTTTTTGCTAGCTATAGCAGCTTGTACGCTACTCGCGGCACAGGTGCACGGCGAAGCCGGCGAACTCGCGCTTAAAGTACACGAGCTTGGTGCCGCCGTCGGGCAGCAGCACGCGCGACTCCTCGTTGACCTCGAGCCCACGCTCGGCAAACCACTTCTCGGCCGCATCGATGTCGTTGACGGCAAAGCCGATGTGGCCCTTGGTGCCACGACCATTCTGCTTCATGACCTCGACCAGCGAATCGTTAAAGTACGAAACCGGAGTCTCGATAACGGGCAGACCCATCATCGTCGAGAACAGCTCCGCGATCTCCAGGGCGTCTGCCGGGTCGGTGGCGTTAATGCCCACATGGGCAACGCGCATGCCAAAGAGCTCGACCGGATTGGCGTTCTGCTCACTCATGCAGTCAGCGCCTACTGAGCCATGACGTCAAGAACGGCCTTCTCGGCAGCGACGCGGTTCATGCCGGTCATGAAGGGCACGCCGCTCACGTACGGGCAGGTAAGGCCCTCGGGGGCAACGGTGGTGGCGATCAGCAGATCGGCGCCCTCGTCGCAAACGTCCTTGGCCTCGGAGATGGCGCACTGCACGATCTCGTACTTGTCGGCGTAACCGTTGGCGTCGAGCATGGTGGCGACCTTCTGGGCAACGAGCGTGGAAGTAGCAGCGCCAGCACCGCAAGCCAAAACAATCTTCTTCATAGGTAATGTCTCCCTTCGTGGTTTACTTTAGGTAAGTGTACCGCAGCGAGCGATGGCGCTCGGCCTCGATGCACTTTTATGCCAGTTTGCCTGCGCACTGCGTATAATACATCGAGTACATGTTGTCATACCGCTCGCTTTATGAGCGACTAAGGACCCTAATATGCCCGATTCCCGCACCCTCTGGACCGCCGTCGTCATTATTTGTATCGCCATATCGGTGTTCTTTAGCGTAAAAAAACGCACCACGTTTAAGCGCCTGCAACAGCTTATGGCTGCCAAGCAGTGGGACGAGTTCGATCGTTTGCTCGATGGCAAACTCACCAGCATGCTGTACCCGCGCTACAACCGCGACTACCTGCGCCTGAACTCCTATCTGCTGCGCGAGGACCACAAGCGCGCCGACGAGATGTTCGATTTGCTGCTGGGACTCAATCTGCCCAAGATGCAGCGCGTCGACCTGGTGATTAAGGCCTTTAACTACTACGTTGGCCAGGAGGACTGCAAAAAATCCAAGGAGCTCCTGCGCGAGATCAAGGGCTTTGAGGGCGGTCAGGCCGAGGCAGTCGCACACGAATGCCAGCTGATGTACGACACGATGATCTTGAAGCGCCACAACGACATTCCCGAGCTGGAGCGCATGCTCAAGGAGGCCGGTGACGACAAGGTCAAGAGCTGCCGCCTGGAATACCTGCTGGCCCTGCAGTACAAGAACAAGGGCGACGAAGCCAAGTTCCAGGAGTTCCTGGAGAAGTCGGGGCAACACTCGATGGCCGTCAACGCGTAACGGACGGCTTGTGCTAGACTTCTAGTCTCACGGGGGCGTGGCGGAATTGGCATACGCAGGAGACTTAAAATCTCTCGCCGCAAGGATTGTGGGTTCGAGTCCCACCGCCCCTACCATGTGATTGCTTGCGAGCCCGTGTTCCCCAGGGATGCGGGCTCGCTTCTTTTAGATGCCGGTGGGACTCGAACCCGCGAGGGGGCGAGCGTTAAGCGGACGCGCAGCGTCCGTAGCGAGCCGGCGAGGGCGCCGACAGGCGGCCGAAGCCGGTGCGTATTTGCGCAGCAAATGCGCGGACGTCCCACCGCCCCTACCATTTGGTTTTTACGAGCCCGCGTCCCCCAGGGATGCGGGCTCGTTTCTTTTACACGCCGGCGGGGCTCTAAGTTGCGGTGGAATAGATCCTGTTTATACCGTTTACCAGCTTATTTAGGAACTATTTCACCGCAACTCAGAGGAAGACGGTTAAAGAGCACTCAGGCTCGGGGTCCAGCCGATGGTGGGGGTCGCGCCGTCGAGAGTCTCGTTGATGGTGGCGGCCATGCCGGCGAGTAGGCTGTTCTCGCTTACGGTGAGCGTCTTGTAGCCGCCGGCACGCATGAGTTCGCGGATCACCACGGCGCCAGCCAAGATCACGCCCGCGCGTTTGGGCTGTACACCCGGTAGCGCGGCGATGCCTTCCGCGTCCAACACAGACATGCGCTCGATAGCGGCCGAGACCTGCTCCAGCGACAGCTCGCGTAGGTGAACAAAGCTCGAATCGTACGGTTCCAGCTCGTGGACCAGAGCCACCAGCGTAGTCACCGTGCCACCCACCGCGACCAGACGCTCGGCGCGCTCAAAGTCGCTGGGCAGGCCTTCAAAATAGGCGGCGAACTGCTCGCCTGCCCACGAGGCAGCGGCAGCAAGCTCGCCGCGTGCGGGCGGCAGCGCCGAGAAAAACCGCTCCGTCACGCGACGGCAACCGATGTCCAGTGAGCGCGTTCCCTCCAGCGCAAAGACCCCGCGCTCAGGCGCATAGACGCCCGTCGCGAGCTCCGTGGAGCCGCCACCCGAATCGGCGACGATGATGCGCTCGCCAGCAAAGTCGTGTGCCACGCCAAAAAACGTCAGGCGCGCCTCGACCTCTCCCGGAATCACCTGCGGTTCGAGCCCCAGCTCGCGCAGACCGTCCAGCAGCAGCGCGGCATTGGACGCATCGCGCGCGGCACTCGTGCACGTGGTGCAGATGCACGCGGCCCCAAAGGCACGGGCTTCGTCCACAAACATGCGGCACGCAGCGAGCACGCGCTCAACGGCCGCCTCGCAAAAGCGCCCCGTCGCGTCCACGCCCTCGCCCAGATCGGTAATCTCGGTATGCTTGGACGATTCCACGATCGCCCCGCCCTCGACCTGGGCCAACACCAGTCGCGACGACACCGTTCCCAGGTCGATCGCGGCTACCTTATAGCGTTTGCAATTTGTCATTGCGGGCTCCCCTCCGGGCGCTACTCGCCTACTCGCCGCTAGACGCGACCGTCTGACCCTCGACGCCGTTAAATCCAAACAGCATGTCGAGCGTCTGAATGTACCACGGCGCGTCCTTGCCGACTTCTTCGATCTCCTTGGCCACCTCGCTGGCTTTCTTGGCGTTCGACGACTTCTGGCTCGACGAGGCATCCGAATCGCCGTCTAGGCCCTGCACTTCAATCCTCTTCTCGCCGGGCATCACCAGGCCCAGGTCCTCGGATGCCGCATCCTTGATGCCCTCCTCCGAGAGCAACTTGTCGACGCTTTTTTGCAGCTCATCATTGTATTGCTGGCGAATCTCGACCTGCTTGGCCAAGATATCGCTCGAGCGCTTTGCCACATACAGGTCGCGCACGGGGAAATACAGGCTCACGAGCACCAGGGCAACGACGATGCCGATGAATAGCCCTCGCTGAGGACCGCGGGTAAAGTCGTAGATCGCCTTGACCACCGCGTTGTCGTTGGCGTAGTGCATAAAGTCCGAGCCCGAAAGACGGTTCGAGGGCCTGCTCGACCTATCGTGCGTTTGAGCCGACGAGCGCTGAGCATGCGACGAACGTGCTGGGCGCACTGGTCCATCTGTCGAAGTATTCACTTGAGCATTGGGGCGCGAGGTACTTGTCGGGCGCTGCGTGGAGCGGTCGGCGCCGGCGTAGGCGGACCCACCGAGCTGCACCGTGCGCGCACGGCGAGGCGACGGCTCACGCGAACCGGCGGAATAGTACCTGTTGTCGTAAATCTGATCCATGTGCGCCTTGTGCGGTTGAGGTTTGTTTGCGCTAAGTATTCTAGTTATAGCACGAGCGCGCGCACCGCCTTCGACAGCCTTTGCTCGACATAAAAAAGGCGCTGAGTCATATGGCCCAGCGCCCAATGGTGCTCAACAGCGCCCGGCTGGAGCAAGGCAAATCCGAGTCTTCCCCGCCCCCGCGACCTCCGCGTGCCTAGCGAATGTTGTAGAACGCGGCCTTGCCGGCGTAGCGCGCGCTGCCCTCGAGCTCGTCCTCGATGCGGATGAGCTGGTTGTACTTGGCGATGCGGTCGCTGCGGCACGGGGCGCCCGACTTGATCTGGCCGGCGTTGACGCCCACGACCAGGTCGGCGATCGTGGAGTCCTCGGTCTCGCCGGAACGGTGGCTCACGATGCAAGCGTAGCCGGCCTCCTTGGCGGTCTCGATGGCCTCGAGTGACTCGGTAAGCGTGCCGATCTGGTTGACCTTGACCAGGATCGCGTTGGCGGCACCCAGCTCGATGCCCTTCTTGAGGCGCTCGGTGTTGGTGACGAACAGGTCGTCGCCCACCAGCTGCACCTTGTTGCCAATGCGGCGGGTGAGCTCAACCCAGCCGTCCCAGTCTTCCTCGGCCATGCCGTCCTCGATGGAGATGATGGGATAGGTGTCGACGAGTTTCTCCCAGTAATCGACCATCTGGGCGCTCGTGTACTCCACGCCCTCGCCCTTGAGCTCGTACATACCGGTCTCGGCGTTGTAGAACTCGGTGGACGCCGGGTCCATGGCGTACATGAAGTCGACGCCGGGCTTAAAGCCAGCCTTCTCGACGGCCTTAGTAATGTACTCGAACGGCTCGGCATTGGTCTTGAGGTTGGGCGCAAAGCCGCCCTCGTCGCCCACGCCGCCGCCCAGGCCAGCCTCATGCAGCACGCCCTTGAGGGTGTGGTAGACCTCGGCGCACCAACGCAGGCCCTCGGCAAAGCTCGGAGCGCCCACCGGCATGATCATGAACTCCTGGAAGTCGACGTTATTGTCGGCATGCACACCGCCGTTGAGGATGTTCATCATGGGCGTGGGCAGCAGGTGAGCGTTGACGCCGCCCAGGTACTGGTACAGCGACAGGCCCGCCGACTCCGCCGCAGCGCGGGCAACGGCCAGCGACACGCCCAGGATGGCGTTGGCACCGAGCTTGGTCTTGTTGGGAGTACCGTCCGCAGCAATCAGCGCGGCATCGACGGCGCGCTGGTCGAAGGCGTCGAGGCCCACGACGGCGTTAGCGCACTCGTTGTTGACATGCTCGACGGCCTGCGAAACGCCCTTGCCCAGATAGCGGCCCTTGTCGCCGTCGCGCAGCTCGCATGCCTCAAAGGCGCCGGTCGAAGCGCCCGAAGGCACCATCGCGCGGCCGAAGCTGCCGTCCTCGAGCACGACCTCGACCTCGACGGTGGGGTTGCCGCGGCTGTCGAGCACCTCACGACCGTAGACATCCAAAATATCGCTCATGTTGTCTCCCTCTCACTTGGAAACGGATTGAATGCTTGGCGACACGGCTTGCACGCTGCAGCGGCGCGCAGGTTCATAAGTTAGCCTTGTCGCACTTTTTGCATTATGCCCTAAGTTAGCCAAGGGATACAATCTTTTTATAAAAATAATGGGAGCAATGGGACAAGTCCGTCCCGTCGCTCCCGCGGTTATTACTCCCCTGCCTTTGCGACATCCCAGAGGTCGTTGAGGCCATGGGTCGAAAGCTCGGCAAGATCCACGTGGGCATCGGCCGCCATCTGCTCCATTGCGGCCCAGCGGCGACGGAACTTGGCCGTGCTCGCGCGCAGGGCGCTCTCGGCGTCAATCCCCTCTTTGCGCGCAACGTTGACTAGGGCAAAGAGCAAGTCGCCAAACTCCATCTCGCGCTCGGGCGAGCCGGGCTCCTCGGCCTCAAACTCGGCACGCTCCTCGGCAACCTCGTCCCAAACATCCTGGACCGTCTCCCACTCAAAGCCCACGGCAGCCGCCTTGCGTGACACCTTCTGAGCCTGCATCAGCGCCGGCAGATGCGTGGGCACGCCGTCGAGCAGGCCCTCGGGCGCAGCCTCACCCGCCGCTACGGCCTTGTCCTTGGCGGCCTTCTCGGCAAGCTTAACCTCGTCCCAAATCTTTAGCACCTCGTCGGAGTTGTCGGCATCCGCATCGCCAAACACGTGTGGGTGACGACGGATGAGCTTGGCGTCGATATCGCGCGCCACGTCGGCCAGCGTAAACTCTCCGGCGTCCGCCGCGATCTGCGCATGCAACACTACCTGCATGAGCACGTCGCCCAGCTCCTCGCGCAGATGCGCCGCGTCGTCGGCCTCGATGCAGTCGAGCGCCTCGTAGGCCTCCTCAATCATGTTCTTGCCGATGCTCTGATGTGTCTGCTCGCGATCCCACGGGCAGCCATCGGGCTGACGCAAGCGCCAGATGGTCTGTACCAGATGTTGAAGCTCGGCCGACGCATCGACCAGCGTGGACAGATCGCGCGAGCCCTCGGCATTTTGCCGAGCCATGTGCTGCGCCATGGTTATTCCTCCTCCAGGATCACGTGACGGAACACGCCGCCCTCGTAGATGCCGTAGCTGTGCGTTCCGTCCTTGGGAATGCTCACGCTGCCGGGGTTGAAGAGCCACAGGCCCGGGTGCGCGGCGCTTTCTTCGTTAACCTTGATGTGCGTGTGGCCGTAGACGAGCGCGGAGCCCTCGGGCAGCGCGGGCGCGTGGTCAACGCTGTTGTGCACGCCGGCGCCAAAGACGTGGCCGTGCGTCAGGAACAGCTCGCGGCCGGTCTCGTCGAACAGGGTGGCGTAGTCGGCCATGACGGGGAAATCGAGCACCATCTGGTCGACCTCGGCGTCGCAGTTGCCGCGCACCGCGATGATGCGGTCGGCCAGGGCGTTGAGCAGCGGAATCACGCGCTTGGGGGCGTAATCGCGCGGCAGGTCGTTACGCGGTCCGTGGTAGAGCAGGTCGCCCAGTAGCACGATGCGGTCGGGCTGCTCGGATTCGATAGCGGTGCAGAGGCGCTCGGCCCAATATGCCGAGCCGTGGATGTCAGAGGCGATGAGGTATTTCATGGGAAGATCCTTTCGAATGGGGTTGATATGGCTGGGCGCAGAATGTCGCCACCAGCCGCATTATTCAAATCGCAGTGCCGCGCTCTGAGCCGCCTGCATCACGCGCTGGAGCGGCACATTGTGCTCACGGGCAAGGCGGGCGCAGTCCTCGTACTCGGGCGCTGCACGCTCGCTGCCGTCGGGCAGGGTGGCCACCTTGACGAACACCTCGCCCCATGGCGTCGTTACGCGCTCAAAGCGGCGTGGTAGGCAAACGCGCTCCATAACCTGGCGACGAATGCCGTTGGTCGTGGTTTCCAAGAAGATGATCGTCTGCAGGCGCTCGATATCCTCGTAGGTGCAGATTACCTGCAGCTGCCAGCCGGGGCGGCCTTTCTTACAATAGAGGGGCAGCCAGTACACCTCGCGCGCACCCGCCTCGCGCAGGCGGTCGGCGGCGTAGGCGAGTACCTCAGGCGACGCGTCGTCGATGTCGCATTCCAGCTTGACGATGGTTTCGGGCGCATCGGTCTCGCGGGACAGCGGGGATGTGCTATCGCATGGCATACGGTCCGGCTCCTTTCCGCGCAGGCTCGTTTTGTTCATCCAAACGCTAGCACATCGGACGTGGCACAAGCGTGACTTTCGTCCGTCGCCGCCCTTGCCCCCATCCAAACGTGTACGTCAGCCTCCAAACATGTCATTATTTGTCGGTTTTGGAGGCTGACGTACACGTTTTGAGAGCAAGCGAGGCCGCACCACGCGCCGCGCAACCTTTCCAATCGATTTCGATCCCCGGCGTGCCCGGCGTGTTGAAAGCTGCGCCATTACAATGAAGCGGATTCGCTTGACGCAAAGGAGCTGCCATGTCTGCTTGCCCGCTGGTCGATTGCCACACCCACACCACGTTTTCGGATGGCCATGCCTCGTTTGAGGACAACGCCCGCGCTGCTGCCGCCGCCGGCTGCCGCGTTATGGTCTCGACTGACCACCTCACCCTGCCCGCCAGCATGGACGCCAACTGCGAAGTACAAGTTGCCGAAGGCGACCTGACGGCGCATCGCCTGGCATTTGAGGACGCCCGCAAGCTCGCCGCGCAGATTGCGCCGGAGCTCGAGCTTATCTATGGTTTTGAATGCGACTGGTACGAAGGTTGCGAGCCTTTGGTTGAGCGCTGGTCCGCGGGTGCCATAGTGCGCTTGGGCAGCGTGCATTGGATTGGCAACCCCGGCGATATCATGACCGGTGCCGCGGGTACGGCGAAAACGGAAAACGTCGCTCGCCCCGATACACCCGATTCCCTTTGCGGTTGGATCGACGACGACACCGACCTGCACGTTTTGGAAAACCTGGGCGTGCGCGGCGTGTGGGAGCGCTACGTCGACGACTGGTGCCGTGCTTGCGAAAGCTCGCTCAACTTTGATGTAATGGCCCACCCCGACCTGGTCATGCGCTTTTCGAAGGACGGCTTTGCACCCGACTTTGACCCCGCGCCGTTTTGGGAGCAGATGGCCGAGTGCGCCCACGATACGGGCCGCCGCGTTGAGGTCTCGACCGCCGCACCGCGCAAGGGCCTGGACGACTACTATCCCGCGACCGGGCTTTTGCGTCGCTTTGCCCATGCCGAGGTGCCGATTACTTTTGGCTCGGACGCGCACCGCGCCTGCGACATCTGCTGGAACATCCGCGAGGCCCAGGCACATGCCTACGACTGCGGCTACCGAGCCTTCGATATCCCCCACCCCACCGGCGAATGGGAGCCCACGCCTCTCGCCTAAGACTAGTGGCGGCGGGCGTTGAGTTCTCCGGCCAGCTCGTCGAGGGTGATGCCGTAGCGCTCGAGCGTCACGAGCAGATGGTAGACCAGGTCGCCGGCCTCATAGCGAATGTGGTCGTGGTCGTTATCCTTGCAGGCCATGATCACCTCGCTCGCCTCCTCGGCAAGCTTCTTGAGCAGCTCATCCTCAACGTCGGTCAGCAGACGCGCAGTATAGCTCTCCTGTGGCGACGCGTCACGACGGCCATGAATCACCTCGGCCAGCCCCGTCAGCGTCTCTCCGATATTTCCATCCTGAACATTTGCGGTGCGCACACCCATGGTTCAATCCTTTCTGGTTGGCCAAGCGCCTGGTCGAGCGCCCGCCCTACGCGAGTTTCTTAAAGAAGCAAGTACGGTTGCCGGTATGGCAAGCCGGACCCGGAGAATCGACCTTGGCCAGTAGCGTATCGCTATCGCAGTCGGCCCAGAGCTCCTTGACCTCCTGCATGTTGCCGCTCGTCGCGCCCTTGTTCCAGAGCTCCTGGCGGCTGCGGCTCCAAAACCACGTGGTGCCGGTCTTGAGCGTCAGCCCCACCGACTCCTCGTTCATCCAAGCAACCATAAGCACCTCGCCGGTGTCATATTGCTGAACCACACAAGGAATCAGCCCCTTGGCGTCATATTTGAGCTCGGACGCAGTTGTCACTTGCTCCATTTAAAAATCCAATCTCACGGGGATGCCTTGGCTGGCCATATACTCCTTCACCTGGCGGATGCTGAACGTTCCAAAGTGGAAGACGCTTGCCGCCAGCACGGCGTCGGCCTCTCCCTCGATCACGCCCTCGGCAAAATGCTCAAGCGTGCCGACGCCGCCGCTCGCGATGACGGGAATCGGCACCGCGCGCGCCACGGCACGGGTGAGTGCCAGGTCGAAGCCAGCCTTGGTGCCGTCGCGATCCATGCTGGTGAGCAAGATCTCACCGGCGCCGCGACGAGCCGCCTCCTCGGCCCACGCCACCGCGTCGATACCCGTAGCGTTGCGGCCGCCCGCCGTAAAGACCTCCCACTTATCGGCGCCCGGCTCTCCGGGCAGCCCCACGCGCTTGGCATCGATCGCCACGACCACGGCCTGGCTGCCAAACGCCGCGGCGGCCTGGCTGATCAACGACGGGTCACGCACGGCGGCAGAGTTGAGCGACACCTTGTCGGCACCGGCGGCAACCATGGTGCGCATGCCCGCCAGGTCGCGAAAGCCGCCGCCCACGGTATAGGGAATGGCCAGCTCCTCGGCAGCATGCGCCGCCATCTCGATAGTCGTCGCACGGTTGTCGCTCGTGGCGGTAATGTCCAGGAAGACGACCTCGTCCGCACCCTCGCGGTCGTAGGCACGGGCCAATTCCACCGGGTCGCCCGCATCGCGCAGGCTCACAAAGTTGACGCCCTTGACCACGCGGCCGTCCTTAACATCCAGGCAGGGAATCACGCGCTTGGTAAGCATGGGCTACTCCTCCCCTCGGGCGGCGGCCAGCGCCTGGGCCAGCGTAAAGTTGCCCTCATAGAGCGCGCGGCCGGTAATGGCGCCTTCAATCGCGCCCTCACCCACCGCGGCCAGCGCGCGGATATCGTCGAGCGCCGAGATGCCGCCCGAAGCCACGACGGGAAAGCCCGCGACCTCGGCCACATGGCGATACGCCGCCACATCGATGCCCGTCTGCATGCCATCACGCGCGATGTCGGTATACACCAGATGCTTAAAACCCAGCTCGGAAAGCTGCGCCACGGCGTCGTCGAGCGCCACGCCCGCGCCGTCGCGCCAGCCGTTCACCTTGACCTGGCCGTCGCGCGCGGCGATATCTGCCACCAGCAGCTCGCCAAAGCCGCGAGCTGCCACCTCGGCAAAACCCGGCTCGGTCACCAGCACGGTGCCCAGTGCGATACGGCGAGCACCATAGCCGGCCAGCTCGTCGATGCGTGCGAGCGAGCGAACGCCGCCGCCCACGTCCACGGACAGACCGTCAACGCCGCAGATGGCCTTAATTGCCGCCGAGTTGGCAGCGCATGTGTCCTCGTCCTCGCCGAAGGCAGCGGACAGGTCGACGACGTGCACCCAGCTCGCGCCCTGCTCGGCAAAGGAGCGGGCAACGGCCACGGGGTCGTCGGAATATACCTTGCAGCGGCTCCGGTCGCCGCGCTCCAGGCGCACGACCTTGCCGCCGATCAAATCGATTGCGGGAAACAGAATCATCGGCCAACCTCCTCGACGATGTTGACGAAGTTCTTAAGGATGCGCTGACCCAGCGCGGAGGATTTCTCGGGATGGAACTGGCAGCCCCACACGTTGCCATGACGCACGATGCACGGGAAACTCCGCGTATAGTGCGTACGCGCCAACACATCGGCGTCATCGACGTCGTCGGCCACCGCGTAGCTGTGGGTGAAATACATGTTGGCGCCCTCGGCAAAACCGGCGAGCAGCGGATCGGCCGCGCCGGCAGGCGTCATGTGCACCTGGTCCCAGCCCACGTGCGGCACCTTCAGGCGGCTCGACTCCAAGCGCGTGCACGAGCCGCGCATAATACCCAGGCCATCGACCCAGGGACCGCCGGCCTGCTCGGAGGCATCGTCGTCCGCACCCTCGTCCGCAGGCACGCCCTCGTTGCCGCGCTCAAAAAACAGTTGAAGTCCCAGGCAGATGCCGAGCAGCGGAGTTCCGGCAGCAACGGCATCGAGCACGGCCACCTCCTCGCCGCTCTGGCGCATAAAGGCGATCGCGTCATAGAACGCGCCCACGCCCGGGATGACCAGGCCGTCGGCGTTGCGGATCTGCTCCGGATCGTCCGATGTGCAGGCGGCGGCACCGGCGCGCGCAAGCCCGCGCACGACGCTCGACAAGTTGCCCTTGTGGTAGTCGACCACCACAATCTTCGGTTCGCCCACGCGACCCTCCACTTCTCATCATCCAAAACCACCACAAAGGGGACAGGTACCTTCGTGGTGGTTTTACCCTTGTGACGGTTACAGCGAGCCCTTGGTGCTGGGGATGCCCTGCACGCGGGGATCGAGCTCGCAGGCGCGGCGCATCGTGCGGCCCACGGCCTTAAAGGCGGCCTCGATAATGTGGTGCGAGTTGCCGCCCGCCAGCTCGCGCACGTGCAGCGTGAGCTTGGCATCGCGCGCAAAGGCATAGAAGAACTCGACGGCCAGCTCGGTATCAAAGGTGCCCACACGCTCGGTCGGCACGGGCAACTCGCAGTAGGCCTGGCCGCGGCCCGAGATATCCGCGGCGGCCATCACGAGCGTCTCGTCCATGGCGATCGCCGCGTCGGCAAAGCGCGTAATGCCCGCCTTGTCGCCCAGCGCCCGGCAAAACGCCTCGCCCAGCACAATGCCCGTGTCCTCGACGGTATGGTGCGCATCGACTTCCACATCGCCTACCGCATGCACCGTCAGATCAAACAGGCCATGGCGGCCAAAAGCGTTGAGCATGTGGTCGAAAAACGGTACGCCGGTCGAGATATCGCACGCACCGGTTCCGTCCAGGTCGAGCTTTACGACGATGTCGGTCTCCCCCGTCTTGCGGGTCACCTCGGCATAACGGCCCATCTACATCTCCTCCTTCACCAGCGCGGCAAACGCAGCCAATACCTCATCGTTTTCTTGCGGCGTGCCCACAGTAATGCGCAGGCAGTCCGCGAGCCCCGGCGCATAGCTAAAGTCGCGCACCAAAATCGAGTATTCGTCGCGCAGACGCTCGCGCACGCGCGTGGCATGCGGCGTACGCACGAGCACAAAGTTCGCCGCGCTCGGCCATGCCTCCACGGGCATGCCCTCGGCGGCCATCGCGCGCAGGGCGCCCAGCTCGCGCTCGCGCTCGGATGCGACCTGCGCCACCACGGGCGTGTACGCATCGCGGGCACGCACGCAGGCAAGCGCCGCCGCTTGGCTCAACACATTGACCGAGTAGATCTGGCGAATCGCCGCGAACACGTCGATGACCTCGGGCGCCGCGATCACGTAACCCAGACGCGTGCCGGCGGCGCCAAACGCCTTGGACAGCGTATGCAGAATCACCAGGTTGGGATGCTCGGCGATAAGGCCTTGCGCCGTGGTGGCCGCGCCAAACGAATCGTCAGCAAACTCAACGTAGGCCTCGTCGACCATTACCATGCCGGGGCACGCATCGCACAGCGTCGCGACAAAGTCGAGCGGTGCCACGTCACCCGTGGGGTTATTGGGCGAGGTCACGATTGCCAGGTTGCACTCGGGCGCCGCCGCAAGCACGGCTGCTTGGTCGAGCTCAAAGGTCGCGGGGTCGCGCCACACGTCGCGCACCTCGGTCTGGCAGAGCGACGCAAAGAACGCGTACTCGCTAAAGCACGGCGGGCAGTTGAGCAGGGTCCGCCCCGCACCGCCAAACGCCAGCAGGTAGTTATAGAGCAGCTCGTCACCGCCGTTACCCACGCAGACATTCTCGCGCGCCACACCATGCCAAGCGGCAAGCTCGTCGCGCAGGTCACAGGACATGGGATCGGGATAGCGGTTGAGCGGTGTAGCAGCCAGGGCGGCGTCGACCGCCTCGCGCACGCCAGCCGGCGCGGGATAGGTGCTCTCGTTGGCCGAAAGGTTGATGCGCGTGGACGTAAAGTTGGGATCGTAGGGCTCAATACCGGCCAAGTAGGGCTGGACGAGCCCCTTCATACGGGGCGTCAGCTCGGCCATATTAGGCCTCCTTGCCAGTCGCGCCAACGCCATCCGCGCCCGCAGCCGCCAGGTCAACGCCCTCGGCAACCGTCGCCACGGCGTCGCCCGGCCAGGCAACCTTGGTCAGGTCGGCCGCGGCCAGAGACTCGGCGCTCACGGCATCCTCGCCCTGCTCCAGCACGCGGCGGCGCAGTGCGGCCGAAAGCGCGTGCGCCCACAGACCCTCGGCCTCGGCCAGACGCTGCGTAGCGGGAGCGTCGGAGAGCAGGCCCTCGGGCGTATAGCAAATGACACTTGAGCGCTTGACGAACTCCTCCACCGAAAGCGGGTTGGAGAACATGGCCGTACCGCCGGTCGGCAGTGTGTGATTGGGGCCGGCAACGTAATCGCCGAGCGGCTCGGAGCTCCAAGCGCCCACAAAAATGGCGCCGGCGTTGCGAATGCCGCCGAGCAGGCCCATCGCGTCCTTGCAGTGCAGCTCAAGGTGCTCGGGCGCCACGGTGTTCACCGCTTCGACGGCGGCAGCCATGTCGGCGGCCACCACGATGGTGCCCTCGTTGTCGAGCGAGGCGCGCGTGATCTCGGCGCGTGGCGACTGCGCGACCAGAATATCGATACCCGCCTCGACCTCGCGCGCAAACTGCTCGTCGCAGGTCACCAGATAGCAGGCCGCCAGCGGATCGTGCTCGGCCTGGGCCATCAGGTCGGCCGCGACCACCATGGGCTTGGCCGTGGCGTCGGCAAGCACACAGACCTCGGAGGGGCCGGCGACCATGTCGATGCCCACGTCGCCCGAGACAATCTGCTTGGCCGCGGCGACAAAGGCGTTGCCCGGGCCGGTGATCTTGTCGACACGCGGAATGGTCTCGGTGCCGTACGCCAGCGCGGCCACGGCCTGGGCGCCGCCCACCATATAGATCTCGTCCACGCCGCCGAGCTTGGCAGCCGCAAGCGTATACGGGCTGATCAAGCCATCTTTTTGCGGCGGAGTCACCATGACCACGCGCTTGACGCCGGCCACCTTGGCGGGAATGGCGTTCATAAGCACGGTGGAGGGATACTGCGCACGACCGCCCGGCACATAGATGCCGGCCGCCGCGAGCGGGGCCACCTTAACGCCGAGCATCGTACCGTCCGGGCGCGTGGTAAACCAGCTCTGCTCGACCTCTCGCTGGTGGAACTCGCGAATCTGGCGCGCGGCCTTCTCGAGCGCGGCGACGAAGGCCGGATCGAGGCCTTCGAGCGCGGCATCGATTTGCTCTTGCGGCAGACGGAAGCTCTGCAGCTCAACGCCGTCAAAGCGCCGGCAATAGTCGCGCACCGCGGCATCGCCGTTAGCGCGCACGTTGGCCACGATATCGCGGGCGGCATCGACGATGTTTTGCGGCAGCACGCCCTTGCGGTTGAGTTGGTTGGTAACGAGGCGCTCGCCGGGAGCAAGCTTGATGGTCTTCATATCGGTATCCCCTATCGGTCGAGGTTGTGTTCGAAAAACAAGAGACCAGGCGGCGGCACCAATCGGTCCGCAGCCCGGATATGGGGGCGCCCGTGCGCGCTCGCGCTATTGTGCCGAGCCCGCGACGGGCTCAAAATGCTTGTCCTTAACAGCAGCTGCCAAGCGATCTGCCAGATTGCGTACGCGCGGATCCAAGCGAGCGGCACCCGGGTTGACGAAGAAGCGCGCCGTGCAGTCCATAATGCGGCCGGTGATGACCAAGTCGTTGTCGCGCAGCGTGGCGCCCGTCGCGGTAATGTCCACGATGCGATCGGTCATGCCGACGATGGGTCCCAGCTCGATGTTACCGTGCAGGGAGACGATATCGGCGTTCACGCCGCGCTCGGCATACCAGGCGCTCGCGATGCGCGGGTACTTGGTGGCTACGCGAAGCGACCCGCGGCGGGCATAGTTGCGCTCGGCCTGGCCGGCGCGCCACGCGGGCTCCGCCTCGATGAACGTGCACAGGCCGTAGCCCAGATCGACCAGCTGCAGCAGGTTGAGGTCGGCCTCGATGAGCGAGTCCCAGCCGCAGATGCCGCAGTCGGCGCCGCCGCAGCCCACAAAGGCGGGCGCGTCGCTGGGACGCACGATGACAAACTCGATACCGCCGACCGCGCCCTCGCCGGCACGCGTGTCGCGGCCGCGCACAATCAGGTGACGGCCGGGGTCACGCAGCTCAGAGACGTCCAGACCCGCGGCCTCGAGCACGTCGAGCGTGTCGGCCTTAAGCGAGCCCTTGGGCACGGCGATGCGCAGCGGGCCCTCGGCGCCACGACCCGCGGCATGGTCACCATCGGAAGCGGCGTCCTCGGCCGAAGTGTGCGCTGCCTCCAGACGCTCGAGCGAAAAGGCGAAGCCCGCCGCCGGTACCTCGATGCCGTCGCCAAATGCACCGGTAAAGATGGAGTCGTAGCGTCCGCCCGAACCGACCGGATCGGGCAAGCCGCCGGCATAGGCCTTAAAGACCAGGCCCGTGTAGTAATCAAACGAGTTCATGATGGAGAAGTCGAAGGACAGCACCTGGGCGTCCTCGGGAGCCAAGCCCTCGACCAGAGCGCGTAACTCGTGCGTGAGCGGCACGACGATACCGGCGGCAACCAGCAACGCATCCACGCGATCGAGTACCTCGGCGCCGCCGTGCAAGCGCGGCAGCTCGCTAATGGCAGCCTTGACGGCCTCGGGCTCGGCGCTTGCCGCCACACGGGCATCAAGGCCCACAAAGTCGTTGGCGTGCACGCAACGCAGGGCCTCGGCGGCCAGCTCGCGATCCTCGCACGCTGCGAGCAACTCCTTAAATGGGCGTACGCTACCTGCGATAATGCGCGCATCGGGAAGCGCCAACTTGCGCACGGCCTCGGCCACCAGCGAGACGATCTCGACATCGCCCGTGGTATCGCCCGCACCGATAAGCTCAAAGCCCAGCTGCGTAAACTGACGCGAGCCACCGGCATTGCGCTGACACTCGCGGACCACCGGCGCCTCATAGCGCAGGCGCAGCGGCAGATCGGCCGCGCGCATGCGAGTCGAAACCAGGCGAACGATCGGCAGCGTGTTGTCGGGACGGACCACCAGCAGGCGACCGTCGTCATCAAAAAGCTTGAACGGCGTGTCCGCGATGCGGCCGCCTTCCTCGAGAGAGCCCTTGTCCTCGAGCAGCGGCGTCTCGACCGGCAGGTAATGATGCTCCCTAAAGCAGCCCTTCACCGTACATGCGATCTCCTCGCGCGCCTGAGCCTCCTCGGGCAATATGTCCCGGAATCCCCACGGTGTGGCCGTCATCTGGTGAGCCTCCTCATGCTGTGTTTCATATAGAACAGAAGACCGGCATAGCTCCGCCGGTCTTCTGGGTACTTTAGCATACTAGAGTGTTTGCGGGGAAAATCCATCGCAGCCGCTCACGCCGTATTCATTTGGAAACATAGGGCAGATCGCCGCAACCCAAACCCGCCTAGGCGCCAATCGCACGACGATACTCTGCCATTACCTGCGCATCGGCAGCTGCGGGGTCGGCGAAATAGCGCCCGTCATAGGTCTCGGCCGAAACAACTCCGCGATAGCCGCGCGCCACCAGCCTATCCAGGTCGGCGCGCATATCGCGATCGCCGTCACCCCAGGCAAGATGCGTCGTGCCATCTGCCGCAACATCGACAAAATGCACGTGGGCGACATCATCGCCAAGCAGATCGAAATAATCGTCGATGGTATCCCCTGCCACCGCCATAGCGCCCAAATCCAGACACGCCTTAAGTGCCGGATGATCAACTGCCTCGATCATGCGCTTCGTGTCGGCCGCCGAGTTCACGATCATCGACTCAACCGGCTGTAGGGCCTCGAGCACC
The DNA here is from genome assembly GCA_905205145.1 of uncultured Collinsella sp. Classification (GTDB taxonomy): domain Bacteria; phylum Actinomycetota; class Coriobacteriia; order Coriobacteriales; family Coriobacteriaceae; genus Collinsella. Next base: position 19,565 of record CAJLCM010000004.1, read on the forward strand.
AGTCGCACGCCGCGCTCTCCCGCATGCTCGGCAATCGCACGCAGCATCGAGGCGCTGCGACCCCACGCGTCCTCGATCGGCTCGTTCAAAAATGCCCAGCCGCTCGAGACCATGACCTGCTCGGCTCCAAGTTCCGCCGCGATATCCACAACGTTCTTAAAGTACGCAAGTGTGCGGGCACGTGCCTCATTCCCGCGCGCCGCGATATTCCACGGCTTGGGGTTGTTCTGTTCGGGACAAAGCCCCACAATCCGAACCCCATACCGCTGTGACAGCTCCCGCACCTGCTCGAGCGAATCGTATCCATGGCAATCGACATACAGATGCATCGCCCCGGTCCAAAGCTCGCAACACGTGTAACCCGAGGCCGCTGCCGAAGAAAAGAATTCCTCAAGGTCAAAATAACGATGGCTGATATTCATGACGGCAAGCTGCGGATACTCCATCTTGTCCACCTTTCGGCAAAAGGGCGCCGCAGCACAGTGTGCGCGACGCCCCCTCTTACATTGTTCTCATTATGACGGATACTCTACTGGACACCAAGCACTCCAAAGAACGCGCCAGCGATACTCACGAGCAGGATCACGAGCATGATGACCAGCGGATTCATCTTCTTCTTGAGCATGAGATAGACGATTCCAAACAGCCCCATCGTGACAAAGCCCGGGAAGATTCCGTTGAGCAGCTCGGCCAGCGTCTGAGCACCATCGCCCGCACCGACCATGAGCGGAATGTCCACGGTGACCATCTCCATGGTCATAGCGCCGATCACCATGGCGCCCATGATAGAGGCCATCTTGACGATCGTGTCCATAATGCCCGATTCCTGGACCTTGCTGATCATGTCCGAGCCAAAGCGATACCCCACAAACGTCAGCAGGTAACGGATGATGTAGTGAGGGACATTGAACACGAGCAGGAACAAAATCGGGCCAAGAATAGAGCCCTGTAGCGCCAGCGACGTGCCGACACCCGTTGCCAAAATTCGCAGCGTGCCCCAGTAGAAGGCATCGCCCACGCCGGACAGCGGCCCCATCAAAGCAAGCTTGACATTAGAGATCGCGCTCGTGTCAAAGCTATCGTCAGTAGCGTTGACCTCCTCCATTGCAGCGGCGATGGACATGGGGAGCGTCGAGATGTACGGCGTGACGTTATAGAGCTCCATATGGCGCTTGAGGGCGACCTTAAAGTCCGCATCCTGCGGATACAGCTTGCGAAGGATCGGCATAAGGGCCCACATAAAGCCGATATGGCCCATACGCTCGTAGTTCCAGGAATGCTCATAGGGAATCGAGCGCCAGAACAGCTTCTTAAGGTCTGCGCGGGAAATCAGCCCGTCGTAAGAAGACTCAAACTTAAAACTCATCGAACCCACTCCCAATCGCAGGATCCTCGGTTGCCACTGCGGGCTGCTCCGCCTTTTTCTTGTCACCCAAAACCGTCATCGCGACGACGATGATCGCGGCAAAGATCGCCACGCCCGTCGTGCTAATGCCAAAGTAGGCGACGAGGAAGAAGCCAGCGAAGAAGAACGGCGCCACCGTCTTGTTCATAATCATCTGAGCCAGCATTGCAAAACCGAGTGCGGGCAAGAAGGCGGCGGCGACATCCATACCGGTCTGAACGAAATCGGGGATGATGTTGAGCAGGCTGGCGACGGCATCGGCGCCAAAGAAGAATGCCAGGGGAATAATCAGCAGGCCGCACCAGCTCTGCGCGTAACCGGCGATGAGCATGTTGCGCGTGATGGCCTTGGTGTCTCCCTCCTCGACGTTTTTGTCGATACGGTGCACCAGCAGCAGCATCACCGGCTGGCCCAGGGCAGTATCGAGCGCCAGGACGATCGTTGCGATGGGAATGCCCAGGGTCAGGGCCGCCGAAGCGTCCGCGCCGGCCTGCATGGCAAGAGATACGCCCAGGATAGTGCCGGAAATCGTATCGGGCGGGTTATAGGCGCCGACCGAGATGGCGCCGACCATGGCAAGCTCCATCGTGGCGCCCATGATCGTACCGGTCACTACATCGCCCATGACAAGGCCAACCAGAGGTCCGAGCACAATCGGGCGCTGGAGGTAGCTCGTGCCCGTCAGCCACTCGGAATAGCCCAAAAGGGCGATCAGGAAAATCAGGATTGTCTTGATAACCATGACAGCCCCTAACCGATGACCTTCGCGGCATCAGTCTTCGCATCTGCCGGAATCATCTGAATGAACAGCTCATAGCCCTCGCCGAGCAGCTCCTTCACGTATGCCTCGTTTTCGGGCGTGAGGAACACGCTCGTCGAGACCTGGCGGGCATTCTCGCTAAAGGCAACGTTGCCGAGGTTGATCTTCTTGACTCCCATAGCCTTGGCGACGGCACCGGCCTGCTGGATCGTCTCGCAAACCACGAAGAGCTTGTACTTATCAGTCACACCGCTCTGGAGCGCCTTGACGGCATCCTCGGTGTTTTTGACGACTACCTTGCAGCCCTCCGGCTTTGCAAGGGACAGGGCCTGCAGACGAAGCTTGTCATTGAGGACCGTGTCGCTCACCAACAGGATGCAGTCGGCACCCAGAGCCGAGGTCCAGCTAACGGCAACCTGGCCGTGAAGCAGTCGATAGTCCACGCGAATCATCTGAATCATGATGTGCTCCCTAGCGATTAAAACTCATCGAGTTCGGCCTGCCCCAGCAGGTCGTTGACGTACTTGACCTTGGTGTCGTCCGCCTCGACAATCTGGCGAATGGCCTCATCGATCGGGGTGGATTCGGGCACGAACAGCAGCTGAATAAGGAGCGGCAGGTTCATATTGGTCACCAGATGCGTGTTGGGACGCGTCTGGACGATCTTGGTGAACTCGTTGTTGACACTGCCGCCAAAGAGGTCGGTGCAAACGACGACCTCATCGTCCGCGGCAAAGCCGTCCAGAATCGCTGCGGCCTCCTTGGTCAGGTCCTCGTTTCCGTCGACATACATAGAGAGCGCATGGACGTTTTCGCGCTCGCCGGAAAGCAGGCCGATGCTCTCGACGATTCCAGACGCAAAATGAGCATGGGACGCCACGATAAACTGCCTCATTCGATTCCCCTTCCTAGCGAATTTCGGCATAAAAATGCCCGGACGCATGCGCCCGGGCAGGGTGCTTCTTAAATGAGTGGTCAACTATTAGTAGTCGAACTGGTGATAGTAACGACGGTAGTTGAGGTTGTGCTTGGTGACCGTCTCGTAGTAAGCGGCAAGGCGATCGGTGATCAGCGAGGAGAGGATCCACGGAGACACGATGACGCGGAACTCGTCGTCAAGGCCGGGAATCGCGAACTCGGCGGTGTCGATGATGTTGATGTCGGTGTCGCCGGTCACGCCGCGGTTGAGGAAGGCGCGGACGCGCTCGTCGAGCTTGCGGTTCTCGTCCTCGCCCATGAACAGGAACACGGGGACGCCGGGCTCCACGAGCTCGAGGGTGCCGTGGAAGAAGTCTGCCGAGGTGATGTAGCGGGTGCGCTTCCACTGCATCTCCTCCAGGATGCACATCGAGAACAGGATCGTCTCGCCCCACAGGGCGCCCGAGCCGATGAACATGGTGTAGGGGGCCAGGGCGTACTTCTTGGCGAGCTCCTCGGCGCGCGGCTCGAAGCTCTTGCGGATGTCGACCAGGTGGGTCCAAACGTCCTTGGTCTGCTCGATAAACTTATCGAACTGCGGGAAGCAGCCACGGCGGTTGAGCAGGCGCAGGCCGAAGCAGTCGGCGAGGTAGTAGCCCATCTCGCAGCCACCGTTACCATGATCGGAAGCCATCTTGACGCAATTCTCGGCGCCGACAGCCTGGCCGATGAGGCCCTCGGGCTTGGTCATGGCGTAGACGCGCACGCCCATGTCCTTCATCTTCTTGACGGCCTCGAGGACCTCGGGGGTGGTGCCGGACTCGGAGGCGGTGAGCACGACGGACTTCTCGGTCATGCGCTTGTGGCCCATGGCGTTCCACTCGGCGGCGTGGATCAGGTAGACCTCGAGGTCGCGGTCGCCGAACTTGTTCATGAGGTACTCGAGCTGCATGAGCTCGTCCCAGGTGCCGCCGACGCCCATCAGGAACACGGCGTCGTAGCCCTCGTCGGCGACCTTGTCGGCGAGCGCGGTCATCTTCTTGCCGGCCTCGTAGACGTTCTTGCCGTCCTCGACGTAGCCCTCCTGGCTAAAGTGCATGATCTCGATCTTCTCGGTTTCCTTCATGGCTTTTCCTTTCTGTCCTGCACGCGAATCTATACATCGCGTTTCTTTTCGATACCAATTATAGACATACACCCAACGTGTTTTTAATACCACTTTTCAATCTGTTCCAATCCTCGGTGAACGGTCGAAATTCTCTGGTGAGTGGTATTAAATTAGAATTTGATGTATAGCTAACGCCCCCGGCGTCTCCCTTGTGTGACAAAGAACAGCGTTCCTACCAGCGCAATAATGGTCGATGCTCCAAACAGTACCGTCTGGACGCCCAAAGCCTCCGCCAAAAACGGAGCCGCCAGCAGCGGCACCACGCCGGCGCTCATCAGGCCAAAGCGCACAAAGCCGGTAATGCGACCCAGGTATTTGATGTCGGCGCGCTCCTGAATCAAGATCATCTGCAGCGGCTCCAGGAACCCCCAGGCCAGACCGTTAATCGCCTGACCGACAATCGCGACCCCCAGCATATCTGTGCCCACGTACACCATGGACCCAATGCCCACGGCCATGAGCGCACCGAGCAGCAATCGTAGGTTGACATGGCGAGCAGAAAGCTTGGTCAGGATGAACGCGCCCACCGAGGAAGTGAGGCCCACGACCGAGGACAGCCAGCCCAGCCAGACGATATCCACGTTGAGCACATCACGGTAGAACAACGACTCAAGCGAATCAAACGCGCCAAACGCAAAGAATCCCAAAAAGCCCGAGATAAAGATGAGGCGCAGGTCGTGGTCGCGAAACGTAAGTCGCGCACCCTCGGCCATGCCGCCCAGAATACCGCCCTTCGGCTTTTCCCCTTTTGCGGGAACAACGCACTCGTGACAGCCCAAGGAGAGCACGGCCGCCACACCCATCATGCCCGCCATGAGCAGGTAGACCGATTGCGTGGCAAAACAGCTCACGATGGCACCGCCGAGCAGCGGGCCAGCGGTATAGGCGATATTGCTGTAGAACACCATGAGACCGTTCACGCGGGTACGGCCCTCGGTGGTCGACTCCAGGTATCCCGGAAACGCATGCGTGCAGGTGTTGATAAAGCCGCCCGCAAGCCCCAAGACGCACGCGGCAAACACAAGCCCGGGGACAGACAGCGGCGCCAACCCCACGCCAAGCGATAGCACAGCCGTAATCACGCACGTCACAAATGACGTCCGGCGCGGTCCAAAGCGATCGATGACCGAACCCGACACCATATTGCCCGCCGACGTCATAAGATTGCGCACGAGCGTAATGGCGGCAACCAAAAAGGCCGTGCCGGCCAGATCATACGTGGCCGCACCGATAAGCCCCAAAAAGTAGACCGCGTTGTTGGCGCACCACTGCAGGGACTCAATAAGAATCAGCCTGACCTCCGCCGGCGTCAGGCGCATTGCTTCGCGATCCTTCGCGAACATACGAACTCCTTCTATACAAAAAGGGGATGGAGGGCATAGGCCTGCTCCATCCCCTTTCCAGGTTGCAACGAAAATCTATGCAGCCGGGCCCTTACGCCAGCACGCCGAAGAACGCGCCGATGATGCCCACGACCATGGTGGCCACGATCAGCACCATGGGGTTGATCTTCTTGGACAGCAGCCAGTAGTACAGCCAGAAGGCGATCATGCCGAGCATGCCGGGCATGATGCCGTCCAGGATGTCCTGGAGGGTCTGGGCGTCGTCGCCCGAGCCGATGGCCACCGGGATGCTGGCCCAGAACATGTCCTTGCACATGGCGCCCACGACCATGACGCCCACGATTCCCACGCAGGTCATGATCTTCTGCATGAGGCCGGTCCTCTGGGCCTCGTCCAGGAAGCCCACGCCCAGCTCGTAGCCCTTGACGGCGCCCCAGACGCGCAGCGCGAAGCCGGGGACGTTGTAGATGAGCAGGAAGGCGATGGGGCCGAAGGGGTTGCCGGCCTGGCACAGGCTGATGCCCACCGCGGCGGCGACCACGCGCAGCGTCGACAGGAAGATGGAGTCGCCGATGCCGGACAGCGGGCCCATGAGGGCGGCCTTGACGTCGTTGACGCTCTCGGGCTCGATCTCGCCGCGGGCGACCTTCTCCTCCATGGCCATCGCGATGCCGCCGACGAACGGGGCGAACTGGACGGTGATGTTGAAGAACGCGCAGTGGCGGTGCAGGGCCTCGGCGTAGTCGTCGGGGCGGCCGGCGTAGATCTTCTTGAGCATGTTGGCGACCATCAGGCAGAAGGCGATGTTCATCTGCTTGTAGTAGGTCCAGGAGAACTCCATGCCCAGGGCGCCGACGTTGACGGCGCTCTTGACGAGGTCGGAGCGCGTGATCTTGTTCTCGGGACTAGAAGTCATCGTCCTCATCCCCTTCCGCGGAGAGCTGGGGCTGGGCTCCGCCCAGGCCGAGCAGGTCGAACTTGTCGATGCCGATGATGATGGCGATCAGGGCGACGCCCAGGACGGGCACGTTGGCGTAGGAGCACAGCAGGAAGCCCAGGAAGTAGAAGGGCACGAGCTGCTTGGTGAGCACCAGGCGGCCGAGCATGGCGAAGCCCATGGCCGGCAGGATGTTGGCGGCAACGCCAAAGCCAGCAAGAACAAAGTCGGGGATAAAGTCGAGCACGCCCTGGATAGCGTCAGCACCCAGATAGAACGACAGCGAGCACAGCAGGAACGCCATGATGATGCCGGTTAAACCGATCAGGAAGTGCATCGCATAGACACCCTTAAGGTTGCCCTGGCCGGAGAAGACATCAGCGCGGTCAACCAGGATCGGCAGGGCGGCGTTGAGGATGTTCTTGATGGCAAGGCACAGCGTGGCGATGGGCATGGCAAGCGCGATGGCTGCCTCGGTGCTCTGGCCCAGCTGGATAGCGAAGGCGCAGGCGAGCACGCCGCCGATCGTATCATCAGGCGGCACGTAGGCGCCGATGGAGATCGAGCCCATGAACAGCAGCTCCAGACTCGCACCGATCGCGAGGCCGGACTGCAGGTCCCCCAGCACCAGACCCACGAGCGGGCACAGGACGATGGGGCGGAACGCATAGAGCGTACCGAGCTGGGAGTCGAACTTACCAAATGCGGCGATAAGTCCGATGAGGATTGCTTGGGTAAGCATATATCCCCCTTTCCTAATAGGACACTACGAAGAGCTCAGACTCTTCGAAATTGAACGCCTAGAGCACGCTGGCGCATTCAACCTTGGGGTCATCGGCCAGGGGTCGAATCTCGACCTCAACGCCACGATTCAGCATCTCGCGCACATCGGCTTCCTCGGCCGCGGTCAGGAAGATCTGACGAGAGACCTGACGAGCATCGGGACGCTTCTCGTCCTTGGGCTTGGTGTTGCCCAGGTTGACCGACTTGATCTGCGGGCAGCCCTCAACAAGCTGCTTTGCCTCAGCAATAGTGGCGACACAGATGATCATCTTGTACTTGTCGGTCACGCCCGAGTTGATAGCTTCGATTGCATGCTCCATATCTTTGATGACGAGCTTGCAGCCGGCAGGCTTGCCCATCTTAAGCGTCGTCTTCCACACCGGGTCGTTAGCGACCTTATCGCCCACGCAGAAGATGCAGTTGGAGCCAAGGCCCTGAACCCAGGAAACTGCGACCTGGCCATGAAGCAGGCGATGGTCAACGCGAAGTAGCTGAATCATAATGTGACCCCCCAAAGGTCTTGTGCCGTCTTACGGCGTGTCAGTAGGTGCTGCGGATTAGAACTCTTCTTCCTCGTCGTCATCGACCAAAAGATCGTTGACAAACTTCACGCGCGTATCGTCCGCAGCGACGATGGCGCGAATCGTCTCCTCAACCGGCGCCGACTCGTCAGAGAACAGCAGCTGGATGAGGAGAGGAAGGTTCATGTTGGTAACGAGGTACGTGCGGGGACGCGTCTGGACGATCTTGGTGAACTCGTTGTTGACGCTGCCGCCAAAGAGGTCGGTGCAGACAACGACATCATCGTCAGCAGACATGCCTGCCAGCAGTTTTTGGGCCTCCTCGGCCACGTCCATGCGGCCATCGACGAACATCGAAAGATCGTGGACGTTGTCGCGAGCGCCCGAGAGCAGTTCGACGCTCTCCTTGATGCCGGTAGCGAAGTGCGCATGGCTGGCGATGATGTACTGTCTCATTCTGTGTTCCTCTCAATAGCCCGGCACGTTCCCGCACCCGTTTTCTTTAGTAGTCGAACTGGTGATAGTAGCGACGATACTTGAGGTTGTGCTTGGTGACCGTCTCGTAGTAGCGAGCCAGGCGGTCGGTCACAAGCACCGTCAAAATCCACGGGGAGACGATGACGCGGAACTCGTCGTCAAGGCCGGGGATCGCGAACTCGGCGGTGTCGATGATGTTGATGTCGGTGTCGCCGGTCACGCCGCGGTTGAGGAAGGCGCGGACGCGCTCGTCGAGCTTGCGGTTCTCGTCCTCGCCCATGAACAGGAACACGGGGACGCCGGGCTCCACGAGCTCGAGGGTGCCGTGGAAGAAGTCTGCCGAGGTGATGTAGCGGGTGCGCTTCCACTGCATCTCCTCCAGGATGCACATCGAGAACAGGATCGTCTCGCCCCACAGGGCGCCCGAGCCGATGAACATGGTGTAGGGGGCCAGGGCGTACTTCTTGGCGAGCTCCTCGGCGCGCGGCTCGAAGCTCTTGCGGATGTCGACCAGGTGGGTCCAAACGTCCTTGGTCTGCTCGATAAACTTATCGAACTGCGGGAAGCAGCCACGGCGGTTGAGCAGGCGCAGGCCGAAGCAGTCGGCGAGGTAGTAGCCCATCTCGCAGCCACCGTTACCATGATCGGAAGCCATCTTGACGCAATTCTCGGCGCCGACAGCCTGGCCGATGAGGCCCTCGGGCTTGGTCATGGCGTAGACGCGCACGCCCATGTCCTTCATCTTCTTGACGGCCTCGAGGACCTCGGGGGTGGTGCCGGACTCGGAGGCGGTGAGCACGACGGACTTCTCGGTCATGCGCTTGTGGCCCATGGCGTTCCACTCGGCGGCGTGGATCAGGTAGACCTCGAGGTCGCGGTCGCCGAACTTGTTCATGAGGTACTCGAGCTGCATGAGCTCGTCCCAGGTGCCGCCGACGCCCATCAGGAACACGGCGTCGTAGCCCTCGTCGGCGACCTTGTCGGCGAGCGCGGTCATCTTCTTGCCGGCCTCGTAGAGCGCCTTACCGTCCTCGAGATAGCCCTCCTGGTCGAAATGCATGATCTCGATCTTCTCGGTTTCCTTCATTTGTCTCTCCTTTCTGGGGTTGTTTCCACATCCCCCATGCCAACGGGCATCAAAACCCGCTTACATTCCGTAACACTCGGCCGCTTTGGCCTTAAGCGCATTGACTGACTCTTCGTAGCCCTCTGCCTTGACCTCCATTTGCTTGGAGACGGCATCGAGATACGGGTGCACGTCCCATGACTTCAGACGCTCGGCGATCATTGCCGCAATCGTCTGGAAGAACACCAAATTGGGAATTGCGCTGAGCAGCGGAGCCACCTGAGGCACCGCAACCTCGTGAGCCTTGCCCTTGGGATGGGCCGTGAGCAGCACCGTTTTTGTCGTAACGTTCGATAGCGCATCGGCGATATTCGCAAGACGCTCCGACCCCTGCGGATCGTCGACAATAAACACCAGATAGCCCGGAACAATCTGCATTTCGGGACCGTGGACGAACTCCTCGCCTTCGTGATGCATGGCAGGAATCTTGATGGTCTCGCTCAGCTTGAGGGCCGCCTCCTCGGCAACACCGTAGTTGGGGCCGTTGCCGACGACCATGGCGGGCATGTGCTCAGAAAGCTCGAGCATGCGGTCTTGGACATATGCCTCGGCGGTCTTGCACATCACGGCATTGGCATGAATAGCCTCGCGCAGGTCGTCAAGACGCTGGGCAACGCCCTTGGCGTCAATCGTTCCGCGCGCCTGACCGCCGTAAATGCCAAAGAGCACCAGGTACTCAACGAGAACCTCGACGCCCAGAGTCACAAAGTCCACCGACTCGACGCCCACACCGTAGTCAAGAACGATGTCAGCGTGCTCCTTGATGGGCGCCTCGACGTTCGCCGTGAGCGCAACTGCAGCCATATCGTGTGCGCGCATGTAATCGAGCGCCGCAATCGTATTGGTCGAATAGCCACTCTGCGAGACGGCGATGTTGAACACATGCTGCGGATAGGTGTGTTCAAAATCGACGAAGGCCTCGGGCGTCACAACGGACACCTGCATCTGCAGCGCATCTTGCAGGTAATCGCGGGCGCAATCGGCGGCATGGCGCGACGAACCCGAAGCAACGATGCGCAGCGCGTCAAAAGAACCGGACTGGAAAATATCAACGAGCTGCGCCACCAGCTCAGACGAACGCTCGAGGTTCTCCCCCATACGCACATGGGCAAGTTGAACGTAATCGAGCATCTTCATCGTCTCACCTCGAAACAAATCATTAGTATTTGATACCAATCACAGTTACAGGTTACGGCTTTTTGATACCTCTTTGTCGATTAATTTATCCCCTTCGGCGAACGGTCGATTTTGGGCCCTGTAAGGTTGTATATACAGCTGACCCAACGATCAAAACTAGTTAGTTTCCCAGGCGTTATTCACAAAACACCAGCTAGTACGTATAGGTGTAGCCGCCCGCATCGCCACGATTGAAGGACTTTACATACTCGATAGCCTGACCGCTCGCGTCATAGCTCACGCATTCCAAAAGCAAAACAAGATCCCCTTGCTCCAAGCCAAGCAAGCCCGCGTCGCGTGCACCCACCGCCTCGATATCGAGCTTCTCCTGCGCCATGACCGGCTTTCGGCCCAGCATCTCATAGGTCTCGTACAAACTGAAGACCGACACGTCAATATTTTCGATTGTGGGAAACAGCGGGCACGGAATGAACGCCATCTCAATCGATACGGGATCGCCGTTGACGCAGTTCAAACGCCGAATCGAATACAGCAAATCGTCTTCGGCAATACCAAACAGGTTGGCATAATATGGGCCCGCACAACGCTTGGAACGCGCGAGGATGCGGACGGACGGCTCGCCGCCCGAAGCACGAACCGACTCGCGAAAGCCTCCTGTTCGCTCGTAGGCAACGGGCACTTTCTGCGCCACAAACGCGCCCTTTCCGCGGACGCGTCGAATCTGCCCGCGCCGCACCAGCTCATCGACAGCGCTTCGGATGGTCAAGCGTGTCGTACCAAATTCCTCGGCGAGGTCTTTTTCGGACGGAATCACGGAACCCGTGGGATATATACCGCGCTCGATACGCTCCTCGATGCGGCGTCGAATGCGCATATAAACCGGGGTGGCAACTACTGTTTCAGCCATTGTTCACCTGCCACGCTCCTCATGCCGTTCTCTTCGCCGTTATCGGCAAAGCGGAACTTTGTGGGCAAAATCACCGATTTGCAATGCTCCACAAAACGCATGTCCTTATCAAATTCGATCGTGCTCTCATAGAACACCGGCGTTCCCTCTTCTTGCTGGAGCAGCTCGGCCTCTTCGGCGTTCAAACGCGAGATGGAAATATGCTCACGTCCATGCTCAACACGCACGCCACCTTCTTTGAGCAGGACATCGTAAAGGCTCTCACACTCAAAATCGTGATCGGGAAGCGCGGGACACAGGGACAGGTTAACGTGAGCGGTCTCGATTGACGCCGGCTCGCCCTCAATAAGTCGAACGCGCTGCATACGGAGTAAAGGAGCGCCTACAGACACCCCAAGCTTGTCGGCAAGCGCCTCATCCGCCTCGATGGTCCCGGTGGAAACCAGACGAGAAGAGGGGTGCAGGCCGGCAGTCCGCACAGCATCGGAAAAGTTATACGTTTCCTGAAAGATGTTCAGCGGCTTGGGAGGACACACATACGTACCCGATCCGCGACGGCTCTCGAGCGTTCCACACGAGATGAGCCGCGTGATACCAGCGCGCAACGCCGTACGCGAAACGCCGATCTCTTCGCACAGCACGCGCTCGGCCGGCAGGCGATCGCCGCCGGCAAGCTGATGGTGCTGGATATACCAAAGAATTCCCTCAACAGCACGATCTTTGGGGGGAATTGCATAAGATTCGCCTGCCATTGCACAGACTCCTCATTCAGAAACGTATGCCGCCGAAATTAGGCCAGCCCTCCCATGGCATCAAATTCGGCCTTGATCTTCTCGGCGACACTCCGATACGACTTATATAGACTTGAATCGCGTTTGACTTCGTCGGTCATAACGGGAATCTCTAATTTGGAAACCTCGTCTTTTCCCGTCTGAACCGCCACAACAACGCCCATACCAAGACACATATTACGCTTGGCGGCATTTATTTTTGCTGCCTTGGCAGGATTCGCCAGGATACGCTGGGCAAATTCCCGTTTTGAGGCCACTTCCTCGGCCTCCGGATCGCCTGCCTCGGCCACTTCGCACTGCAACACGTCCGCATAGTCAAAAATCTTCGGCTCGCCGCCGCGCTGATGTACGGCCCACTTGTGACGCGTGGCATCCTGGTAGATAGCCGGCAAAAACGTAAACCGCGGCGGGTCCAAAATCGTATCCGTGATGGTAAACACATCGGGATCAAAGGCATCCTGCGGGTTTTTCTTCTTGAACAGCCCCATATCAGCCTCCCGTACTAGCATTAAACAACTCAAGCTGAATATAGCACCAATTTCAAGCTCATGCTTTAGTAGATCGGTGCGCGGCGTCTATGGCTCGCCCAGCGGAAGAGCTTACGGACGAGGGCCGGGGTGCCTGCTTTGTTTTGAGAGGTGGGCTTCGCGAACTTCTCAAAACAAAGCAGGCACCCCGGCCCCGCCGGCAAATAGCGGACGCTCCGCATGCAATCTATGCAAACAAACAAGTGCGCTTAACTATATTCGGTAAGATCGAGCACACTGCCCTTCACGATAAGCGCCGGCTCCAGAACGACCTCTTCGGCACGTCTACCGCCCCTACCGGCAAGACGCTTGGACATGCAGCCAAAAGCATGCTCCGCGAGGACACCAGGGTCCTGCTCAATCGCGGTCAGCGCTGGCTCAAAGAGAACGTCGGCGGCCGAGTTGTCATAGCTTACGACCGAGATATCGCCCGGGATGCTCTTCCCCATCTCGTGCAAGCGCTTGAGCAAACCGAGGGCAATGTTATCCGAGCTTGCGAACACGGCGGTGGCATCGGTTGCGAGCACCGCCTCCGAGGCCTCATAGGCACTCGGAATGTAATATTCGCTCTCAAACTCCAGGCGCGCGTCGATGGGCAGTCCCACCTCGCGCAGCGCGCGCTCGTAACCGGCGAGTCGCTTGCGGCCCGTATTGGAGCGACGCGCGTTAACCAGACAGGCGATGCGGCGATGACCCTGCTCAATCAGATACCGCGTGGCCATGTAGCCGCCCATCTCGTGGTCGAACATCACCTTGTCGCACTCGAGGCCCTCAATGGCACGGTCGACCATCACGGCAGGAATAGGCAGATGGCTCACTTCCTCGCGCAGGGCGCGATCGTCGGAGAACTCGTCGCCCACCACCAAAAAGACGCCGTCGACGCCGCGCGTCACCAGCTGGCGCAGCAGTTCTAGATCGTCATCGGCGCTTCCACCCGAGCTGGTAATAAAGAGCGCGTAACCGTCCTCGCGGCAGCGCTTTTCCAAGCTGCCGGCGAGCGAGGCAAAAAAGCGGCTCTCGATATTGGGAACGATAAGGCCCAGTGTGCGCGACTCGCGCATGACCAGGCTGCGCGCGATCTGGTTAGGAACATAGTGGTTGCGCGCCGCAACCTCCTTGATGAGCTTGCGGTTTTCTTCCGAGATGCGACAGGGCCGATTATTGAGAACAAGCGAGACCGACGAAGGGGAAAGCCCCACCTCCTGGGCGATCTGCTTGAGGGTGACTTTGTTGGCCATCTCGCTCCTTCCGGGTTTACGCGCAATCTCTTGAAAGTATAGCGACTGCCCCTCTACCTCGGTGATAAACACTTTACCAATCCGGTGGACGGCTGTTTTATCGCCGTCAGCGCACCAAATCCGTCCAGGTGGGGTATATTGCAATCGATTGATGACAACAACCACCAAAAGGCGGATATTCGTATGCACGAAAACGACTTTTTTAACGAGGACCTGCTCTGCGCGCTCGCTGGCGTTACCGGCGAGGACAACGTGCTGATGAGCGAGCCCATGCGCGAGCACACCACGTTCAAGATCGGCGGCCCGGCCGACGTCTTTGTCACGCCCGATACCGAGCAGGGCCTCGTCGCCACGCTCGATACCTGCTATCGCTGCGACCTGCCCCTCACCATCGTGGGCAACGGTTCCGACTTGCTCGTCGGTGACAAGGGCATCCGCGGCGTCGTCGTGGCGCTGGGCGAAGGCCTCTCCGACATTACGGTCAACGGCACGCACGTCACGGCGGCAGCCGGCGCCTTGCTTTCCGATGTCGCCGCGGCGGCAGCCGAGGCCAGTCTCACCGGCATGGAGCCCATCTCGGGTATCCCTGGATCGGTCGGCGGCGCCTGCTACATGAACGCCGGTGCCTACGGTGCCTGCATGGCCGACGTGCTGGAGTCCGTGCGGGTCTACAAGCCCGCACGTGTCCTCGACGATGGCACCCGCGGCAGCGGCAATATCATCGAGTTCGATGTCGACGAGCTCAACCTGGGTTATCGCAAGAGCCGCATCGCCGACGACGGCTTTATCGTACTTTCGGCCACTTTTAACCTCGCCCCGGGCAACGCCGCGATGATCAAGGCCGACATGGACGACTACCGCCAGCGCCGCGAAGACAAGCAGCCGCTCGACATGCCGAGCGCCGGCTCCACCTTCAAGCGCCCCGAGGGCCACTTTGCCGGCAAGCTCATCATGGACGCCGGCCTGCGCGGCCACGCCGTCGGCGGCGCCCAGGTAAGCGAAAAACACTGCGGCTTCATCGTCAACGCCGACCACGCCACCGCAGCCGACGTCGACGAACTCATCCGCGACATCCAAGCCAAAGTCAAAGACCAATTCGGCGTAGACCTAGAACCCGAAGTCCACCGAGTAGGCGAATTCCTATAAAAAGAAGGCCCCGAAAGGGGCCTTCACTTTCTTTATATCAGACAACCAGTCCGGTGTGTCGCGCCCCGAACCCGAGAGGGCCGGGACAGTCCGAGAGACATAAGGTTGATCGCGAGTTCCGCACGAGCCGGAGAGCACTTAATGTGCTCTCCGTGCGAGCAGGACTGTCCGAGCAGGCAACCTTATGCCTCTCGGACTGTCCCGGCCCAACTTATCGTTACGACAGCGCAATACCGCCGAGCCAGCCCCAACGCACGCCAGAGCCAGTGCCGTAGAACCCAATGAACGAATCAAGCGACCTCGACGTGATGGCGCCCTCGTTACTCATAACGATGCCGCCGCCAACGTAAATGCCCACGTGGCCATAGATCAGACCCGGCATGCCGGTTCCGCTATGCGATGAGTCGGCAACAATCATGCCCACCTGCAGCGCCGAGCGGTCGGAGCTATAGCACCATGCGTTAAACATGTCGCACGCGTTACCGCCAAAGTAGCCAACGCCGGCGTTGCGGAAGACGTTGGTGACCCACGCCGCGCACCAGTTCTGGCCAGGCGAGGGCGTGGAGTAGCAAGCGTTGACGACAGCCTGCTGCTTGCCCGAGCCGGCATTCTGTTGCGGAGTTCCGGGCGCATACGATCCGCCACCCGAGCTCGAACCACCCGAGTAGGAATTGTTCTTGTTTGCGGCAGCCGCGGCAGCGGCAGCCTTCCTGGCAGCCTCCTCGGCCTGGGCGGCAGCAAGAATCTCGGAATCGCGCTGGGCCATGAGCTCCTTGACATCGTCGGAGAGGCCGTTCAGAACCGTCTGGACCTCCTGTTGCTTGGCCTGCATGTCCCGCATCTGAGCAGTCTGCTGGTCCTTGAGCTTCTCCAAGTCGGCTTTTTGCGACTCGAGCTCGGACTTCTGTGTATCGAGCTCTTGCTGGATGGTCTGGATGTCCTCGATGGCGTCACGGTCGCTCTTGTTGATCTTCTCGACGTAATGCGCGTTGGCAACGAGCTCCTCAAACGAGCCAGAAGCGAGCAGTAGCGACAAGATGTTGGTGCCACCCGACTTGTAGCTTGCCGCCACGCGATCAGAAAGCTCGTTACGCTTCTTCTTGAGCTCCGATTTCTTGGTGTCGATCTGCTCCTGGGTGTTGTCGATCTGGCCCTGGACGCCCTCGATATCATTAAGCGTCTGAGCGTTCGTGTTAGCGAGCGCCGCATACTCGTTGGCGATGCTATCAAGCTGGGCCTGGACCTCGTCGAGCTGGGCCTGGGCGGCATTCAGTTTGTCGGTGGTTTCCTGGCTGGCCTCGGCAGCATGGGCGCGGGCAGGCAGGCCAAAAAGAACTGCAGCAGAAGCGGCGCCGAACAGGGCCTTGAGGGCGGTGCGGCGCGAGAGCTCCTGAGTAAAGATGGAATCGCTGTTTGGTGACATATGTACTCCGTTACATGTTTTGTTTATATGTCGCTCAAGACATACATATTACCGTACATCCGACGCATCCCAACGATTTCCACGAACGGCAGAAAACCGCACGGCCGGCGGCATGCGCACGGCCTGGAATTACCAAGAAACCGTTATGCATTCCCGTCCTATGAGTACGTTATCATTGCCCTGCTCTTCATTGTGTCAAACAGTTGCACCGCACCTAGCTGCGCTATACTCCCCTCAAGAAGTGTTCCTGATTCGATAGGAGATTACATGTCCCAAGCACTCGACCCCAAAGACACCTGCGTCCTCGTTACCGGCGGTGCCGGCTTCATCGGTTCCCACACTGTCGTTCAGCTGCTCGAGGGCGGCTACCAGGTCGTCGTCGTCGATGACCTCTCCAACTCCAGCGCCGTCGCCATCGACCGCGTCAAGACCATCGTGGGCGACGAGGCCGCCAAGAACCTCACCTTCTACGAGGCCAACGTGCTCGACCGCGATGCGATGAACAAGATCTTCGAGACCCACCAGATCGACCGCGTCATCCACTTCGCCGGCTTTAAGGCCGTCGGCGAATCGGTGAGCAAGCCCGTCGAGTACTACCACAACAATATCGAGAACACCCTGGTGCTCATTGACGTCATGCGCAACCATGGCTGCAAGTCCATCATCTTCTCGAGCTCCTCGACCGTCTACGGCGATCCGGACAATCCGCCTGTCACCGAGGAAGACCCCAAGAAGCCCGCGACCAACCCCTACGGTTGGACCAAGTGGATGATTGAGCAGATCCTCATGGATGTTCACACCGCCGACCCCGAGTGGGACGTCGTGCTGCTCCGTTACTTCAACCCCATCGGTGCTCATCCGTCAGGTCTGATCGGCGAGGACCCCAAGGGCATCCCCAACAACCTGGTTCCCTATGTCGCCCAGGTCGCCGTGGGCAAGCTCGAGGCCGTTCAGGTCTTTGGCAACGACTACCCCACCCCCGACGGCACCGGCGTGCGCGACTACATCCACGTGTGCGACCTGGCATCTGGTCACGTTGCCGCCCTCAACTGGATGAACGGCAAAACCGGCGTTGAGATCTTTAACCTGGGCACCGGCACCGGCACCTCGGTGCTCGAGGTCGTCGCCGCCTTCTCCAAGGCGTGCGGCAAGGAGCTGCCCTACGTGATTCGCGAGCGCCGTGCCGGCGATATCGCTGCCAACTGGTGCGATGCCTCCAAGGCCGAGCGCATGATGGGCTGGAAGGCCCAGTACGATATCGCGGACATGTGCCGCGACAGCTGGAATTGGCAGAGCCATAACCCCAACGGCTTCGCCGACGCCGAGTAGCAAATAACCTACATACCGCTCTTGCCCCGATCTCACGATGTGAGACCGGGGCTTTTTCATGGCATGTAACCATTCGCCGAAAATGGTCCAACTTTTTAATCTCGCCTATACATGTTTAAACAACATGTTCTACAATAGGGGCATCGACTCTAAAACTCGGGACGGGCTGTTCACCCATCTGCAGGCCGATCCCACAACAAGAAGGTTGGTGAGCACATCCATGGAGCGTGCAAGCGGTGTTCTCATGCCCATCTCGTCCCTGCCCGGACCGTATGGCATCGGCGGCTTTGGCTGGAACGCCTACGACTTTGTCGATTTCCTCGCCTCGTGCAAACAACATTATTGGCAGATTCTGCCCCTTACGACGACGAGCTATGGTGACTCGCCCTATCAGTCGTTCTCGGCCCGCGCGGGCAACCCCAATTTCATCGACTTTGCCGAGCTTATCGAGGCCGGCTATCTGGAGCAGCGCGATATCGACGGTGTGTATCTGGGCTCCGACCCCAACAACGTCGACTATGGCGCGATTTTTAGCGGTCGCCGCCAGATTCTCGACCGTGCCGCCGAACGCTTCGCCTCCAACAAGCCAGCCGATTTCGACGACTTTGTCCAGGCAAACGAAGACTGGCTCATTCCCTACTGCGAGTTCATGACCGTCAAAGAGGAGTGCGGACTCAAGGCCTTTTGGGAGTGGCCCGCAGAACTGCGCACCCGCGGCGAAGCATCTGCCAAGGTCTGCGCCGCCCATCCCGCGCGCATGCTCTACCACCAGATGACGCAGTACTTCTTCGATCGTCAGTGGAGCCGCCTCAAGGCATACGCCAACGAGCGCGACATCCTGATCATCGGCGATCTGCCCATCTACGTCTCGCGCGACTCCGTCGAGATGTGGGCAAGCCCCGAGCTCTTTAAGATCGACGCCGACGGCAACCCCGTCAGTGTCGCCGGCACACCGCCCGATCAGTTCTCCGCCACCGGCCAGTACTGGGGCAATCCCATCTATGACTGGGATGCCATGGAAGCAGACGGCTTCTCCTGGTGGGAAGGCCGCATCCGCGCCGCACTCAACATGTATGACGTTATCCGTCTGGACCACTTCCGCGGCTTTGAGGCCTACTGGGAGGTGCCGTTCTCCTCACCCGATTCGTCCTACGGTTCGTGGACGCAGGGCCCCGGCCTCAAGTTCTTCAAGACGCTCGAGGAAAAGCTCGGCACGCTGCCTATTATCGCTGAGGACCTGGGCTTCCTTACCCCCGGCGTCATCGATATGCGCGACACCTCGGGCTTCCCCGGCATGAAGATCTTGCAGTTTGCCTTTGAGGGCACCAACTCGTATTACCTGCCGCATAACTACATCGCCAATACCGTCGCCTATGTAGGCACGCACGACAACGAGACGGCGCGCGGTTGGTTCGAGGGTACGGCCACTCCGCGTCAGCGCGAGCAGGCTGCCCTGTACACCCACCAGCAGGCAGGCGAGTCCATAGCCGACGCACTCAACCGCACCATCGCCGCCAGCGTGAGCGATACCTGCATCTACACCATGCAGGACCTGCTCAATCTGAGCAACGAGGCGCGCATCAACACCCCCGCCACCCTAGGCGGCAACTGGACCTGGCGCATGCTCGATGGCGCCATCACCCGCGAGCTCGAGCACAAGCTAACCGACTGGACCGAGACCTACTTCCGCATCCCATCGGAAGCCGAAATCGAGCTTCCCCAATAGGAGCCACCGCGCCCGACCCCACCACACCGTGCGGACGCGCTTGCTTACCCGCGCGAGGCCACCCCAATCCCCTCGCGCGGGCTTCTTATGAATTGCAGACATGTAATCAACCCATCACAGGAGGAAACATGCCCCGTATCAATCTCGCAGAACTCGCCGAGCAGTCTTTTGGCATCTCGCTCGAGCAGCTCGATGACCGTCGCATTTACAAACTGCTCGTTAAGCTCGTGCAGGAGCGCTCAGCCGCCTGCCCGCTCAACAATGGCAAGAAAAAGCTCTATTACATCTCCGCCGAATTCTTGATCGGCAAGCTGCTCATCAACAACATGATCGACCTCGGTATCTATGGCGAGGTTAAGGACCAGCTCACCGCCGCGGGCCACGACCTCAATAAGATTGAGGAGTTTGAGGTCGAGCCGTCGCTCGGTAACGGCGGCCTGGGCCGCCTGGCCGCGTGCTTCCTGGATTCCATTGCCACGCTGGGCCTTACCGGCGACGGTGTGGGCCTCAATTACCATTACGGCCTGTTCCGTCAGCGCTTTGCCGACAATCAGCAGAAGGCCGTCCCCGACGAGTGGCTTGGCGAGCAGGACATCCTGATCGATGACGACCGCTCCTACACCGTCGAGTTTGGCGATTTTGCCGTCACCTCCAAGCTCGTCAACATCGATGTGCCCGGTTACGGCCAGCCCACCAAGAACCGCCTGCGCCTGTTCGATCTGGCAAGTGTCGACGACGGCCTGGTCCCCGGCAGCTCCATCGACTTCGACAAGACCGAGATCGCCAAGAACCTCACCTTGTTCCTCTATCCGGATGATTCCGATGAGCAGGGCCGCCTGCTTCGCATCTACCAGGAGTACTTCATGGTGAGCAACGCCGCCCAGCTCCTGATCGACGAGGCCGTCGAGCGCGGCAGCAACCTGCACGACCTGGCCGACTACGCCGTGGTCCAGATCAACGACACGCACCCCACCATGGTCATTCCCGAGCTCATCCGCCTGCTCACCACCGAGCACGACATCGAGTTTGACGAGGCCGTTACCATCGTTCGCTCCATGGTCGCCTACACCAACCACACGATCCTTGCCGAGGCGCTCGAGAAGTGGCCGCTCGCCAGCCTGCAGAAGGTCTCGCCCGCCATCGCCGACATCATTGTCAAGCTCGACGAGATCGCCAAGGCCGAGCACGACGACCCGCGCGTCGCCATCATCGACGAGCACGACACCGTCCACATGGCCCACATGGACATCCACTTTGGCTTCTCCATCAATGGCGTCGCCGCACTCCACACCAAGATCCTGGAGGACACCGAGCTTCATCCGTTCTACGAGATCTATCCCGAGAAGTTCTCCAACAAGACCAACGGCATCACCTTCCGCCGTTGGATCCACGGCGCCAACCCCGCGCTCGCCAGCCTGCTCGATGAT
The DNA here is from genome assembly GCA_905205145.1 of uncultured Collinsella sp. Taxonomy (GTDB): domain Bacteria; phylum Actinomycetota; class Coriobacteriia; order Coriobacteriales; family Coriobacteriaceae; genus Collinsella. The sequence continues at coordinate 40,654 of CAJLCM010000004.1, forward strand.
GTGATCGGCACCGATTGGCGCAGCACCGGCGACCTGAGCAAGCTTGCCGAGTTCGTTGACGACAAAGATGTTCTTGAGCGCCTGGCCGCCACCAAGGCCGAGGCCAAGACCATCATGCGCGAGTTTATGGCGCTCGAGCAGGGTGTGACCATTCCCTCCGACGCCATCATCGACGTCCAGGTCAAGCGCATCCACGAGTACAAGCGCCAGCAGATGCTCGCGCTCTACATCATCTGGAAGTATCTCGACATCAAAAACGGCAACAGACCTAAGCACCCCGTCACTATTATCTTTGGCGGCAAGGCGGCACCTGCCTACACCATCGCCCAGGACATCATCCATTTGATCCTGACACTGTCACAGTGGATCGCAAACGATCCCGATGTGGCCCCCTACCTGCAGGTTGTCATGATCGAGAACTACAACGTCACTGCTGCCGAGCGTGTGATCCCCGCCGCCGATATCTCCGAGCAGATCAGCCTGGCCTCCAAGGAGGCGAGCGGCACCTCTAACATGAAGTTCATGCTCAACGGCGCTTTGACCCTGTGCACACTCGACGGCGCCAACGTCGAGATCGCCGAGCTCGTGGGCGACGAGAACATCTACACCTTTGGCGCTTCCTCCAAGCAGGTCGAGCAGCTCTACGCCGACGGCAGCTATGACGCCGGCGCGCTCTATCGCAAGCCCGGTATCAAGCTGCTGGTGGACTTTATCACCAACCCCGCCTTTATGGCGACCGGTAACGCCGAACGTCTGCAACGTCTGCACGACGACATCAAGGGCAAGGACTGGTTTATGGCCCTGCTCGACATTGAGGAGTACATCCAGACCAAGGAGCGCGTGCTGGCAGACTACGAGGACCAGGACGCTTGGATGCGCAAGGCGCTGATCAACATCGCCAACGCCGGTACCTTCTCGTCCGACCGCACGATCTCCCAGTACAACGACGAGATTTGGCACCTGAGCTAATTTCGTTTCCTTTACCCATCCTCTTGAAAGCGGAGTCGTGGCAACGCGGCTCCGTTTTTTGTACCCGCACGTTACCCTGTGACCCGACTCGACAAAATCGTCTCAATCTGTAACACCTACTCGGCCAAAACGGCCCTACCTGTTACAGATCAAGACAAACCGGTCCTTTCCCTAGGGTTTATCTCAATCTGTAACATCTAACGTCTGAAATCCGCCCTTACTGTTACAGATCGAGACAAAAGGATAAGCCGGCTAATACAATCTCGTTCTGTAACAGGTAGCTGCCGAAATCAGCCTCCCGTGTTACAGATCGAGATGAAAGGATAGGCAGCTCGATGCTGTCTCAATCTGTAACATCTAGACTCAATTTGGCCCTCCTCCTGTTACAGATCAAGACAAACGACCGACCAGACAACCCCGTCATAAAGAAAGGCTCCCCTCTCGCCTGGTGGACGGGAGGGGAGTCTTATATGTGACCACGGCAAAAGGATGGCAAAGCCGCAGTCGTCCAAAAGGAGGGCCTGATTGGATCGGGCCTAGATAAGGTTCTTGCCAGACACCTTATCGAAGAGATGGGTCGCGTTCTTCTCGAACTTGAACCAGATGGGGTCGCCCGCCTTGAGCGCACCCTTGGCCTCGAGGTCGACAACGGGAATGATCAGGACGAACTGACCATCGGGAGCGGTCACGTGGACGTGCTCGGTCGAACCCATGAGCTCGGTGACCTCGACGGTACCCTGGAGCGCACCCTCCTCGTCCTTGTCGGCAAGCAGAATCTGCTCGGGGCGCACGCCGGCCGTAATCTCCTTCACGTCGCCGCCGTCCCAGTTGAGAGCGAGCTGAGCGCAGGTCTCGGGGGCGAGTGCCACGTTCATATCCTCGGTCTTGACGGTAAAGCCTTCGCCCGAACGCACCAGCTGGGCATCGAAGAAGTTCATCTGCGGCACGCCGATGAAGCCGGCGACGAAGATGTTCGCGGGATGGTTGAAGACCTCCTGCGGCGTGGCGATCTGCTGGACGACGCCGTCCTTCATGACCACGATGCGGTCGCCAAGGGTCATGGCCTCGGTCTGGTCGTGAGTAACATAGATGAACGTACCCTTGATCTCGTGGCGCAGCTTGATGAGCTCGGCACGCATCTGGTTACGCAGCTTGGCGTCCAGGTTGGACAGCGGCTCGTCCATCAGGAAGACCTTGGGGTCACGCACGATGGCGCGGCCGATAGCGACGCGCTGGCGCTGGCCGCCCGAAAGCGCCTTGGGCTTGCGGTCGAGGTACTCGGTGATACCCAAGATCTCGGCGGCGGAGCGAACCTTGCGGTCGATTTCGTCTTTGGGGACCTTCTTGAGCTCGAGCGTAAACGCCATGTTCTCGTACACCGTCATGTTGGGGTACAGAGCGTAGCTCTGGAACACCATGGCGATGTCGCGGTCCTTGGGCGCCACGTCGTTGACGCGCTTACCATCGATGAGCACGTCGCCCGAGGTAATGTCCTCCAGGCCGGCGACCATGCGCATCGTCGTGGACTTACCGCAGCCAGACGGGCCAACGAGGACGACGAACTCCTGGTCGTGAACGGTGAGGTTAAAGTCCTCCACCGCAAGCACGCCATCCTCGGTAACCTTGAGGTTGTGCTTCTTCTCCTCGGTCTTCTTCTTTTTGCCAAAGAAGCCCTTCTTTTTGGACTCGGTGTTGGGATACACCTTCTGAACATGTTTGAGAACGATCTCGGCCATGTCTTTACCTTTCGATATGCGGCGCCATGTTGAGGGCGCCGCAGAAACTTGCAAAACAGTTACGGCATCAGCCCTTGACGGCACCTGCCACCACGCCGTCGATGATGTACTTCTGGCAGAGGATGTACATGATGACAATGGGGATAACAACCATCATGATGCAGGCCATCATGGGGCCGAGCTCGACGTGGCCATAGCCGCCGCGGAAGTACTGGATCAAGATAGGAATGGTCTTGTACTTGGTGGAGTCGAGGGTGAGGTAGGGCAGCAGATAGTCGTTCCAGACCCACATGGTCTCGAGGATGCCGACCGAAAGATAGGTGGGCTTCATGATGGGAAGGACGATCTTAAAGAACACCTGGACCGGGTTGCAGCCGTCAATCATGGCCGCCTCCTCGATCTCGAGCGGGATGTTCTTTACAAAGCCGGCGAACATAAAGACCGCCAGGCCCGCGCCAAAGCCCAAATAGATAAAGCAGATGTTGAACGGCGTGTTGAAGCCGATGCGGTCCGCCAAATTGGACAGCGTGAACATGAGCATCTGGAACGGCACGACCATCGAGAACACGAACAGGTAATAGAAGAAGTTCGAGATCTTGCTGTTGACGCGCACTACGTACCAAGCGCACATGGAGCAGCACACCAGAATCAGCACGACCGACGTGACCGTGATGATGAGCGAGTACATAAATGCCGAGGCAAAGCCCTGCTCGTTAAGAGCGTGCAGGTAGTTTGCAAGGCCGTTGAACGTCTCGGGCGTGAGCAGATCGAACGCCGTGGTGGTGCTGATTGCGGTCGCTTTCTTAAAGGAATTGAGCGCAATCATGAACACGGGGTAGATCCACGCGAGCGACAGGATCGTAAAGAAGATCGAGAGCGCGCGGTTGATAACCTTATCGCGTTTCATTACTGCTGCACCTCCTTGGACCTCGTGGCCTTAAGCTGGATCATGGAGATGGCCACGACCAGGATGCAGAAGATAACCGCCTTGGCCTGACCGATGCCCTGCCATGCGATACCGGCACGCGAATAGAACGTGTTGTAGATGTTCAGGGCGAGCATCTCGGTGGAGTGCGCGGGGGCGCCGCCGGTAAGGGCGAGGTTTTGGTCAAACAGCTTAAAGCCGTTGGTGATGGACAGGAACAGGCAGATGGTGATGGTCGGCATCAGGTTAGGGATCTTAACCTTCCAAAACGTCTGCCATGCCGTGGCACCGTCGACCTTGGCGGCCTCGATGTAATCGGACGGAATGGACTGCAGACCAGCGATGTAGATGATCATCATGTAGCCGACCTGCTGCCACAGGGTCAGGATGATAAGGCCCCAGAAGCCAGCAGCAGAGTTAAGCGCGATGAGCTGGGCGCCCACGTTGGAGAGCAGGCAGTTGATCAGAATCTGCCAAATGTAACCCAGTACGATGCCGCCGATCAGATTAGGCATAAAGAAGATCGTACGGAAGATGTTGGTGCCCTTGAGCGCTTTGCGGGTGAGCGCCTGCGCGATGGCGAGGGCGATCACGTTGATGAGCACCGTCGACAGGAAGGCAAACGCCACGGTAAAGAAGAACGACGTGGCAAACTGCGGATCGGACAGTGCGCGCACGTAGTTCTCGATACCGACAAAGTGCGTGTTGTTGATGGTAATAAACTGGCAGAACGAGAGATAGAAACCCTGGATAAAGGGGATCACGAACCCGATCATAAACGCCAGACACGTGGGCAGCATAAAGAGCGGCCACCAGCGCTTGAGTGCTTTGCCCATAGAAGGGTCCTTTCAATATGCAGGGGGCGGGCAAACCAACGTCTGCCCGCCCCCTGTCGCTAATCAGATAGCTTGGGCAGCAACTGCTTACTCGGAAGCAGCCTTCTCGGTCTTCCAGCCATCGACGAAGGCGTTCTTGACGCCGTCCCACTTGCTGTTGTCGGCAGCATAGGCAATCAGAGCCTGCTTGAGGTTCTTCTTCCACTCCTCGGAGGGGATGTAAACGAAGTCCCAAGCGACGGTCTTCTTGCCGTCCTTGGCCATGGCAACGGCCTGCTGCGAGAAGACGTTGGTGGTCTCCTTAGCGCTCTTGAACGGGGCAGTCAGACCCATCTTGTCAGCGATGATGCTGGTGGCGGTGTCAGAAGTGACGCACCAATACATGAAGTCCTCGGTGGCCTTCTGGGCATCCTCGGAAGCCTGGGAGCTGACGCACCAGTAGTTCTCGCCGCCGGAGCACAGGCCCTGGTTCTCCTCGCCGTCGGCACCGATGTAGATGGGCATCATGCCAATCTGATCGTCGGTCATGCCGGCCTTGGTGAGGTCAGCGTAGGCCCAAGAACCGTTCTGATAGAAGACGGCCTTGCCGGTTGCGAACTCGTTGGTGGCGTCGTCGCCGGTCTTGGAGGCAAGCTGCGAAGGATCGCAGGTGGAGTCGGTGATGTACAGGTCGAAAATCTGCTTGAAGTTGTCGAGATACTCGCCCTTGATCTCGTCGTCCTCCTGGTTGTGCTCCTTCTCGAACTCGTAGTAGAGCGGGAGGTTGGCGAGGTGGGTGGTGTAGCGCCAGCTGGAGGAGTCATCCATGCCGGCGGAAGTAAAGGCACCCTCAACACCAAGCTCGTCCTTGCGGGCCTGGATGTCGTCGGCACAAGCCTTCAGCTTGTCGAAGGAGTTGATGTCCTCGGCCTTGTAGCCAGCCTTCTCGAGCAGCTGCTTGTTGTAGATGATGCCGTAGCTCTCCTGGACCCAGTCGATACCCAGATCCTTGCCATCGGACTGCAGAGCCAGGGAGTCGTCAATGAGCTCACCGCGGAGCTTGGTATCGGACAGGTCGGCGCAGTAATCCTTCCAGTTCTTAAGGCCGGTGGGGCCGTTGACCTGGAACAGGGTCGGAGCGGAGCTCTTGGACATCTCGGACTTGAGCTTCTCCTCGTAGGTGTTGGAGGCAGCGGTCACGATCTTGACCTCGACGCCCTTCTCCTTCTTATAGGCCTTGGCGATCTCCTTCCACTCCTTGTCGACCTCGGGCTTGAATTGGAGGAAATAGACCTCGGCAGCGTCACCAGAAGCAGAGGAGCCGGAGCCGGCGGAGCCGCCGCAGCCTACAAGACCAAGGCCCAGAACCGCAGCCGCGGAACCAGCGAAGCCCAGGAACTGCCTTCTGCTCATTTCGTTCTTCATTACAATCCACCCTTTCACACCGTGGCGGCACCCTTTGCCGCCGCCTTCGGAGATTGGCTCGGGGACTTTGCCCCTTTTGCTGATTTGTACAATACGCTATTTGGCTAGTTGTTTGAACAAGTATTACTAGAGCGGTAGAAAAACATCGGTGAACGGTAATTTCAACTTGATACTTGACAAGTTTTGTATAAACAATTATTTGTTATCGAATGCAGAGAAAACGCCCGGTCAAGCCGATGCATCGTCGGTTTGACCGGGCGTTTTCTCTTTGAGGGCATGAGTCTCGTCAGGCTGCGAGCTAGCCGGCTATCGCTTGGAGTTGACGCGGTAGTGGAAGATCTCAGGATGCGTGCGGGCATGCGTGACCTCGAACAAGATGCCGTCCGAGGTGTACGACTGGCTCTCCATGACGGCGACACAGTTGTATTTGCCAAGGTCCAAGTAGCTGCAGTCCTCATCGTTGGCAAGCTCGACGCTCACTGTACGGCGACTCGCCATCACCTTGACGCCGCGTTTGTGCTCCAGATAGTCGTAAATTGACTTTGCGGCGATCTCGGGCGTCAGACCCTTGGCGATCGACTCCAGAAAATAGCCGTGGTCCACCTGGCGAGCGTTACCGTTAAGGCTACGGACGCGCACCACGCGAATCAACTTCTCGCCCACCTTAAAGCCCAGGCGACGAGAGAGTTGCTCGGTGCAGACCAGATGTTCAAAAGACTTAACGTCCGTCGATGCAACGGCATTGTTGCGCTTTGCAAACTCGCCAAACGACTCAACCTCTTCGAGCGCGCCCAGCATATCGGTTTCGCCTTTAAGCCAAATGACGCGCACGCCCTTGCCGTGTATGGGCTGCACAAACATCCCGTCGGCCAGCATACCCAAGGCGCGACGGACGGTATTGCGAGTGCATCCGAACTCCGCGGTCAGCTCGGCTTCGGTTGGCAGCATCTCCTGAAACGCATAGGTCCCATTAATGATGCGCGAGCGTATTTCTCGGTAGATTCCTTCGTATATCGCTTTTGGCATTGTTTCACCTCTACATTATTCATTTCCGGCTAGGCACGATAGCATTTCTTAAAGTTGTTTAAACCGAATATCGGTAAAGCGACAGGATTTAACCGTTGACGGTTTCTGTCATGCCCAAATCGGTTTCGCTCAAAACTGCCGGTACGACAATCGTCTGGTCCTCTACAATGAATCCATTGTTTAAACGTTTCCCCACGCGCAACGCGCCTCGATATTCGGAAGGCAGAACATGCTGCAAAAAATCCAACGCTTTGGCGGGGCAATGTTCGCGCCCGCCATGCTGTTTTCTATATCAGGCCTCATGGTCGGCGTCTCCGCTCTCGCAACGACTGCGGACATCGTCGGCGATCTCGCCGTATACGGAACCCCTTGGTACGTTTTTTGGACCATCATCCAGCGCGGCTCGTGGACGGTCTTTAAACGCCTCCCGCTCCTTTTTGCCGTAGCGCTGCCCATCGGTCTTGCCCAAAAACAACCGGCTCGTTGCTGCCTCGAGGCTCTCGTCGCCTATTTTGCCTACTGCTTCTTTTTGAGCGAGATCATTAAGCTGAGCGGAGACAACCTTGGACTTGAGTACCCGTCATCTTTGACCACCGCCAGCGGTATCACCGTCATCGACGGCATCAAGACGCTCGACACCGGCATTATCGGCCCGCTGGCGGTATCGGCAACCGTCGTCACCATCCATGACCGCTTCTACGATGCCAAGATTCCCGATTGGCTCGGCACCTTCTCGGGCTCCTCGCTGGTCTACCTCATCAGCTTTTTTGCCGTGTTTGCCCTTGCCGCTATCTCGGCCGCCATCGTGCCCTACGTATACGATGTAACCGATACGCTGCGTCACGCGCTTGCAGGCGTCGGTCCCTTTGGCGTGGGCATCTTTGTCTTTTTAGAACGAGCGCTCGAGCCCTTTGGCCTGCACCACCTGCTCTACATGCCGATCTACTACGACAACCTGGTCATTAACGACGGCATCTACGCCACGTGGAGCAGTTTGCTCCCCATCCTCTCCCATAGCACGCGCCCCCTTAATGAGCTTGCGCCGTGGGCCGGTTTTACCGCCACCGGCTGGGTCAAGCTCTTTGGCCTTCCTGCCATCGCAGCTGCGTTCTACTCCACCGCAAAACCCGAGCGCCGCGCCGGCCTCAGGGTCATCCTTGCTCCCGCCATCATCGCCTCGGTGGTTTGCGGCGTTACCGAGCCACTCGAGTTTCTCTTTATGTTCACCCACCCCGGGCTCTTTTTACTCTACGCCGTCTTATCGTCTTGCCTTGCCACAACCATGAATCTCTTTGGCATCGTCGGCATCTTCTCGGGCGGCCTCATGGAGATGGCAGCCTTCAACTTTATTCCGCTCATGCGCACGCATGCCGGTGCCTATCTTTTGGCGTTCGGTATCGGCCTCGCCTTTAGCCTCATCTTTTTTGTTAGTTTTCGAGCACTCATCTTGGTCTATGACCTTAAGACACCGGGCCGCGAGAATCATGTCGCCAATCGCACGGCAATCGATTGTTTAACGGGAAGCGACTTTGCCAAAGAGCAATCTCCCAATGACGAGGTCAATAGTCGATCCGATCAAGATCACGTCCTCGCTGAGCGGGTAATTCAGCTTTTAGGTGGCGTTGGCAATATCGTGGGCGCAACCAACTGCGCCACGCGCCTGCGCGTCGAGGTCGCAGACCCTTCCATCGTTGCAGATAACGCGTCGTTTGTCGCGGTGGGCGCCAAGGGCCTCATCATTACGGGCAAGACCGCCCAGGTGATTATCGGCATCTCCGTTCCCCGCGTTAAAGAGCATTTTGACCAGATCATGGGCCTCGAGCCGGGATTTGTGCCCACCACCTCGGCCTCCCCTGCCGCCAGCGCAGCCCATAAGCGCAGCGATATTTGCTTCTTCGATATCGACGGAACGCTCGCCTGGCAAGACCCCAGGCTCGCCCAAGACCTTCCCGAAGACGAGCGGGACCTCTCCCCCTATCCCAACGAGGCGGTTTCGCAGGCAATCCGCGATTTCGTTGCAAACGGCAACATGGCCTTTATCTGTACGGGGCGCACCCTCAGTTGCATCCACCCCAAACTTCTTGAGCTGCCCTGGACCGGCATCGTCTGTCTTGCGGGCGGTTACGCCGAGATCAACGGACACGCAATTCGTGATCTGTCGATGACGCCCAGTATGCTGCAGCGTCTTGCCCCCTATCTTGAGCAGTCGGGCGAAGTCATCCGCTTTGAGGGCCTCAACGGCGTCGTGCGCATGAGTGCTGATGCCCCCGATGCTCCCGGATACGCGCGCACCCTGGGCGACGCAGTCACGCAGCTGCAACATTACAGTGCCTACAAGATCTTGATGTCTACATCGCTCGCCAACCACATCGCTCAAGATAAGGCACTTGAGCCGCTGTTGTGCTTTAACGAGCTCGAACTCGAGGTAACCGAAATCTCGCCCCGCGAATGCACGAAGCGCGAGGGCATCCAGTCTGTACTCGACGCCCTCGATCCCCACCATGGAACCGTATACGGCATCGGCGACGCCAGCAATGACGTCTCGCTGATGAACGCCGTCGATGTCGGTATCGCCATGGGCAATGCGCCAGACTATCTCAAAAAGCGCGCCGACTACATCACCGACTCGGTCGACAAAGATGGCGTCGTCAAGGCGCTCGAGCACTTTAGGCTTATATAAGCAGCCGGCACGCGCACGCGTCCCGTTTCTCCAAATCGCCAAAACAGACGCGCCGGCAACTCCAATGTGGCAATATGGTATCTGCACACCGCAACGATGTAACCTAAGAAAGAATGCGAGAACCCGTGTCCAGTCCGTTTACCAGCTTTTTAGCCCAGCACTTTGACCAGATTAACGACTATCTGGCCACGTTCTTTGACGGACAGGCGACCTCTGCCGATATCGAGCGCTACCTGTACGCGCCGCTCTCGGCTTTTACGGCCAACGCCGGCAAGCGCCATCGCCCGCTTATCTGTATGCTCGCCGCAACCGCAGTGGGCGGCAGCTTTGAGAGCGCCCGCAGCGCCGCGGCAGCCATCGAGCACTTCCAGTCGGGCGCGCTGATCCACGACGACATCGCCGACAACGGACAGCTTCGTCGAGGCAAGCCCTGCATGCACCTTACCGAGGGCACGGGCCTTGCCATCAATTGTGGCGACCTGGCGCTCACCATGGTCACCAAGACGGTTCTCGACGACCCCACGCTGGAGTCCGACGTGAAGCTGCGCGTGCTCCACGAGCTTACCGAGATGATCGTCCGCACCATCGAGGGTCAAGCGCTCGACCTGGGTTGGGTCCGTGACGGGCGCTTTGATATCTCGGTTGATGACTACCTGGACATGGCGACGCACAAGACCGCGTTTTACAGCGGAGCCACGCCGCTTGCCGCCGGAGCCATTATCGGCGGCGGCAGCGATGAGCAAATCGAAGCGCTGCGCGCCTTTGGCCTGCACACGGGCCTTGCCTTTCAGATTCAGGACGACCTGCTCAACCTTGTCGGCACTAAGGAAGCCGCCAACAAGGACTTCCGCACCGACATCACCGAGGGCAAGCGCACGCTTGTCGCCGTTCATGCCCTCTCTGATGAGCGCCACCACGACGAGGTCGAGGAGCTTCTTTCCTCGGGCACCGATGATCCCGCGCAGCTCGCACGCGCCGTGGATATCTTCCAAGAGACCGGCTCCATCGATTATGCCCGCACTTACGCGCTCGACCTGACCGCTAAGGCCAAAGCGGCCATCGAGAACGTTGAGCTTGATCCGCACGCACGCGAGCTGTTCCTCTCCATGGCAGATTTCTTTGTGGAGCGCCTTAACTAACGGGGGTTATAAAACCTGTCAGCAGCGTATTTAGGCACAACTTGCTACACTGTTGAGTGCATGTTTATGCATCCCTTTGCGTTGTCTATCCGACAGACGCTCAAATAGTACGAATGGTACGCCGAAAGGGGTTCGTTCATGGAACCTATTACAACGGGCATGCAAGGAGCAGCCGTCGAGGACGTGCAGTCTCGTCTCCTGCAGCTCGGCTACACGATTGATGCCGCCGAAGTCACCGACAAGTACTTTGGAGCCACCACTGAGCAGGCCGTCAGCACCTTCAGGCTCGACAGCGGCCTTGCTGCCGGTCATGCCGTCGATATCCCCTGCTGGAGCGCCCTTGTAGACGCTTCGTATAAGCTGGGCGACCGCACCCTCTATCTGCGCATGCCCAATTTCCATGGCGCCGATGTGCAGGCCCTGCAGCGCGCTCTCAACGTTTTGGGCTTTGCCTGTGGTGAAGACGACGGCTACTTTGGTCCGCATACCGAGGCCGCCCTGCAGCAGTTCCAGGAAAATGTCGGCCTGTTTGCCGACGGCATGGCCTTCCAGGACACCTACGCCTACATCAACCGCCTGCACCATGTGTGGGAGGGCAAGCCCTCGGTCACCGAAGCCGAGTCCCGCATCGGTTTTGCTCGCGCCGCCAACGTGCTCGAGCGCTTCCAGATTGCCGTTATCGGCGAGGACCCCATCGCGCGCAGCGTTGCGTCGCGCATGTGGAATATCGCCACGGCAACGACCGACAACAGCGGCATGATGCTCTGCGACTCCGAGGTCCCAACCGACGTTGACCTGGTGCTCGAGATCGCAAGCGACGAGCTGCCCGCCGACGCCGCACCGCGCGCCACGATTGCCCTCGCCGAGTGCCACAACCTGGCCCAGCGCATCCGCACTGCCAATGTCGCCGCGCAGCAGAAGCCGGCACGCATTCGCATTGGGCTAACGGGCATGACGCGCTACAACGGCACCTTCACGGCCAGCGACGCGCAGACACTCGCCGTACGCCTGCTCGATGGCGTTTGCGATGCCCTCGCAGATTAGGTAAACTAAACGAGTTGCTTTTGGGCAACACCACACATTGGGACGTAGTTCAACGGTAGAACTCCGGTTTTTGGTGCCGGCTGTTGGGGGTTCGAATCCCTCCGTCCCAGCCAAAGAAACAAGCCTCTCGAACGCATAGCCGATCGGGAGGCTTTTCTTGTGAGCAAGCGGAGGGATTCGAACCCGCAAGGGTGCGGAGCTGAGGAAACGCGAAGCGTTTTCCAGCGCAGCACGCAAGGAGCGAAGCGACGCAGCGGAGCGCGGCCGCCGACCAGGCGGACGCGGAATCCCTCCGTCCCATACCAGCAACGGGCTCCCCGCATCTAAACTTTCCAGCCAAACCGGCACTTAGGGACGTTCCTAAAGTGCCGGTCATCAACATGGTGCCGTGCGGCCCCGGCGGGCCGGCGTAGCATTACAGACCAAGCGACCATTTCCATGCGGGAATAACCTCGATGACGCCATGCTCCGTTTTGATCTGGGTCGCCTCGCGCAGCGTGATGATATTGGCATCCTTGATACCGGTTTTTACCATAGCAACCTCAAGGGAACCAACTTCACGCCTGCGCGTTTTCTCTGCCGTCATATCGACTGTCACCTGGTAAAGCGCGTATGGTTCCGATGCCAAAGCGTCGCCGACCAAGAAATCAACTTTTTCTCGTGCTTGCGTTGGAGCCGTAAATGAAGTCACCGTTTCCAACCGGCCGTTTGCCGTACGGCGCATGAGTTCAGCATAAATCGCAGTCTCCAAACGCTTTCCTATATCCTGCTGATTAGCACGCGATGTTGCATATGCCATCCCCTGGTCGACGGCATAGACCTTGTCTGTTGTCGTTGTCTTAGGAGCCAAAGAAGTTGAATACTCCGGAAGTAATCCAATGAGATGAGCCTGCTGGAATAAACGAACGAGTTCGTTTATTTTTTCCCATGACGCTCGATATCCGACAGACTTTAAGGCTTCCAACAAACTGTTAACCGAAAGGTCGCAACCCGTGTTTCGAAGGCAGAAGAGCCCTACTTGGTTGGCAAGAGCGATATCCGTGCGCCCGCTCCGCTCGAGAATGTCTCGTGCAACAACATCTCGCAAATAGGCTTGAAGCATCTGAATACGCGAACCGGCATCAAGCTCCTGAACCCCAGGAAAGCCACCCTCTATGAGATAACGGTCATATGCCGATTCCAGATCAGTTCGCCACTGCGGAGAAACAGCTGGAGCCCCAGCACTAGTAGACATATCCGGCGTTTCAATGTGATGAAACGCACAATACTCGCGGAATGAAAGCGGATGCATAGCGTGCTCTTGCGAGCGACCGCGAAACTGCGTCGCTATTTCATCGGCAGATAGTTTTGAGGACGATCCGGTGATAACAAGCGTTACGCTCTCGTGCTCCGCCAAACGCTGACAAACGCCCTGCCAGCCATCGGTCTCCTGCACCTCATCCAGAAAGAGATAACAGCCTTTCGTTCGCGCTGAGGGAACCTGCCGCCAATACTCTTCCAAAATGTCGCTCATGAGCGTGTCCGGCGCCGGTCGAAGACGGTCATCAGCAAAATTGAAATAGAAGATACGCTCGGCATCGACACCGCGATCGATAAGGCGACGAATCCATTGAAACGCATAGAACGTTTTGCCGCAGCGCCTGATACCCGTGATGATATGGACAAGATTGAACGGCTTTGGCTCAGGAAGATCACTGATGGCATCGTCTCGATGCACGACGTGAGGAATCTCAAAGGAACGGGCCTCGGCAACAATCTCTGCAATACCCAACGCTGTAGGCGCCATAATGCTCTCCTTTCAACATCTTGAGTATATAACTTCTCGTCCTACAAGAGAAGTTTCAGCTACAACTTCTCGTCCTGCACTAGAAGTTTGAGGTAGATTTTCAGGCATGTCCCAAAAATCTACCTCCAAAAGATAGGCGCCCCAGGCCCGTTAGGACCAAGAGCGCCTTACATCTAGAAATCATCAGCCCAGTTCCGAAAAGCGAGCCGCTTGCGACAACCAAGTAGCCACAGGCCCCGGGAGAGCGGGGGCACCGGCTTAGGTTTATCGCGAGTTCCGCACGAACAGGAGGCCACTAGCCCCGATGTTTTGGACGTGACAGCGAGAGGGGCCCTGGCATGGCAAGGTGACGTGAAACAAGGCGGCGCCGACCTTCTGGTCGCGCCGCCGAAGTTGAACGTCAGATTGCCGTGCCAGGGCCCCTCGCAGCGTCGAGAGGACCGCCGTTCGGTAGAACGGCGGAACTAATTGTTCAGCATGCGGTCGAAGCTTCCCGAGTCGCCATCCCGATAGTCGGCGGTCATCAGAATCTCCTGTGGAATGCGTCCGCCCTCGCGCAGCACGTTGCGGAACTGCACGCGCGTGACCATGGGCAGATCCTTGATCGTCGCCGCCAGGTTCTGCGGCACACCCTGGTTGGCAGCTGCGGGTTCGCACTCTCCGCCGGCCTTCACGCGACGCTTGTGCTCGGCAAGCATGGCGCGATACATACCGGCATGCAGGCGAATCTCTACCACATTGGCGTTACGGGTCTGCTCGACAATGCGCGCACCCTCTCGGTCGATGTCGCCCACGTAGTAGACATAGTTAAAGCGATAGCCGATCTCGGCCAGATAATCATCCAGTGCGTGCGAAACGCTCGCCTTGCAGCCACCGCCAAAGATCACGCCGCCCACCTTGGTGCCAAAAAGCTTGGCGTGCTTGCGGCCGCGCAGGAGCTTGACGATTTCGTCATAGGTGTCTAGGTTCTCGACCATAATGAACGGCTTGTCGGCGCCCAGCGTAAAGAAACCCGTAAAGTGCACGGGGCGGTTGGGGGCGACCTTAATCGCCTGCATGCTGATACCTTTTTCGGTCATACGCCGAATCAGGCGCTCGCCGTGCTTGCCGTCAAAGGCCTTCTCATCGTTAAAAATCTGGTAGGCGCGCTGGCGACGCGAAGCGACCGGCGTGTCGGCACCGCGATTCTGCTCAATCCAAGCCTGGATGATCGCAATTTCCTCGGCAATCTTGCGGTTGGACATCTCGTTGTGCTGAGTGCGCTGCGGAGCCTTTTTGCCGTCCTTGCCCTCGACCTTAACAATTTGAGTCTGCTGCTCCTTAATCTTGGAGAGCGCCATTGGCGTAGGAACGACCTTGAGCAGCTGCCTGCCCAGGACACGTGCCAGAGCAAACGCCGAAACCTCGCCATGAGCGGGCGGCTCAGGCTGCTGGGCGGCCGCAACGTTTGCAGTCGGTTTGGGCTGAGCCTGGGATTTGCGCTTGGAATCTGCCTGAGCTTTGCGCTCTTGCTTTGGCGCGGACGAGCTCTTTTGCGAACGTTCGGGCTTGTCCCCCTTCGCCGGCTGGCGCTTGGGCTGCTCCGCCGGGGCCTCAGCCTTCGCATCCTTGCTTTGCGTCGCTGCCTTCTCGGCCGCAGCCTCGGCATTTGAGCCACGACCGCCGCGGTGACGACGGCGGCGGGGCTTGCTCGAGGCGCTCTCCCCCGCCTGCTTATCGGCGGACTGTTGAGCTTTGACCTCGGTGCCAGCCGCAGACTGCGACTCGGAAGGCTGCTGCTCGCGAGCCGCCGGCTCAACGGTTTTCTCGGTTTGTTCGGTCTTCTTGGTCTGAGTGGTCGAAGCCGGCTCGCTCTTCTCCTGACGCCTTACGGGATACGCGCGCCCCGCAAAACCACGTCCGGGACGACACGAACCCGGAGCCTTCTTGGCAGACTCCTCAACATCGTCTGCAACCTCAGAAGACTCTTCAGCCTCACGCGCGGCATCCTGCTGTGCAGCCTTAAAGTGAGCACCGCGACGGCGCTTGGGCTCTTGGGCCTCCACGGGCTTTTGCTCCTTCGTGGGCTTCTGCGACTCGGCAGCAGCCTCGGTCTCAACAGTCTCGGCATCCGTCTCACCCTTTTGAGCAACGGCGCGACGGAAGCGCTCCTGCTGGGCGCGGCGCTGCGCATCGCGCTTGCCACCCCCGCCAAAACCGCCGCGTCCTGCCTTGGCCGTAAAGGCACGCACGACGTTCTCATCGAGCAACTCATCGGTATCGACATGCTCACGCGGAGCAACTTCTTCCACAGCAGGCACGTCAGCGGAATCCTCGACGACAAAATCTTCGACGGACTCGGCAGGCTGCTCCTGGACATCGCGGATCTCGGCATTGATGGTATAGAACGCCGGGCGCCCGTTAATGCCGCTACCCTCGATCTTTGTCACGATATTTGCCGCGATAAGCTCATCGCGCATCGCCTTGGTGTCACATTCCTTATCGACGGAGCGGAAAATCTGCGCCAGCGCACTCGACTTAATCTTGAGCGCCTTGCGGCAGAGCAGGTCGTAGGCAACCAGCTTGGCACGCTCGGCAGAAAGCGACGTCTGGCTGCTCAGACGTTCAGCCAGGGCATCGACATTATTTTGGTTATCGGAATATACCGTCTTGGCCACGGGGCCCCTTTCATATGTACACATATACGTCTATATGGTACAACGCACGCCCTTATCCACGCAAAACATCTGCGAGAACACTCGAGCGTCACCAGCTTTTGCATGAAAAAAGGACCGAGCCCGCGAAGTCGCGGACCCGGTCTTTCCGAGTCATATAGATGTGACGTTCAACTCGTCAGGTCGACTAAGCCTTGGCGGCCTCGGCGTCGGCAGGAGCCTCAGCGGCAGCGGCGCGGCCGTACTCGGCCTTGCCCATCTCGGACCACTCGGGCTCCTCGTCGGGCATGGAACCGGCCTCCTTGCCGAAGAGCTCCTTGAGGCAGTTGACGGCGACGATGAGGCCCAGGACCATCAGCAGGACGGCGAAGACAAGCTGCAGGCCCTTGGTGGCGGCGACGGAGACGGCGGCCGTGGTGGCGGTAGCCGGGATGGTACCGAAGAAACCGTAGGCCTGGACGGCGGTCATGCAGCCCATGGCGCTCTGGACCAGCGAGGTGAAGGTGCAGCAGAGCAGGAAGGCGACGGGCACGTAGAGCATCCAGCCCTTGCGGCCGGTGCACTTACAGAACACGGCGAGGGTGATCATGGTCATGCCGCCGAGCAGCTGGTTGGAAGCACCAAAGAGCGGCCAGATGTTGGCATAGCCACCAAAAGCGAGGGCGAGACCGGGAAGCAGGGTAACGACCGTGGCGAACCAGGGGTTGCCGAGGACCTTCATGTAGCCGGCCTTGGACTCGATGGCCAGGGCATCGTTGGTCTGGGCAAAGAACTCGGAGAACGAAGTGCGGGCGATGCGGGCGACGGCGTCGAGCGAGGTCAGGGCCAGAGCGGAGACGTTCATGGTCATAAAGACGGTAGCGAGCGTGCCGTCAACACCGAAGGCCTGCATACCGCGGGAGATGCCAGCGGCGAAGATCTGGAACGGGGTGGAAGCGACACCGGCGTTGAGGGCGCCGGTACCGGCGGTGTTCATGTCGGAGAACATGATGCCGGCGACGATGATGGCAAGGATGCCGACGAAGGACTCGACGATCATGGCGCCGTAACCGACCTTGACGGCGTCCTGCTCCTTCTCGACCTGCTTAGAAGAGGTGCCGGAAGAAACGAGGCTGTGGAAACCGGAGAGAGCACCGCAAGCGACGGAGACGAACAGGACCGGGAACATCATGCCGGAAGCACCAGAGAAGCCGGTAAAGACCGGAGCGGTCATCGTGGCCTGGCCGTTAACACCGAGGACGACGATGCCGAGGACAGCGCAGACGATCATGACGATCATCATGATGGAAGTGAGGTAGTCACGCGGGGTCTTGAGCATCTGGATGGGCATAGCGCCAGCGAAGACCAGGTAGACCATGACGACGGCGAACCACTGGAACTTATCCAGGTAGACCGGGAACTGCATACCGACGGCGAACATGAGAACCATGAGGACCACGCCGGTGACGAACTCGGCAGCACCGGTGAGGTTGAACTTCTTCTGGGCCCAACCAAAGGCGATAGCGACGAAGGTGAACAGGATGGAGATGGTACCAGCGCAGCCGGCGGCATAGGACTTGGTGAAGTCGATGGCACCGGTAGCAGCACCAGAAGCGTCAACGGCCGGGGTGAACATGAACGTCTTGCAGACCATGTCGGTGAAGGCGGCGATGACGATGATGCAGAACAGCCAGCAGAACAGCAGGAACAGGCGACGGCCGGTCTTGCCGATGTACTTCTCGATGAGCTGAGCGAGCGACTTGCCGTTGTTCTTCATCGAAGCGTACAGGGCACCAAAGTCGTGGACGGCACCAAAGAAGATGCCGCCGACGAGGACCCAGAGCACGACGGGCAGCCAGCCAAAGGCCATGGCGACGATCGTACCCGTAACAGGGCCAGCACCGCAGATCGAGCTGAACTGGTGCGAGAACGCGGTGAAGGCGGAGACGGGCGAGAAGCTGTTGCCGTCCTTCATGCGCTTGGCCGGCGTGAGGGCCTCTTTGTCAACGCCCCACTTGTTGGCCAGCCATCGGCCATAGCCCAGATAGCCGCAGGCGAGCACCGCCGCGGCCACAACCATGAGCAAAACTCCGTTCATTACATTTCCTCCTCTAAAAAGAACTTCCTAGACATAAAAAATGAGGGCCGTCGGTTGCGCTCGACGGCCCTCATCTTCATCAGCCGCCCGTTATCGTACGGGCCAGCTGTATGTGCTAACCCGCATCAGATAATTACTACGCTGATAATGTTTAGCTGATGCGTGAACATGTCTAAGAAATCCTCTTCAATCATGATGTGAACGATCCGTGCGTGTTCACATCCCCCAGTGGTTGAAAAGGAGTATGAAACTTTAGTTACCTAAAGTCAACGCAAATTTGTAATGAATTTTCAACTTTTTTTGATTTCTCGGTATAAAACGCCACTGACCTCGGACTTTACCCCACGACAGTTTTTGCATGAGAGATGCCTCTCGGGAGCGGGCGGGCGTATGCAAGGTTTCCTGCTCTACAGTCCTGCTCGCACGGAGAGCACATTAAGTGCTCTCCGGCTCGTGCGGAACTCGCGATAAACCTTGTATACGCCCGCCCGCTCCCGAGGGGCTCCCATCCCAAATGCGGAGCAAAGCTCCGCATGCCAACTTTTTCTTTCAGCTAAAGCACGCCGGAAATTCGACACTGGCTTGTTAACCTTGCTGGACGTTGTCGACGCCAAAACAGCCCAGAAGCTATATCGATACAGAAAGGTCCCCGGACGGAGGGGCCGGATATAAGGTTTATCGCGAGTTCCGCACGAACAGGAGGCCACTTAATGTGGCCTCCGTCGTGAGCAGGACTGTAGAGCAGGAAA
>CAJLCM010000005.1:0-50572 GCA_905205145.1 uncultured Collinsella sp.
ATGCAGCAGGGGCTCTCAATGTTTTTATGTCCTGCTCATATCGTCTCTGCCGGCAGCTTGGGACACTCCTTGTAGTCATTGGGGACGTTCTTAAACGACTACATAGAACAAGAGTGGATGATCTCCCGGTTTGAGCCTGCATTCAAGCTCAAAGTGGGAGATCATCCACTCTCGTTTCGTTTGTTGATTTCGATGCCTACATTTGTAGGAACAGTTCGTGGAGGCGGGTATCGTCGTCGAGCTCGGGGTGGAAGGTTACGCCGAGCTGGTTGCCCTGACGGGCGGCGACAATACGACCGTCGACTTTCGCTAAGGCCTTGGCGTCGCCGTGGACCTTGACGATGCGGGGCGCGCGGATAAACGTCAGCGGCACTTCACCGTCGATGCCGGCTATTTGCCCCTTGGTTCGAAAGCTGCCGAGCTGCCTGCCGTAGGCATTGCGCTCGACAAGTACATCCATGGTTTCCAGACGCGGCGTGCCCTTATCGTCATGGGCGGCAAGGTCGTGAGCCAGTAGAATCAGGCCGGCGCAGGTGCCCAGGACGGGCATACCTTCAGCGATACGGGCACGAAGCTCCTCGAGCATGCCCAACTCATCAAGCAGCTTCCCTTGAACGGTAGACTCGCCGCCGGGAAGTACCAGACGGTCAAAGTCCTGCTTCAAATCAGCCGCCTGCCTCAGCTCAATACAGTGTGCGCCAAGCTCGAATAGTCTTGCCTCGTGCTCGGCAAAAGCGCCTTGGACCGCCAGCACGGCAACCGTTTGGTCTGCATAATCGCTCATGTGCGATCCTTTCTGCTGGACTAGCGCCCGCGCTCTTCCATGATAATCTCGATTTCGTCGGCGTTAATGCCCACCATGGCCTCGCCCAGGTCCTCCGAAAGCTCGGCGATGAGCCTGGCATCGGTGAAGTTTGCCACGGCCTTGACGATGGCAGCGGCGCGCTTGGCGGGGTCGCCGCTCTTAAAGATGCCCGAGCCGACAAAGACGCCCTCGGCACCCAGCTGCATCATCAGCGCGGCATCGGCCGGGGTCGCTACACCGCCGGCGGCAAAGTTCACGACGGGAAGCTTGCCCGTGGCATGGACCTCGCGTACCAGCTCGACCGGAACCTGCAGTTGCTTGGCTGCCTCAAAGAGCTCGTCGTCGCGCAGGGCAACAACGTCGCGGATCTGCTTTTGGATCTTGCGCATGTGACGCACGGCCTGAACGACGTCGCCCGTACCCGGCTCACCCTTGGTGCGAATCATAGTGGCGCCCTCGGCAACACGGCGCAACGCCTCGCCCAGATCGCGGGCGCCGCAGACAAACGGCACGTCAAACTGGGTCTTGTCGATGTGATAGACGTCATCGGCGGGGGAGAGAACCTCGGACTCGTCGATGTAATCGATCTCGATGGCCTGTAGGACCTGCGCCTCGACAATGTGACCGATGCGGCACTTGGCCATGACGGGGATGGAGACGGCCTCTTGGATGCCCTTGATCATCTTGGGGTCGCTCATGCGCGAGACGCCGCCTGCGGCGCGGATGTCGGCCGGGATGCGCTCGAGTGCCATGACGGCGCAGGCGCCTGCCTCCTCGGCGATGCGTGCCTGCTCGGGCGTGGTGACGTCCATGATGACGCCGCCCTTGAGCATCTGCGCGAGTTCGCGATTGAGTTTGACGCGATCGGCCTTGCTGGTCTGTTCTGCCATGGTTGCTCCCTTGGTTGGCATGTGCATTGCTTGACGGAACATCCTATCGGGGAGCTGGGTATGGCAAAATACTCAGTTTTCGAGATAATAATAATGTCAGCCTAATACCAGATTGAACAGCTCGATAAGGTCAGGTGGCAAACTCATGCTTGACTACAATTTGGAAAAACGCGGCGAAGCATCGCTTTATGAGTATGTTTACCAGCAAATTCGAGATGATATTGTTGCTGGACGTATTGTGGCGGGGGAGCATCTTCCGTCTAAGCGCGCCTTTGCCAGTCATCTGGGAATCAGTGTCATTACCATCGAGAATGCATATAGCCAGTTACTTGCCGAGGGCTATATTTGCTCAATGCCGCGTCGTGGCTACTACGCTTGCAAGCTTCCGGATGCACCGGTTTTGCCTTTGGCTTCGCAGGGCATCGACCGAGATACCGTCTCTGTGGGCCTCAGCGCGCATGATGTCAACGGACAGGTCGAGCTGTTCGATGCACTTTCTCCTTCCGCTTTGGAGGCGGCGCGGCTTTGGCAAAGCGCACTACGGGCGACGCTGGCATCCGAAGATGAGCGCGAAATTTTTTCGCCCGCACCGGCGCAGGGCACCGCTCGGCTGCGACGCGCAATTGCTCACCATCTGCGTGGGACAAGGGGCATGAATGTCGACCCCAACAACATTGTTATCGGTGCAGGCGCCCAGCTGCTCGATACCATGTTGGTTCAGTTGCTTGGCGCTGACAAGGTGTATGCCGTTGAGGACCCGGGCTATTTGCGTCTGACGCGCATCTATCAGGCTATGGGCTGCCAAGTACGACATATCCCGTTGGATGACGACGGCGTGGACCTGAGCGCTCTGCAGAAAACTGGGACCGATGTCCTTCACCTTATGCCGTCCCATCAGTATCCCACCGGTCTTGTGACGAGCATTGCGCGTCGCTATGCGCTGCTGAGCTGGGCCGCCGAGCGACCAGGTCGGTACCTCATCGAAGATGACTTTGATTGTGAGTTTCGCCTTGCCGGCAAGCCAATTCCCGCGCTCGCGTCGATCGATGCCTCCCAGTCGGTTATCTACACCAACACGTTTTCGAAGAGCCTGTCATCGGCGTTGCGTCTAGCGTACATGGTGCTGCCCGATGAGCTAATGGAGCGGTTTAGGCGCAACCTTGGTTTTTACGCCTCGTCGGTGAGTTCTGTTGACCAGGTCGCTTTGGCTCGTTTGCTGGAATCGGGTGATTACGAGCGACATGTGAACCGCGTGCGCGTTCGTGCTCGCGAGGCGCGTGATGGCCTGATGGTGCTTGTGCGGAAGGTATTTCCGGCAGGAGAGGTCTCGATCGAGCATGCAGACGCGGGCCTTTACTGCACCGTGGTTGCGGAGCGCGGAGCGGGCGGAAGCTCTTTTGTGCGGGCCCTCACGCGCTCGAGTATCCCTTTTGTCGATATCAGTGACTGTTATTGGTGTGCCGATGGCGCATCTGTCCCTGAAAACTCAAGTCAAATTCTTGTTCAGTATGACGATTTGAGTCCAAAAGCGCTAAATACCTTGGAATCGCAGCTAATGGGAGCACTCTGCAACCTAAGTGAGTAGGCTTTTGGAACTTTGGCGACCAGGCAGTTTTGTAACAAGCTATCTACCTGCGGTTTTGAAAAGCAGGATGACCGGGCTGCTCGGGATGTTCAAAAAAGTCTACTCACTTGTCGCGCAAAGCTTCTGCATGAGAAAAAAATGGGGTTTTCAACAGAACTTCGTCCAGCTCTCGGCAAGCTTTTGGCCAGTTGGGGAGGGCTGTTGAAAACTTGGCAGTCCGTTCGGCACCATTTTTGGCGCGTTCGCGCCAATGTGTGACTGACTGGGTTGAAATTCGTGGTTTCCTGTGCGTATGAAGGATCTACTTTGTGACATATCGGCTTTTAGGTATTGGCGTTTGCCCCCTCAGGTCCGCGCTCTATGTCCGCCGCTTCCACGGCCGGAAGAAGACCGGCAGCGATATGACCTCGCCCGTAACCCGACGGCTGCGGTTGTGTTCGGCTTTCCGTTGTATACATTGGTTCGGACGAGAAACAAACGGACTTGTCCTGCCAGCATTAGGCAGCGGCTGTTTCTTGGTGAGCTCCCCAGGGAATCCGTGCTGGAAACGGAGCATGGGTTTTTGGTTACGTCTCCTCTGCTGACGGCATTCATCATGTCGCGGCATCTGACGGATCTTCAGCTTCTTTTGGTATTGGCGGAGATGTGTGGCTTGTTTGCGGTGTGCGCTCTGCCGGCGGCACTTGAGGCGGAGCTTAGGCGTGCAATTGATTCAGGTGCGATTTCGACAACGTTCGGTTGGGTGCGCTGCCCGTCCGAGGACGGCACTGCCTCAAATTTATGGCGTCGAGACGCTTTGGTTTTGGGCGGAGACCTTGACCGTTTTTGTTCAGATGTTTGCGGGATGCGTTACGGCAATAGATTAATGGCGGTATCACAACCCGTTCCATTGGGTGCCGCGTCGCCTTTTGAGGTCGAGGCGTATTTGTTGCTTGGACTGCCGCGAGCCTTGGGAGGCGAAGGGTTTTGCGGTATAGAGCTCAATGTCGAAGTGACGTTAAGCACAAGTGCTCGAGCGATTGTGGGAAAGTCCCGTGTGTATATCGATCTACTTTTGTCTTCGCCGGACGGCAGGCGACAGGTGGCTATTGAATGTCAGGGAAAGGCCTCGCACGGACGCGCAGGGGATGGCTTGCGTGACGCTGACCGCATGACAGCCCTTCAAGCCATGGGCTACGATGTACTTCTCCTGACACACAGACAGATATCCGATGAGGATAGATTCCGCGCGATCGTTAAGGCCGTATGCAGGATGCTCGATGCTGAATATCGTGATAAAAGCTCAGATGAGCAAAGGGCTGAGACATTACTCAGGTCTGAACTATTTGTTGACTGGACAAAATTGGGAGTAATCGACGGAAAGATGCCCGTTAGACACAAAACAGCTCGATCGTGGACGGCTGCGGTTCTAAGTGAGTAGACTTTTGACACTTTGGCGACCAGGCCGTTTTGCAATAAGTCATTTACCTGCGGCTTTATAAAGCAATATGGATGGCGTGCTTGGCAAGTTCCAAAAAGTCTACTCACTTAGTTTTTGACGAGAAACCTATGCCGAAGGCGGTCCTATTTCAGTGAGTTAACAAGTTTGTGAGGCACGAAAAAGGCCCGAACCATGCGGTCCGGGCCTTATAAAGCTAGAGAATGTCTCTCAGGCGTTTGGCTTAGCCGAAGTAGCGCTTGAGCAGGCCGGCGAAAGCCTTGCCGTGGCGGGCCTCGTCGCGAGCCATCTCGTGCACGGTGTCGTGGATGGCATCGAGACCAGCGGCCTTGGCGCGCTTGGCGAGATCGGTCTTGCCGGCGGTGGCGCCGTTCTCGGCCTCAACGCGCATCTCGAGGTTCTTCTTGGTGGAGTCGGTCACGACCTCGCCCAGGAGCTCAGCGAACTTGGCGGCGTGCTCGGCCTCCTCGTGAGCAGCCTTCTCCCAGTACAGGCCGATCTCGGGATAACCCTCGCGATGGGCGACGCGAGCCATGGCCAGGTACATACCGACCTCGGAGCACTCGCCCTCAAAGTTGGCGCGCAGGTCGGCAACGATGTCCTCGGAGACGCCCTCCATCTTGGCGACGCCCACGACGTGCTCGGCAGCCCACTCGAGCTGACCCTCCTCCTGCTTCAAGAAACGAGAACCGGGAACGCCGCACTGGGGGCACTTGAAGTCCTCGGGCAGCTGGTCGCCGTCGAACTCTTCCACATAACCGCAAACGGGGCAAACAAACTTCATGATTCGATCCTTTCGATCGATGGCGATGGGGCGCTTGTCCGGTCCCGTAAGGGCCCTCTCCGGACGTGCGTCTTGACGGGTTCTATTATCCATAAATGCAACCAAATGTGAAGCCTATTAGGAATGATTTTTAATAAAACAATTTTGAGATATGAAGATGTTGATTGATTAACGATTGGCAGGCCGCCTTTGACCGCCGCTGAGTACAATCGGTCGAGCAAATGTTGACCAATCAACAAATGAAGGAGTTTCCTTTATACATCTAGCCCGTCGTGCCTGGTGCCGAACATATCAGACGGTTTTTCGCATTGCATTGCCGATCCTGCCCTATACCGAGCCGCGCATTCTGGAGCATGCCGAGGATGTGCCCGCGGTGCTTCAAAAGCGCTCGATCCAGAAGGTCCTTATCGTGACAGACCCTGGCATTGCACGTTTGGGACTCACGGCATCACTCGAGCGTGCGCTTACGGCTCAGGGGATTGGCGTTACGGTCTATGCCGAAACGCGTGCGAACCCCACGGTCTCGAATGTGGAGGAGGCGGCGTCCCTGTATCGAGAGCGCGCCTGCCAGGCCATTATCGGTTTTGGCGGAGGATCAGCCATGGACTGCGCCAAGGGCGTGGGCGCACGCATTGCGCAGCCAAGCAAGCCCATCAACAAGATGCGCGGGCTGCTGCGGATTCATCGTCGTCTGCCGCTGCTCATCGCCGTTCCCACCACGGCGGGCACGGGAAGCGAGGTCACGCTTGCGGCGGTAATTACCGATGACGAGACGCACTACAAGTATCCCATTAACGACTTTGTGCTTATCCCGCGCTTTGCGGCGCACGACCCCGAGTTTACGCTCGGTCTGCCCGCCTCCATTACGGGGCAGACGGGCATGGACGCCCTGACGCATGCCGTCGAGGCGTTTATCGGGCGAAGCACCACGCCCTATACGCGCAAGATGGCGCGACAGGCGGTGCAGCTCATCCACGACAATTTGCTCGAGGCCTATGAGCATGGCGACGACATGCGTGCGCGTCGCAATATGCTTTCGGCGGCGTATAAGGCGGGTGTTGCCTTTACGCGCTCCTATGTTGGATACGTTCACGCCATCGCACACAGCTTGGGTGGGCGTTACGGGATTCCGCACGGCTTGGCCAACGCTATCATCCTGCCGTATATGCTTCGCGCCTATGGCGAAGCTGCTGCTCCTAAGCTCGCCGATCTTGCCCGCATGGCCGGTATCGCGCCGGCTAACGCGCAGGACAGCCTGGCGGCCGAGGCCTTTATCGATTGGGTCGATCGAATGAACGCCGCCTTGGACATTCCCAAATATGTGGCGGGCATTCGCCGCTCCGACATTCCGCAGATGGCGGCGCATGCCGATGCCGAGGCCAATCCCCTGTACCCCGTTCCGCTTTTGATGGACCGCCTGGAGCTCGAGCATATGTACGAAGTTGTTGCAGGTGGTATGTTTGAGGACGAGAACTAGGAGGTTGCCATGAACACCGAGGAAATTGCGCGCATCGTCGGCGATCAGCGCACCTACTTTAAGACGCGCGCCACGTTTGATGTCGATGCTCGACGTCGCGCGCTCGTGAGTTTACGCGATGCAGTACGGGCCCACGAGGCTGATATCGCCCATGCGCTCAAGACCGATTTGGGGA
This sequence comes from uncultured Collinsella sp., assembly GCA_905205145.1. Taxonomy (GTDB): domain Bacteria; phylum Actinomycetota; class Coriobacteriia; order Coriobacteriales; family Coriobacteriaceae; genus Collinsella. The sequence continues at coordinate 7,155 of CAJLCM010000005.1, forward strand.
AGTCGCATGACGAGGCCTATATGTGCGAGATCGGCACGTCGCTTTCCGAGATTCGACATCAGATCGCTCACGTGGCTCGATGGAGTCGTCCGCGCCTGCGTCCGTGCGATCTCGCTAACGCCGTGAGCGTGTGCAAAACGCAAGCCGTGCCCTATGGCGTCACGCTCATCATGGCTCCGTGGAACTACCCGTTTTTGCTAACACTCGAGCCGCTCGCCGGCGCCCTTGCCGCGGGCAATACTGTGGTCATCAAGCCGAGTGCCTATGCTCCGGCATCGAGCGCGGTGCTCAAGCAAATCTGTGAAGAGGCATTTGATCCGTGCCTGGTGACGGTTGTCGAGGGCGGGCGCGCCGAGAACGATGCGTTGCTCGATGAGTGCTGGGACAAAATCTTCTTTACCGGTAGCGTTCCGGTCGGCAAGCTCGTCATGGAGCGCGCGAGCAAAAACCTCACGCCTGTGACGCTTGAGCTGGGCGGAAAGAGCCCCTGCATCGTGGATGCGACGGCAAATTTGAAGGTCGCGGCACGGCGTATCGCCTTTGGTAAATGGCTCAACGTGGGCCAGACCTGTGTAGCGCCCGACTATCTGCTGGTCGACGTGCGCGTGCACGATGAGCTGCTGGGCCTTATCAAGGAGGAGGTCCGCCGCATGTTTGGCGAACATCCACTCGACAATGAGGATTACGGACATATCGTCAACGCCAAGCATTTTGCGCGCGTGCGCGGGCTGATCAATCTCGATAAGGTCGTGCTTGGAGGTGCCGCGCGTGAGGCATCGCTCAAGATTGAGCCGACGATTTTGGACGGCGTGTCCCCCGATGACGCCGTGATGCAGGAGGAGATTTTCGGCCCCATCTTGCCGGTGCTGACGTTTGAGAGCCTAGACGAGGCCGAGACGTTTATTACGGATCGTCCGACGCCGCTGGCCCTGTATATCTTTAGTCAGGATCGCGAGGTTCAGCAGCGCTTTGTGCGCTACGTGCCCTTTGGCGGCGGCTGCGTTAACGATACCATCATGCATCTGGCTACGAGTCATATGGGCTTTGGCGGCATGGGCGCGAGCGGCATGGGACAGTACCATGGCCGCGAGAGCTTCGATACGTTTAGCCACAAGAAGAGTATCGTGAACAAGGCAACCTGGCTGGACGTGCCGTTTCGGTATGCGCCCTACGCAAGCTGGAAGCACAAATTCGTGCGCATGTTTGTGCATTAGAATCAGATGGTGTAGCGACAAACGGTCGAAAAGGCGCGGGTGGGGCGAATTTGTGTCCGCACGGGACCGTAGACTTCTCAATAAGGTTACACACCGGTTTATCCGGCCGTTAGAGGAGCTGCTATGTACGAGCCTTCACGTGTTCTTCTGTCATTTCACATTGCAGGATTTCAGTATGCCGACGGTGCCTTGGTCCTGGGCGATCTTAAGGTTGGCGATAAGCTGACGCTGTGCGCCGAGCGCGATAATCCCCATGACCCCGAGGCAGTTGCGATCTACTATGGCAAGACCAAACTTGGCTACGTTCCGGGAAACGAGGTCGGCCCGCTGTCCTTGATGATGTATTACGGCCACGAGGACGTATTTGAGGCCCGCGTGCAACAGGTTGCCCCCGAGCGCAGCCCGTGGCATCAGGTACGCGTTGGGCTCTACGTGGTGGATGCTCGCTAGTCGGCAATGGAGGCTGCCATGTTTGATGACGATGACCTGTTTGATCTGGCAGATGATCCGTTTGAGTGGGATGTGCTACTCGATGACGATGAGCTGGAACAGGACCGTAAGATGCGGCAGGACAAGAAAACTCAGGGTGACGCTTCGAAAAAGCAAGACAAGCGCCGCCGCGGACTGTTCGGCGGGCTCTTTGGATAACCGCCGCATCGCTACGTCTGTATACTTAGCACGAGTTGAACACGTTGCGAAATGAGGGCATAGACGATGATGTGGTTTACCGCCGACCTGCACCTGGGCGATACGAATATCTTGCACGACATGGACCGGCCGTTTGACTCGGTCGAGGAGATGAACCGCAAGGTCATCGATGCCATCAATGAGTGCGTGGCTGCGGACGACCGCCTCTATATTCTGGGTGACTTTACCTATCGTTTGCCCCTGGCGGAGGCGGTGCGCCTGCGCGAGCGTATCGAATGCCAGAACGTGACGCTCATCCGCGGTAACCATGACGGCGACTGGGAAGATTCCGACGTACCGCAGATTTGGGAAGACGTGCGCGATTACCTGGAGATTGCTCCCGGCTATGCCAAGGGCCATCGTCTGGTTATGAGCCACTACCCCATGCTCAGCTGGAACGGCAAGGCGCGTGGCGCCGTCATGCTGCACGGGCATATCCACAGCAGGGGAGACCGCACCAACGTGCGCAACCGCGATCGCGAGCGCCCTATCTTTCGCTACGATGTCGGTCTCGATGCCAACGAGTACAAGCCCGTAAGCCGTGATCAGATTCTTAGCTTCTTTGGGTTATAGGGCGCCAGAGCCACCACAAAGGGGACAGGCACCTTTGTGGTGGCTCTGGCGCCGTTGCCATTATGGCAGCGGCGCCTTTTTTGTCCGTGCGGCGCGGTAGAGTGTAGGCGGTCGAAATTTGCGTCCATCGAGGAGCTGCTATGAACGAGATTAAGTGCCCGCATTGCGGCGAAGTTTTTAAGGTCGATGCGTCCGGCTATGCGGATATCGTCAAGCAAGTACGCGATGCCGAGTTTTCGCGCGACCTGGACGAGCGTGTGAAGGCAGTCCAGCGCGAGGGCGAGCAGGCGCTGGAGCTTGAGCGCTCGCGTTCGACGGCTGCCTTGCAAAAGGCAGAGTCTCAGCGCAACGCTCAGCTTGTCGAGCAGAAGAACGCTGCAGCTCAGCAGCTGGCACAAGAAGTCGCCAAGCGCGATGCCGAGCTTGCCGAGCTGCGTGCCAAGCTTGAGGGCGCTGCCGCAGAGCGCGAGAGTGCAAGCCAGCGCGCGGCGGTTGAGGCCCGTGCCGATGCTCAAAAGGAGAATGCCGAGCTGCAGCGCGAGATCGATAGCCTGCGTGCGCAGCTTGGGCGCAAAGATGACGAAGCAAAGCTTGCCGAAGCCGCGGTACGCAATGCGACTCAAAATGACCTCGCCGCGCGCGATGCTCAGATTGCGGAGTTGCAGGCAAAGCTTGCCGCCGCAGATAAGGCTCAAGAAATGGCACTCGCAACTGCTGCGGCCGAGGCGCAGCGTAAGCTCGAGGCTGCGCAAAACGAAGCGAATCGTAAGCTTTCCGATTACCAGACAGAAGTGCGTGAGAAGTTCTCGAATGCTAAGACTCAGTCCGAGCGCGAGGCCGAGGGCCTTCGTGCACAGCTTCGTGAGCAAGAACTTTCTGCAAAAATGGAGCTGTCGAAGGCGGTCGCCGCGGCGGAACGAGAGCGCGATGAGGCACGTGCCAAGCTGACGAGCGAGCTGGCGGTGCGCGATTCTCGCGAGGAACAGGTCAAGGCGGCGCATGAGCTCGAGCTCGCGCAGGCCAAGCGCGCGAGCGATGACCTGATTCGCTACAAGGACGAAGAGATTGAGCGTCTTAAGGACATGAAGGTACGCCTGTCCACCAAGATGGTGGGCGAGTCGCTCGAGCAGCACTGCGAGACCGAGTTCAATCGCCTGCGCATGACGGCGTTTCCCAACGCGTACTTCGAGAAGGATAACGATGCGTCCGAGGGCACCAAGGGCGACTTTATCTTCCGCGAGTGCGACGCAAGCGGTAACGAGGTCATTTCGATTATGTTCGAGATGAAAAACGAGAACGATGAGACCGCGACCAAGCACAAGAACGAGGACTTCTTTAAGAAACTCGACCACGATCGCCGCCAAAAGGGCTGCGAGTACGCGGTGCTCTGCACGTTGCTCGAACCCGAGAGCGAGCTTTACAACGCCGGCATCGTGGACGTGAGCTATCGCTACGAGAAGATGTACGTGATTCGCCCACAGTTCTTTATTCCCATGATCACGCTTCTTCGCAACGCCGCCATGGGTTCGCTGCGCTATAAGCAGGAACTGGCGGAGTACAAACAGCAGAATATCGACGTCACGAACTTCGAAGCCAAGATGGAAAAGTTCAAGAATGATTTCGGTCGCAACTACGAGATCGCGAGCCGCAAGTTCCAAACGGCGATTGATGAGATCGACAAGACGATTAGCCATCTGCAGAAAACCAAGGAGGCGTTGCTGTCCTCCGAGAACAATCTGCGCCTAGCCAACAAGAAGGCCGACGATCTTACCATTCGCAAGCTCACGTGGGGCAACAAGACCATGAAGGCCGCGTTTGACGAGGCGCGCGGGGCTGCGACAGAGACAAACGATGAGCCAGCCGAGGCGGATTCGTATGAGGTCGAGGATACCGAGTAGGGGATAGCGTATCGCGCAAAAAGCGGGGCCGCTGGCGATGTTGCCAGCGACCCCGCTTCGTTTCGTTCCAGTATGTTCGGCTAGTCCTCGAGCAGGTCCTCGATAAAGCCGACGCGGTAGTTTTTGAAGATGACCTCGCCGCCGTCTTGCGTGGCGTCCAGATCGACATCGCCCATGATGCCAAAGTCGTGGTCGCCATCCTCGTCGGCAAAGATCTGGTGCACGTGCCATACGTGCGCGGTCTTCTCGTCGGACTCGTCAATGGAAAACATCGCGGCGCTGCGGGCATCTCCGTCGGTGAGGATTTCCTCGTGCTGTTCGTGGTAAGCGTCGAGTGCTTTTTGCCAGCGGATCTCGCTCATGCCCCAGTCGTCGTCGAGCTCGCCCAGGTCGCGAACGTGCTCGCGAGCGGCAAGGGTCACGCGGCGGAAGAGCGCGTTGCGCACCAACAGCGTGCAGCCGCGGCGGTCCGCCACGACCTCGTCGATGCCCTGCGGCGGCGCGGCGTCGAGGGCTGCCGGGTTGCCGGCGTTCTCCCACTCGTCCACCAGGCTCGAGTCCACCGAGCGCACCACAAAGCCCAGCCACGAGATAATGTCGCGCAGGCGCTCGTCGCGCTTCTCGATGGGCACGGTGCGGTCGAGTGAACGGTAGGCCTCGGCTAGGTAGCGCAGCAGAATGCCCTCGGAGCGGGCGATGCCGAGCTTTTGAATGTAGCCCTTAAAATCGCTCGCGCTTTCCAGCATATCGCGCAGGACGCTCTTGGGAGAGAGCTGATAGTCGTTTGCCCAGGGCACTTCCTGGCAGTACTTGTCAAAGGCGGCGTCGAGCAAATCCTCGAGCGGCTTTTCGTACGTGACGTCTTGAATGCGCTCCAAGCGCTCCTCATACTCGACGCCGTCAGCCTTCATTTCGGCCATCGCGCGGTCGCGCGCAGCGCGCTCCTGTGCGCGCAGCACCTGCTTGGGGTCCTCGAGCGTTGCCTCGACCATCGAGATCAGATCCATGGTATAGGTCTCGCTCTCGGGATCGAGCAGCTCCAACGCGGCAAGCAAGAACGGCGAGAGCGGCTGATCGAGCGCAAAGTCCTCGGGCAGATCGACCGTCAGTGCATAGTCAATGTCTGGTGCGGCGTCAGTCGGGGCGTCGGGTGCGGGCGGCACCTCGGTGCGAACGACGACGCCGGAATCGATGAGTGTGGCGAAGATTTCATCGGCGCGAACCTCGAGCTTGGCCTTTTCCTCGGGGGTCTTCAGGCTCGTCTCGATGAGGTCGTGTACGCGGGCACGGGCGTCGTCGCCCTGCTCGACCACGCTAATCACCATGGAGTGCGTGATGCGCAGGCGCGGCTTGAGCGTCTCGGGCTGCGTCTCAATCAGACGCTCAAAGGTCTGCTTGTTCCAGGTGACAAAGCCCTCGGGGGCCTTCTTCTTTTTAATCTTGCGGAGCTTCTTGGGGTCGTCACCCGCCTTGGCCATGAGCTTGGCGTTCTCGATCTCGTGCTCCGGGGCCTCGGCGATGACCATGCCCTCGGTATCGAAGCCCGAACGGCCGGCGCGACCGGCAATCTGATGGAACTCGCGGGCGCGCAGACGACGCATCTTGTAGCCATCGAACTTGGTGAGCGCGGTGAGGACCACGGTGTGGATGGGTACGTTGATGCCGACGCCGAGCGTATCGGTGCCGCAGATGACAGGCAGCAGGCCCTGCTGCGCCAAGCGCTCGACCAGCAGACGATAGCGCGGCAGCATACCGGCGTGGTGCACGCCGACGCCGCAGCCAAGCAAGCGCTTGAGGATCTTGCCAAAGGCCGTCGAGAAGCTCGTGCCTTTGGCGGCTTCCTTAATGGCCTCGCGCTGCTCCTTGCTGGCGATGCCAAAATTGGCGAGTGACTGTGCCGTCGCAAGGGCGGCATCTTGGCTAAAGTGCACGATATAGAGCGGGGCCTCGCCGCGGCGCATGGCGAGCTCGACCGTGCCCTCGAGCGAGGTCGTCACGTAGTCGTAGCTCAGCGGCACGGGGCGTGGGGCGTCGACAACCAAGTCGCAAGCAGCGCCGGTGTGTTCCTCGAGTGAGGCGGCGATGGCGGTGACATCGCCGAGCGTGGCGCTCATGAGCATAAACTGCGTGTGGGGCAGGGTGAGCAGCGGCACCTGCCAGGCCCAGCCGCGGTCGGGGTCGGCAAAGTAGTGGAACTCGTCCATGACCACGCAGCCCACGTCGGCGCCCTCGCCCTCGCGCAGTGCATCGTTGGCAAGGATTTCGGCCGTGCAGCAGATGACGGGCGCCTTGGTATTGATATGCGTATCGCCGGTGATCATGCCGACGTTATCGCGGCCGAGTACCTGCACCAGATCGAAGAACTTTTCGCTGACCAAGGCCTTGATAGGGGCCGTGTAATAGCAACGCTTGCCCTGTGCCATGCCCATAAAGAGCATGCCCAGCGCGACGAGCGATTTACCCGATCCGGTCGGTGTGCCTAAAATGACGTGATCGCCGGCAGCCAGGTCCATGAGGGCCTCTTCTTGGTGATCCCACAGCTCAATGCCGCGATCGCTTGTCCATTCAAAGAAGCGTTCGAAGGCTTGCTCGGGCGTGAGCCATGGTTCGGGCTCACTGCCGTCCTCGGGCTCCCACCAGGTGGGGGAGAGCGCGCCGAGCGAGCCAAACTCGGCTTCGGTTCCCGTGCCGCCCGAGAATGAGCTGGCAGCGCCGGCGCCGGAGACGGTGCTGGCGGCGGTATCTGTCGTGGTCTGTGCCATATGGTTGCTTTCTCTCGCGATTGTCCGCCAACTATTATGGCGTAGCGGCGGCGTGGGGTGCCAGCGCGCGAGAAAATGCAGGAAATGGGCGTTCTGCCCAGTCGTTTAGTGTAGTCGCTAGCTAAGTGAGTAGACTTTTTGCGATATTGCGAGCACATCGCTTTTGCGCAAGGGTTCTACCTGCGGTTTTATGTTTCGCTATGCGGGCTGTGCTTGGCTATTGCAAAATAGTCTACTCACTTAGGTTTGAGGGCCGTTCGCTGGCGCCTATTTGCGCTTGTTTGCCAACGCCGCGACCATCAGAAGCCCCTAGGACTCTTGCGGTAGACGCTTCTTGCCCTTGCGGGCACGGTTTCTAAAGTTCTCGACGGCCTCTTCCATGCCCAGAGGCACATAGGCGAGCTCATCGAGGTTATCGGGCAGGTAGCAGGCTAGGCTTTGCTCCTGCGCGCGGCCCGCCGCGAGCTGTTCATCGCTGGGCTGCGCTCCAGGTGTGGCGCAAATGCCATAGACGGCGGCACCCATCTCGCGCGTGCGGCGCTCGTACTCGGTCTCGGGATGCTCGGGATGGTCGCGGCGGACGTCGTCGCTTACCCAAAGCGTATCGTAGCCGGCCGCGGCAAACTGTCCCAGGGCGTAATCGCGCAACGGCTTGCTATCGGTGCGCAGTGTGACGGTAGCGCCGGCTGAAAAGAGCGGGCGGTAGAGCATCAGATGGTCGACATGGACGAGTCGTTTTTTGGCGTACTTGGCCTTGGGCTGCGGCGTGGGAAAGTTGATGGTGATGGCATCGAGCTCGCCTGTGGCAAACAGCTGCGGCAGCGATGCGGCGCCTCGGGGCAGGACGAGTGCGTTGGTCAGTTCCTGCTCGCAGATTTTCTGCGCGGCATAGGCGATACAGATGGGCTCCTGGTCCATGCCGATAAAGAGGGTGTCGGGCTCGCGGTGGGCGCGCTCGACCAGATAGGTTCCCTTGCCGCAGCCAAGATCCAGGTGAAGGTGTTCGAATGGCTTGCTGCCTGTGGGCGCACAGGCCTTGCGCCAATCTCCGGCATAGGCCTCGGGGTTCGTCTCAATCGCATCGGCGTAGCGCTCCAGGCGCTCTTCGAGCACAAAGTTCTTAGGCGTGCGAACGTGGACGGCTCCCATGAGGCTCCTTGGTCATAAGTATGGAACGCTTAGCTGCGCGTTCCGTCAATGGGTTGAAAAAAGGGTAGGCATAGTTTGCCCGAAAGACGCTGTGCGGCACGACGGCGAGTCGTCGGTGCCTACAGGCGCTTGAGAATCACATAGCGGTTGAGTTCGCCGCTGCGACCGTCGGCATGGAAGCGCTCAAGCTCACGCACGGGGACCTCGCCGCTCTTGTAGAACGTACGGACGCCGCGCACCAGGTCGGTGATCTGCTGATCGTCAAAGTGGTGGCAATAGCGGTAAGCATGGCGGTCGTTTTGCCAGCCAATGAGGTGGTCGCCGGCTTCAAACTGCGCGGAATCGTAACCCTCAAACGGCGGGGTGAGCTCGGCGCGGGCCTCGGCGCGAACGGCTTTGCGCGCCATGCGCTCGTCATTCATAAACTCCCAAAAGCTGATGGCGATGATGCCGCCCGGGCGTGTCTGGCGCACCAGGGCGTCGAGCACGCGTACGCGGTACTCGCACGACGGCACGTGGTGCATAAAACCAAAGCAGACCGAGATGTCGGCGAGCGGGGCGTCGAAAAGCACGTCGGGTGTCTCGGCGGGGTTGAGCTTCATAAGGGCATCGAGCACGTCGAGTTCCTGGAAGTGCAGGTTGGGAATGCGCAGGGCGTGACCGTGCGCATCGATAGCCAAATCCTGACACGAGTCAACACCATAGAACTCAAACGGGCAGCTGGCATCTGCCGAGGGGTTTGCGCCATCGACGCCTTTGGCGGCAAGTGCGCCGCCGGCGGCAAAGTTCTCGAATCGCATATTGCCGCAGGCAAGATCGAAGACGCGGACGGGATGCTCGATCGTGGCGACGTCGAGCTGCCCGAGCGCGATGTCCATGGTGCGCACCCAGCCGGGCCACGGGGCCTGCCGCGTATCGGAGAAGGAGGCGGAGTGTTCGCGATAGAACGTGTTGTTGAGCTGGATGAGCGATGAGGCGAAATCGCGGTTCACGGCGCGGAACTCCCTCCGTTGGCGGCGCGGAATAAACAGTACGACCATACTACCGTTAACGCCGCAACGGGGACAACCAAGCTACGGGTCATTGCTTTGTTTGGACACATTTCCGCAGCTCATATGCACCCGCAACCGACGGTTGTCAAAAATCTCACTAGAATAGGTGGCATGCTTTTGGCGGTGGCGGATAGATTTTTAACTGTGCAAGGCGCCTTAAGAAGAAAAACGGTCCGGCGGCACGGCTGGCATCACATAGGAGGAACCATGAATGTAGAAACTGCGCAGCGGCTCGCCGACCTTCGTCGCAGCAAGGGTTTTAGCCAAGAAGGGCTGGCACGAAAGCTGGGACTGTCGCGCCAAGCAGTCAGTAAATGGGAGCGCGCGGAGAGCTCGCCCGATACCGAGAACCTGATCTCGCTCGCCAAGCTCTATGGTGTGAGCTTGGACGAGCTGCTCAATCCGAGCGATGAGATTGAGGACGATATCGAGTTTGAGAACGAGGACCGTGCCCGTCAGCGCGAGGCCGAGGCGGCAGATCGCGCCCGTACCCATGAGGCGGCGGCACGTGCCACCGAGGCGGCAACACAGGCGAGTGACGCCGCCGCCAAGGCGGCGCAAGCGGCAAGCTGGAGTGCGCAGACCGCCAATGCCGCTACGGCGCAGGCGACGAGTGGCAGCGCAGTTGGCTCGACTCCGGTGAAGGGCCCGTTCCAGTCGTTCCCGTATTGGGCCGTGTGCTGGCTGCTGTTCTTTTTGCTGATGTTCCTGTTTGGTGCCGGCCCCTTTGCCGCACTGATCTTCTTTACGATTCCCATCTATCACTGGGTGGCGCGTGCGCTCGATGGCGATTGGGCGCGCGGGGATATTCAGGTTGGTTCGGCGTCGGTGGCGGTCAAGGCCCAGGGGAAGGATACTTCTGCGGAATCTGATGCTGACGTGGCTACCGCGACTACCGCTGAGCCGATTGCCAAAGAGAGTGATGAATGATGAAGCTTTCGCATGAATCCAAGGTACGCTTGGGCGTTGGCATCGGAGCGTTTGTGCTCATCATCGGGCTTGTCTTTGGCATTTCGCGGACTTTGATTCATTTTGATGGCCCGTGGGATCTCGACGATGTTGTATCCGGCTTCTCTGGTATGGACGATGCGGTTGACGAGGACGATCTTTTGGATGGCGGGAACTATTCCGCTCGGCCTCAGCAGCTTTCGAGCACGACTTTTGACGAAGACGCGTTCCAATCGCTCGACTTGGATGTGACGTCGGGGACGGTCGAGGTTAAACGTGTCTCTGGCGGACCGGTACGTGTCATCGAAAGCGGGCGCGTTGCAAAGGGGGCGTCTGCTTCCGATGCCGCCACTCAGAATCTGGTTAAGATCGAGGGCTCTACACTCAAGATTCGCCAGTTCGATTGCGATGACGAGCGCGCCATTGACCGCACGGTTACCGTCGAGCTGCCGCGCGAAGTTGCCGATAACATGGTGGGCATTACAGCGAATGTAGGATCGGGTGACCTGACGGTCGCGGGCATTGCGTGTCATGACCTCAACCTGACTTTGGACTCTGGAGACGTTGAGTTTACGGGCACCGTGACCGATACCCTGAATGCCGAGGTCGGTTCGGGCGATGTGACGTTCGAGCTCTACCAGGCCCCCGCGAAGTCGATGGACGTGAGTGTGGGCTCGGGCGATGTGGAGATGACGGTTCCGAACTCGACGGGCTTTAAGGCGAGCCTCACCTTGGGCAGCGGCGACTTCGAGAGCGATTTCCTTCCGCTTGGCTACGACGGCGAGACCATTTTGAATCTTGAATTCGATAACGGCGATAAGTCTGCTACGTATCGTTTTGAGGTCGGTTCGGGCGACATGTCGTTTGATCCGGAGTGACATGCGGTTTTCGGAGATCGGTACATATAGGCATGCTCTTTGATGGAGGCGCCGGAGCCGTGACGGGCTTCGGCGCCTTTGCCTTTACAATGGGGGGCATGGAACAGATTATCTTGAACATACTCGAGGCTCTGCGTCGCGGCGAGACCGTGGACGACAAAGCGCTCGTCAAACTGATACATGCCGAGGCGCGCCGTGAGGGTGCCGACAAACGCGATTTGGCCAAGCGCCGTCTGCTGCCGTTCTACCAGCGGGTTAAACGTGAGGAGCCGGTTCGGTGGGCTGCGTGGAATGTCGATTCCGATCTGGAGCGTCAACTGCTGCAGGTCCTGCGTATGAAGCCTCGTCGCACGGCTTCGGGCGTGGCGACCATTACCGTCATCACCAAGCCCTGGCCATGCTCGGGCGATTGCCTATTTTGCCCCAACGATCTGCGCATGCCCAAAAGCTATCTGCACGCCGAGCCGGCGTGCGCCCGTGCGGAGCAAAATTGCTTTGACCCGTATCTGCAGGTAAGCGCTCGTCTGACCGCGCTTTCGCAGATGGGGCATGCGACCGATAAGATTGAGCTCATTGTGCTCGGCGGTACCTGGAGCGACTATCCGCAAGGGTATCAGACGTGGTTTATGTCGGAGCTCTTCCGCGCGCTCAATGACGATGCCGTGGCTGGTGTGGCGGCTAACCCCATGTTGGCGCGTCCGGGCATCAGTCGTGCCGAGGCGGGGCGTCTGCTCGATGACGCTCCCGCCGATGCCCTGCCGCCTGTGGTAGCAGAGCGCCGTGAGCGCTATCAGGCCGCCGGCATTGCGACAGACGAGGTCGAGCTTGCTGCCGGCGTTGCCGACGAGCAGGGGCGTGTGGATGCTGCCGTGGGCGGCTATAACCGTGCGGTGCGTCGTCTGTACGGTCCCGGTACGCCGTGGGACAAGGTCACTGAGTGGCAGACGGCAACGATGGAGGAGCTCGAGCGTCAGCAGCGCATCAACGAGACGGCGAAGCATCGCGTGGTGGGACTCGTTATCGAGACGCGCCCCGATGCCGTAACGCCGCAGGCGCTTACGCTCATCCGCCGCCTGGGCTGCACCAAGATCCAGATGGGTATCCAGAGCCTCGACCAGCACCTGCTCGATATCAACGAGCGTCGCATTTCGGTGGCGCAGATTGAACGGGCGTTTTCGCTTGCGCGCTTGTTTGGCTTTAAGATCCATGCGCATTTTATGCTTAACCTGCTGGGCGCCACGCCGGAGGGGGATAAGCGCGACTACGAACGCTTTATGACCGAAGGGGCCTTTATGCCCGACGAGGTCAAGGTCTACCCGTGTGCGCTCATCGAGGGCTCGCGTCTGGTGGGCTGCTATGAGCGCGGCGAGTGGCGTCCCTATACCGAGGAAGAGCTGCTCGATGTGCTGGCCGACGACATCGTGGTGACGCCGGCGTTCTGCCGTATCAGTCGCATGATCCGCGACTTTAGTTCCGACGACATTATGGTGGGCAACAAGAAACCCAACCTGCGTCAGCTCGTTGAGAACCGTCTGGCTGCTCGGGGTGATGGTGCGACGGTGCGCGAGATTCGCTATCGCGAGATCAGTACGGCGGGTGCCGACTTGGATGAGCTATCTCTTGATGAGGAAGTGGCGTACGAGACGCCAGTGACTTACGAGCGCTTTTTGCAGTGGGTGACGCCGCAGGGCAAGATCGCGGGCTTTTTGCGGTTGTCGCTGCCCGACCATTCGTTTGTTGCCGCGCATGCGGACGAGTTGCCGACGACGCCGGACGAGGCGATGATTCGCGAGGTGCACGTGTATGGCATGGCGGCACGCGTGGGTGACCAGGGCCAGGCGGCGCAGCATCACGGGTTGGGGCGTTTGCTCGTAGAGCGTGCGTGCGAGATTGCCCGGGATGCCGGCTATGCGCGCATCAACGTGATCAGCGCGATTGGTACGCGCGAGTACTATCGCCATCTTGGATTTTATGACCATGGCCTTTATCTGCAAAAGGAGCTCTAGATGAACAAGCCGAGTGTTTCTGCCGGCGTCGTTGCCGGCGTTGCTCTGGGAGCCGCGGCGCTTGGTGCGGCCGCTGTCGCTGTTCGTGTTGCCTGTCTGCAGGTTGCGCGAACCTGCAATGGGTTGGCGCGTGTGAAGCGCGTGCACGACGAGGGCGGCGACGAAGTCCGCGTATTGGTGCAAGGCGGCGTCTACCAAAGCGCGAGTTACGTTGGCGAGCGTTGGGCTGAGCCCGTCTTTGCGTACTATCGTGCGTTTGACGACGTGTTTGAGGCCGAGGGTGCAATGCACGACGCTTATGGTCACGGCATCGACCGTATGCTCATGCTGGGTGGCGGCGGGTTTGCCTATCCCAAGTTTGCGCTGATGTCGCACGAGGGCTTGCGCATGGACGTTATCGAGTATGACGGAGAGATTACGCGCCTGGCGCGCCGTTGGTTCTATCTGGACGAGCTGGAGCGCACGGTGGGCGACCGCTTGCGGGTGATTACTGCTGAGGCTCGCTCGTATCTGGGTGTGACGAGTGTGGGTCATCGTCGCTACGACGTGGTCGTGAGCGATTGCTTTGGCGGTGCCGAGCCCGTACGCGAGCTGGCGACCGTTGAGGCGTTGCGTCTAGTGCGGGGCAGCCTGAATGCCGGCGGCATCTACGTGGCCAATATCGTGAGCGCAAGCGAGGGGAGCGATGTGACGTTCCTGCGCGATTGCGCTGCCACGGCACTCGAGGTATTCGCCCACGCCTGGGTGGTCCCATGTGGCGATGCGGAGTTCGGCGGCGAGGAAAACTACCTGCTCATCGCCAGCGACGGCAACTACGCCTTTGCCGAAGCCGTGCCCTTCGACACCGACTTCCTCGGCACCGTCCTTCACGACAAATAAGTCTCCTCGTCCCAAAAAGACTGGTCTTAGGCGTGGTCGCGCCAGCCGAGAACGCGCTGCTTCATGCCTTCGATGTCGAGCACGCCTTCGGCAAAGCCCTTGCGCACGAGCTCTTCGGGAACAAACTCGTCGTAGCGGTCAAAGTAAGGCACCTCGCCGGGATAGACGAGGTCGATGGGGTCGAAGTCTTTCTCGGCTTCGGCGGCGAGCACTTCAAAGAACGTCTCCTCGTCGGCCTTCATCTTAAACTGCATAAAGTACGGGCGTGACGGGTCGAGTCCGCGAAGGCCCAGCTCCGCGGCACATTTAATCTTGAGCATGCGCTCGAGCGCCAAAAAGGCGTAGCTTCCCAACCAGGGGAAGAGCACCCAGGTGTCGCCGCCCAGGTTAATGAGCGGCTTGGTTCCCGCGCCCGAAATCTCGGCGGTATGACGAGCCTGCGCAAGGCGGGCCCGTGCGTTACCCATAAGGTACGGATATGCTGCGTGCTCGTTGAGCACCTTGCGCATGCGCTCGAGTACGTGTGTATTGATATCACCGGGGCAGTCGCCAAAGTAGGCCGGCACCCGGCCCTTGACCTGCGTGGCAAAGACGGTGTGGCGCTTCCAGTCCACTTCCTCGACAATCCAGCAGTGTCCGGCGATGGCGATGCGCTCACCGGGCGGTGGCGGATTGACGATCGTGCCCAACTCGGCCGACTCACTGCGAACGGTGAACTCCTCGTTTTCCTGGAACACAGCGTAGAACTTAAAGTTGTTAATGATGCGCTCGCCCGCGAGGCCCACGATGAGCCCGCCGCCCTCGGTGACTTGGATATGGTCGATCTTAATGAGGTGACGCAGCAACACGCGATAGTCATCGGCCGAGATGCGATGAAAATAGCTGAGTGTGAGCACGCGCTGGGCAAGCTCTGCCGGCGTGAGTTCGCCGGTGCTGGCAAGCGTCGACATAGTCTGGTGGTAGAGCAGGCTGTAGGGGAGTCGATCGAGTTCGGGTGGCTCGACCCACTTTTCCTCGCGATAGAGTTGTACGAGCGCGATGCCCTGCAGGAGCTTCCACGGAATGGTCTCGGGCATCATCGTGCGCGGCTCGGGTTCTTCCTCGCGCATGACAAACCACATCTCGGGCGGAAGATCGCGGCGCCCCGTGCGGCCCATTCGCTGCAAAAAGGAGCTGACGGTAAACGGTGCATCGATCTGAAACGCACGCTCCAGACGGCCGATATCGATACCGAGCTCCAGTGTAGATGTGGTGACGGTTGTCTGTGCCTGCTCCTCATCGCGCATGAGCTCTTCTGCCGTCTCGCGCAGCGATGCTGAAAGATTGCCGTGGTGGATGAGAAAGCGGTCGGGCTCGTGCCGGCTCTCGCAGTAGCTGCGCAGCATGGAGCACACGGCCTCTGCCTCCTCGCGCGAGTTGGCAAAGACCAGGCACTTGCGGCCGCGTGTGTGCTCAAAGATATAGCCCATGCCGGGGTCGGCGTTGTCTGGCGCCGTGTCGGTGGGGTTGAGTAATGCCTGTTCGGGTGCTCGGGGGATGTCGACTTCGCCCTCGGGGGCCGACGAAGTGCGGCGATCCCTGGAGGTAGCCTTGTCCCGTGCCCGCTCACGACGTTGACGGCGCTCCTCTTGCGTGAGCTGTCCGCTGTGACGCATGTCTTGGGCGCCGGCGGGCAGTGCCGCGGGTGCCGCTGCCTCAATGCGCTCGCACGCAAGCACTTCGGCCTCTTGAGGACCCGTGCTCTCGAATCCTCGTTGTTGCGCCTGGGGACCCGAGTTGTAGAAGTGCTCCATGGAGATACGCCACACGCGGCGCGGCTCCTCAAAGCGGGGGATGATGCAATCGCGTCCTGTTCCCTGCGAGAGGAAGGCACCCGTACGCTCGGGGTCACCGATGGTAGCCGAAAGGCCGATGCGGCGGGGCTGCACGCCTGCCATGCGCGAGAGGCGCTCGATAAGGCAGAGCGTCTGACCGCCGCGGTCGCCGCGCATGAGCGAATGGACCTCGTCGATGACCACGTAGCGCAGGTCGCAGAACATGCGCGGGATCGCCATGTGCTTATGGATTAAGAGCGCCTCGAGTGACTCGGGCGTAATCTGCAAGATGCCGCTCGGTTTTTTTATGAGCTTAGCCTTGTGCGACTGCGAGACATCGCCATGCCAGTGCCAGACAGGGATATCGGCCTCTTCGCAGAGGTCGTTGAGACGGACGAACTGATCATTGATGAGCGCTTTGAGGGGGCCGATGTAGAGGGCGCCCACGCTTGCGGGCGGGTTCTCCCAAAACTCGGTCAGGATGGGAAAGAAGGCCGCTTCGGTTTTGCCGGAAGCTGTGGATGCCGTTAGGAGCACATTGTCTTGTGTGTTAAAGATGGCATCTGCTGCCGCAACCTGGATAGAGCGCAGACTCTCCCAATCGTGGGAGTAGATGAAGTCTTGGATAAACGGGGCGTAGCGGTCAAAGGCGTTCACGGGGCCTCCTCTCAAAAACGAATCTCTCAGCGCGGTTGGCAACGGCTTGCTGCATGACTGCCTCAACGTTTTCCCAGATAAAACCTGCCAAAATAAACCTGTCCCTTTTTGGCAGGTTAGATGGTGAATTCGGCGAAGTTACGGTCGCCGCCTGCGGTATCGGTGTCACCTGTTGCGGCTGCCGTCGCCAGCGCGTCGCCGCCGACGCTTTGCAGCAGCTCGGCCACGTTGGCGTCGGGGTTTTGGCATAGGATGTCGAGCAGCTCGATAAAGTCACGAATGACTTCACGCGGCGTCAGATGCGTGTCGGCTCCCACGCGACCGAACTCGATCTTGAGGAAGTCCACCAAGTCGTTCTCGGTAAGCGTGGGCGTCCAGCCAAAGTAGCCGGCGTGAATTTGCATGAGTTTTTCGATCAGCACCAGCAGCTCCTCGTAGGTGAGTGGCTGCAGACGGATGATGGGCGCGAGCATGTCCTTAAGGTCCTCGCGCGCAAAGCGACCCTGAGCGAGTCGGCTGCGCAGAGCCTCGTAGGAGAACACGCCGCGGCGGCGGTCTTCGATGGAGGTTGGCGTGCCGCCCATAATCATGCCCAGGTACTGCGCCTTGCCCTGAAGTGTGTCGTTGTACATGGTCAGGATCTTCTCGTAGTTGTACTGGCGCGTGATGGCGTTGGGAATCTTATACAGATTCACGAGTTCGTCGATGAGCACCAGCATGCCCTTGTAGCCGCTGCAAACCAAAAAACGCGCGATGAGTTTGACGTAGTCGTACCAGTCGTCATCGCTGATGATGGTTGAGGACCCCAGTTCGGCGCGGGCCTCGCTCTTGGTGCGGTATTCGCCGCGGATCCATTTGGTCACGCGGCTCATGGCTTCTTCGTCGCCCTCGGATACGGCCGTGCGATAGCGGCGGAGCATGCGGGTGAAGTCGAAGCCGTGGACCATCTCCTCGAGCGGGGCCAGTTGGGCATTGACGACCGACTCGTCGACGTCGGCGCACGAGGCGACCCAGCGATCCAGAATAAGGTTGAGCGCACCGCCCTCAGGGCGCGTCTTGGTCGATATGTTGCGGATGAGCTCGCGGTAGGTGGCAAGGCCCTGTCCCTGACCGCCCTGCAGGCGGCGCTCAGGGGAAAGGTCGGCATCAGCGACGACGAATCCCTCGCCCATGGCATGCGTTCGGATGGTCTGAAGCAAGAAGCTCTTGCCGGCGCCGTAGCGACCGACTAAGAAGCGGAAGCTCGCGCCGCCATCGGCGATGAGACTCAAATCGGTGAGCAGGGCGCGAATCTCGACCTCGCGACCCACGGTGATATAGGGAAGGCCGATGCGCGGGACCACGCCGCCCTTGAGCGAGTTAAGGATAACGGCGGCGACGCGTTTGGGTACACGGGGCGCTGCGGATGCGGTATCACTCATGGTCTAGGTATCCTCTCACGTCTGCTTCGTAGTCCTCGATAATCTGCGGCCCTGCCGCGCTAAATTCAATTACGGTGTCGCCCACCAGGTCAAAGAGCGCCTCGTTGATGCTGTCGACGAGCATGTCCTCGCTCTGCCCCGATTGCACTACCGCCGATTCCGCCTGTACTGCGTTGTGCTCGAGCAGCGCGCGGAGATAGGCGTCTGCGGCAGGCGTGAGTTCGTTCGTGGCGTCAGCGGGCGCAACAGCTGCGAACGCGGGCGTCGGCGCGAGAAGCGGTGCCACGACACCAAACTGTTCGGTGGATATGGTTGGCTCGTCGGTCTCGTCCTGCCGAATGGGTGCCGCGACCGCCTCGACAATCGCGTCGGCTACGGGCTCGGCTTCCGGTTGCCCTGAGTCCGCTGCCTCGGCTTCCACAGGTGCGCCGTCCTCGCGCTCTTCGTCGATCAAAAGCGCTTCGCGCGTTTGCGCAGCGGCGCTCCGAATGTGCCCCAGCTGACTCAGATCGATATCGATCTTGACGGGCTGGTGTACGGCGTCCCACGAAAGCCATGCCACAATCTCGTCATCGATAATTTTGGCCAGATATTTGGGGACCTTTTCTTCCTTAAGGGGATGGGCGGGGTCCAGCGCCAGGCGCAGGCGTTGGTCGCAGGCGCGCATCATTTCACCGAGCTTGCTGCTCTTTTGCCTACTACCGTGGATGCGCATGCATTCCCAAAAGCCGTTTTGGCAACGGTAGATATGGATAGGATCCAGGCGATATTCGCAGTCCTCGTGGCGCTCGGGCGCAAAGAATACGGCCGAGGCAAACATGGTGTAGGGCATGGCCGTCTCCTCCCCAAATAAACTCGCCACGATGCCGGTCTTTCGGTGCGTGTCATAGTAGCGCGCCATGCGGACATACACGGCGCATGCCGCGTGGCGCAGATCGCGGTGGTGGCTGCGGTCGAGCCGCGAGTTACTTAGGTTGTACGTGGAGAGGGCGTTGATGGCGGCCATGAGTCGCTCCTCGCGCACCTCATCGGGCGGAAGGGGGAGCGTGGGCTCGGAGGTTTTGCGACGTTTGGGGGTCTGGTCGGACGGTGCCGGTGCCGGTACAAGGTCTCGTGCCGCGCGCCGCAGCTCGATAAGGGCGTTATCGAACATGACGGTTTTAGAGTCGCGGAGCAGCTTGGGGTTGAGCCCATGGAATACGGCGTAATCCTGCAACCACACGCGTGCAAACCGATCAATGCCGGGCTCGAAGGCGCGATAGACATCCCAAAAGGCCTTGATCTTGTTAAAACCGTCGAGCGGGTCATCTACGCCAATGCCGCAAATCAGCTCATAGAGATACAGAAAGGCAAAGGACGTAGACGTTTCCTCGACGGTTCCGCGGCGCACTTGGGCACGCCAGGTAAAGTAGCCGCGCAGCTGCCGGTCGCTCATGGCGTTGTAGGTGGGAAAGTACGACTTAAAGGTGCCGTTGTAGGGACAGTCGTCCTCAAAGTCGGCCATCAGCAGGCCCTGGCGGTAAAAAAGCTCGGCTTCCGAAAGCCAGCGGCCCGCACCGCCCTTGGGGTCATCCTGCCAGCGCGATATCTCGCGCATTTTACGGTACTGGTCGGGGAGGAAATTCTGCATCTGTCGGCCGGTTTTGAGAATCGGCTCGTCTGCGTAGACTTCATGTGAGAAGCGGGCAGACTGATGGGTCCGGGCCTCGGCCATAATGCGCTCGATGAGCATCTTGATGTCCTGGTCGGCCACCGCTCCTCCTCTCCTAACGCAGCTTCGGTGACCTCATATCATAGCACAGCATCAAACAGGTGTTCGAGATGCCGCTATGTAGATAGATTTAGAACAGGAGGGCGTAGATGACGGCTATGACAACGGAGGGGAGCATATTGGCCGTGCGGAAGGTCTGGGGACGGATGAGATTGACGCCGACGCAGAAGATGAGCATAGAGCCCACGAGCGATAGGCTGTCGAGGGCGGCGGTGGTCATGATGGGGGAGAGCGCGCCGGCAAACAGCGTAATCGTTCCCTGGAACACGGCGACGGGCAGGGCCGAGAAGATGCAGCCGCGTCCGAGCGAGGCCGTCATGGTGCAAACGATGATGCAGTCCAGTGCGCCCTTGAGAGCGAGCGTGGACCAGTCGCCGAGCAGGCCGTCCTGAATCGAGCCCACGATGGCCATGGCACCGATGCACACCGTGAGCGATGTCGAGACAAAGGCGTTGGTGAACTCGTTGTCACCCTCGCTGCCGGTTTTTCGCTTGAGCCATTCGCCAAGGTTCTCGATGGCGGCCTCCAAGTTGATGGCCTCGCCGATGAGCGAGCCGAGGGCGAACGAGACAATGAGCATGGTGGTACCGGTGGTCGCCAGCGCCTTTCCATCGATAAGGAGCATCTTTTGCATGGTGCCGCCAAGGCCGATAAACAGGACGCACAGCCCCGATGCTTTCATGAGCGTGTCTTGGATGCGCGGTGTAATGAAGCGACCGCCCGCTAATCCCAAAAGACCGCCCGCAACTAAAAGCACAACGTTGATGATTGTTCCCAAGCCCGGCATGAGCCCTCCCGTATTGATGCCAACGTGGCAATCGTAGCAGAGTGGAATGCGAGGTACATCGCGACTCATCTAATACGTTATATAAGTTGTATTAGCAACGACGCGCAGCATGTAAGCCTCAGGTGGTTGTCGGGACATAGGGATAGTATTCAAAGCGCAGTGTCATAAGCCGCTGCGGGAATTCAATAGCCGCGGCGATGATATTGGCATCGCGGGCACGATCAAACCCTTTGAGCTCGATCTGGTACGAGACGTCTTGCATAATGTCCAGACGTCGCCAGGCTAGGAGTGTGTCGCCATCGAATTCCAAGGTCTTGCCTCCGTCTGGAGCAACGGCGTATAGACGCAGCTTGGCGGTGGTTGCAGGGTCGACAGCTGTGACCTTTTTAATTTCGTTTCGAGTATTCTTGGCGCCCAACAAGGTGAGCAGTGTTGGGGCCACGACCTCGCCCGATGGCAAAAAGACGACTTCGATGGATTCGGGAAATGCGATGATAGCCGACTTGCGGACGGGCTGATTGGCGGCGGCAACTTCGATGTTCGCAGCGTCGATGACCTCTGTGTGGTCGAGCGCGGCAAGCACGCAGCAGTTACCTTCATCGATCTCTTGAGGATCAGCAAGCCCCAGACTGTCCGCGAGCTCGGGATCGTTTGGATCGGTAGCGGGCTCATTCGGTGCTTCGAAAGAAGCTGGGACGCTGTTTGTCGGCGACGGCGTGTCGCCCGCACCTGCTTCTTTATCCGCGCTCTCTTCTTGTATGGTTGCGTTGATGGGTTCGTCGTTTGGGGGGAGCGTCTTGGCGTCAAGCGCGGAGGGGAGAATTCCGATGGCTCCGGATCCGTTCCACTCCATTTCGAGAAGCGCCGGGTCGGCAAGAATGCGTTGCCTGCTTTGCGCGTGGGCATCGATTTCAATAGGGCCTGCCTCTATCCCTCGTGTAAGGCTGAGTGATCCGGCTGGCTTCTCGAAATGAGCGTCTGTGTCTTTGGTGCTGACGGCGTAGAACAGCAGGGACGCTTCTCCCGCCGCGATGGCATCGGTGCCGGCTTTGGTCAGCCGCAACGATGCCGTGAATGAGAGGGTGGGCTGCGTGTCGTCTGCATTCGCGGCGGCGCAGCCCAGACATATACCGCCTCCTTTCTCAAAAAACGTACCGTCGAAGGCGACCTTCGCTCCGTTCGCCGAGTCATCGACCGAAGCGATGTCGATGCGCATTTCTAAATTGCATGGATCGCCATCCGCATCGAGCACAACCGAGCGCCACGTGCAGACGGCGCACCCCGCCTGGGAGCCGTTTGCCTTGTTCGAACGCTTGATATCCACGACTATCGAGCCGTCCGTATTACGACGAAGGCATCCCGAGGTTGAGATCGCGGCCTGTGCGATCGAAAAACGCTCGCACGCAATGGTGCTCGACGGATTTGGAGCGGAACTTAGGGCTGCTGGTAAGGAGCCTGCCATGACGGGAGTCGCCCAAGCGGCGACAGGCGTTCCGGTTGCGAGCGCGCCGCAGAGTGCGACGACGGGCAAAAGGTTCTTCGATGCCATGGGGTCTCCTTAGCTAATTTAGTGCGGCCTGTCCATGTTTTGTTTCTGGCTGCGTTTGATGTGCAGACCGAGGCCGGCGGTTCCTGCGCCTGCTGCTGTGGCGCCTGCTGCCAAGAGCCATCGTCTGTCGCCTGTCTGCGCCAACGGTTCCTCGCGGTCGCCGCGGTCGAGCTCCGAGAGGTCGACCGTCACTTGCGTGGCGGCCTGCGCCTGTTCTTGCTGGGCAAAGGCCATGGCTGGCCCAAACGCTAGGATGCTGACGGCGGCGGCCAGGGCGACGGCCTTATGCCGTGTGCGCACCGGGCTCGACCGTCCAGGTGATCGTCGCAACCTGATCGCCTTCGCCGGTTACGCGGAAGATGTCGCGCGTGACGCGGGCGACGTTTCCGCTTGTCTTGAGCTTGATTTTGTCCGTGCCGCCGGCAATGCCCTGGTAGCCCATGTCGAAGGCTGCATTCTTGGAAAGATCGAGGCCCGTCCCCTGCATTGCGGCGCTGGCGTTCTGGAGTGCGCCGTCGGGGCCGACCTTAAAGTCGATGGAGTTCTGCGCGGTTCCGGCCTTGGCGTCGGCGGCAATGGTCCAGGTGTTCATGGCATCGATCTTCATGTTGGTGACATGGATGCCGTAGGCCGAATGATTGTCGATGGTGGTCGCGTCTTCTGAGGGGCCCTGAAGCGTGCCGTCGGCCTTGGCGACGAAGGGAATAACCGTCGGAACTTTGAACTCAACGTTGTCGATCTCGGTCCTGACCATTACCTTCGTGGTTCCAACGCGCCCGGCTGCCATAGCTGGCGTCGGGGCGGCGCCCATTGCGAGCGCGAGCGCGAGCCCTGCGCCCACGACGAGCGCTCTGGCTCCGTTCATGTTCCTGGTGATGTCCATGGTCGTTCCTTTCTATTCGCCGCGGGCCGTCCCCGCGATGATTGGACGAATGCTGGTGAATTGCGTGCGGCGCCGCGTCGGCCGGAAAGCTAGTTCTCGGCTTGCTCAACCCGTACCTTGACACGTGTCGGATTGCCGTGGCTGTCGAGGGTCTTGGCATCGAGTGCCTGGATCTCGATGTACGCCTCGCCTTCTTTGATGTCGCCGGCGGGGCACGTTTCGATTGTCTTGCCGGTCTTGACCACACCGGATTCGTACATGGTCTCGTCGTTTTGGATGACGCGGAATCGCTGGGGAAACTTGTTGTCTTGGACGTTTTGCACGTTGACGCGCAGCTTGCCGTCCTCCTGCAGCTGAGCGACCGGTGCGACCGAAATCGTCATCATGTTGTCGCGGACGATGGCGTCGAGCTCATCTTGGATTTCCTGACGCGTTTTGCCCTCGGCCGTCGTAACCGAAGCGCCCGCCTCGGGTACGGGCTGCGACTGCCAAGCGTATAGTCCTACGGCGACAAGGGCACAGACGATGGCCAAGCAGGCAACGATGAGCTTCTTGCGACGACTCAGACCTGCAAAGTGGGGTGGCTTTTTCGCGCTCATGCGGCATCCTTGGCGGTATAGATGCGCGCAAAGGTGGACGGGTCCGCTCCAAAGAGCATGCGAAGCATCAGGCGGCGCGAGTAGACAAGCTCGTCGAAGTCGGGAGGGAGCTCGATGTCGTGGATACGTGCGATGTGGTGGGCGAGCGCCGAGAACGACTCAGGGTCGCAGATCACATCGGTGGTAACGTGGTAGACCGTCGTATCGGGGAATGCCTCTTCGTCGAAAGGCAGGAGATGGGGATCGTCGTCGACTTCGATGGCGATGCCGTACTGGGGCCAGTAATATGCCATGGGAACCTCCCTGCTTCTGGGGCCAAAACTTCTATCGGTTTTGGCTGTCGACGCCGACCGTATCAGCCGCTACTTGACCAATTTCTAACCAAATGCTTGACGGATTGGCGTCTCCGCAGGTAAAAGGCGGCAAAAAATACTCCAACTTTTTTCGAGCGACAATCACGCGGTCGGCGACGGCGGGGCCATATGTGTCAAAAGCATCGTCTGCCGAGGAAATCAAGCCGCTCGCCGAATTGCACGAACGTAAAAATCGCCAATTATGGAGACGGTCTCGAACACGTCGACGAAACGATGCGGTAACATCTCCCTGCAAACACTGTAGTTAGCTAAAGGGGAGTTCGCGTGTCTGTAACCATCAAACCCTTCACCGACGAGTTCGAAGAGTATGGTCGCGATGAGTCTCGCGCATCGGGCGAGGCCTCGAGCATCTCGTTTCCGACAACGGAAGACGAGGTCCGTGCCATTTTGGAAAAGCTCCATGCCGAGCGTGTCCCGGTAACGGTTCAGGGCGCCCGAACCGGCCTTGCCGCCGGTGCCGTGCCCCACGGCGGGCATATCCTCAATACTTCCCGTATGAATCGCTACTTGGGCCTTCGCCGCGATGAACAAGGCCGCTTTCTACTGCGTGTGGAGCCGGGCGTCGTGCTCTCGGAGCTGCGCAAGCAGCTGAGCAAGAAGGTGCTGCCGATCGCTGGTTGGGACCAGGCATCGCTTGAGGCCTACGAGGAGTTCCAAGAGGCCCCGGAGCAGTTTTTTCCCACCGATCCCACTGAGGCATCTGCCTGTCTGGGCGGCATGGCGGCATGCAACGCCTCCGGCGCCCGCAGCTACGCTTACGGCCCCATGCGCCCGCATATCACGGGACTCCACGTCGCGCTGGCTGATGGCGATTTGCTTGAGCTTCAGCGCGGCGAGGCTTTTGCCCAGGGCCGCCGCCTGTCGCTCGTGACGGCAGCGGGCCGTGCACTCGAGCTCGATCTTCCTGACTACACCATGCCCAAGACAAAAAATGCCTCAGGTTATTTCGTTGCGGACGAAATGGACGCCATCGACCTCTTTATCGGTGCTTGCGGCACGCTCGGCGTTATCACCGAGCTCGAGATTGCCCTGCAGGCGGCGCCTGCGGTCGTTTGGGGTGTGAGCTGCTTTTTCGATAGCGAAGACAAGGCCGTGTCCTTTACCGATTCCGTGCGCCCCGTCCTGTCCCATGCGGCTGCCATCGAGTACTTCGACACTGGCGCCCTGGATATTCTACGTCGCCAGCGCGAGCAGTCGACGGCGTTTGCCTCGCTGCCGGCGCTCGACAAAGAGGCCAAGGTCTGTGTCTACGTGGAGCTCGACTGCGATGACGAGGCCCAGGCGACTGAGGAGCTGTATCACTTGGGGTGGGTACTAGAGCTTGCGGGCGGCAGCGACGATGCGACGTGGGTCGCGCGCACCGAGGTCGATCGCGAGTGCCAGCGGTTCTTCCGCCATGCGGTGCCCGAGAGCGTCAACATGCTCATCGACGAGCGTCGCCGCACGGATCCCACCATCACCAAGTTGGGTTCGGACATGTCGGTGCCCAATGCACGCTTGGCCGATGTCGTCGCCCTCTATCGCCGCACGCTGGCCGAAAGCGGGCTTGAATCTGCTGCCTGGGGGCACATCGGTAACAACCATCTGCATGTGAACATCCTGCCGCGCGATGCGCAGGACTACCGTCGCGGTGGCGAGCTGTTTGCCCAGTGGGCTGCGGAGGTAACGGCTATGGGCGGTGCCGTTTCTGCCGAGCACGGCGTCGGCAAGATCAAGGCGGGCTTCTTAGAGACGATGTACGGTCACGAGGCCATGGTCGAGTCGGCGCGGCTCAAGCTCCAGCTCGATCCCGACGGGCAGCTGGGTCGCGGCAACCTGTTTTCGGAGAAGCTCTTGGATGAGCTCGTC
Source organism: uncultured Collinsella sp. (assembly GCA_905205145.1). Lineage (GTDB taxonomy): Bacteria > Actinomycetota > Coriobacteriia > Coriobacteriales > Coriobacteriaceae > Collinsella. Next base: position 32,904 of record CAJLCM010000005.1, read on the forward strand.
CAGAAAGGGGGCGCGTGAAGATGAGCGATTTCCATATGGTGGTGTGCGTCAAGGCCGTGCCGGGCAGCACCGAGGTCAAGATGGACCCCAAGACCAATACCATCGTGCGCGATGGCAAGCAGACGGTCATTAATCCCTTTGATGCGAGCGCTTTGGAATGCGCGCTGGCGCTGAAAGACGACTTTATCGGCTTTGGCATGGACGTGCGCGTGACGGTGGTGTCGATGGGCATCTCCACGACCGAGTTGCTGCTGCGCGACTGCATCGCTCGAGGTGCCGACGACGCGCTGCTGCTGACCGATCGCGCCTTTGCAGGTGCCGATACCCTGGCGACCACCTATGCTCTCAAATGCGGCATCGAGGCGCTCGACGAGGACTTCGATCTGCTCATCTGCGGCAAGATGGCGGTGGATGGCGATACGGCCCAGATTGGTCCCGAGCTTGCCGGTGCCTTTGAGATTCCCTGCGTGACCGACGTGAGCTGCGTGCAAAGCGCGGGCTTTACGACGTGTGGCTCGCTGGCGCTCGTTCACGGATGCGATGCCGGCGAGGAGACGGTGTGTCTTGAGATGCCGTGCGCGATGACGACTGCCAAGGAGATTGGCCAGTTGCGTATGCCGAGTATTGCCGGTATTCGCGCGGCGGAGGAGGCGGACGTGCGCGTGGTCAGTGCAGCCGACGTGAACGCCGACCCCGCGCGTTGCGGTCTTGCCGGGTCGCCGACACAGGTCGTGCGCTCGTTTGTGCCCGACCGTGACCAAACGTGCGAGGCCGTTGAGGGGACGGCGTCCGAGCAGGCGTCAAAGCTTGCCAAGATTATCGAGGGGATGGCGTAGATGAGCGGACTGATTATCGATAGCGAAGCCTGTATCGGCTGCGGTCGCTGCGTTCGCGCCTGCGCCTCGGGCGGCATTGTGGTGGAGGGCGAGCGACCCAACCGATGCGCCCACGTAACCGACGGCTGCATCCTATGCGGTGGGTGCGTCGACGCCTGCCCTGTCAACGCTATCTCGATCGAGCGTGATGAGGCCGCTGGTGCGGTGGACCTTGATGCGTATCGAGACATTTGGGTATTCGCGCAGACCGACGAGCACGATACAGTGACTCCCGTTGCCTATGAGCTTATGGGCAAGGGCCGCGAGCTTGCCGATGCGCGCGGTTGCCGTCTGGTGGCACTGGTCGGTATGGGTCCCGAGGGTTCTCTCGGCGACCTGGAGCATCTGGTTTGCGCGGGCGCCGACGAAGTCCTGGCCTGTCGCGACGAGCGCCTGCGCCAAAACGATGCGGAAGTCTACGCCCGCTTGATCTGCGATTTGGTAGCCGAACGCAAACCCGAGGCCATCCTATACGGTGCGACCGCTTTTGGCCGCGAACTGGCACCCGGCGTTGCCGTGCGCTTGCAGACGGGCCTTACGGCTGACTGCACCGTACTTTCGATGGATACGGAGACGGGACTGCTGCAACAGACGCGTCCGGCGTTTGGCGGCAACCTGATGGCCACCATCGTCTGCCCCAATCATCGTCCCCAGATGGCAACGGTTCGTCCCGGCATCTTTAAGGCGCCCGACTTCGACTACGGCCGCTCCGGCACGATCACCCAGATATCGCTTGCGGATGATGCTAAGGCTCGTGTCGAGATCTCGATTCCCGCCGAGGAGCGGAGGCAGCAGGCCTCGATCGCCGATGCCGAGCGCTTGGTCGTGGTGGGCCGCGGCATTGGCTCCAAGAAAAACCTGCCGTTGATGCGAAGGCTCGCCGAGGCTCTGGGAGCCGGGCTTGGCTGCACGCGACCCGTCGTGGAGGCCGGCTGGTTGGAGTATCGCCATCAGATTGGCCAGACGGGCGTATCGGTTTCGCCCAAGCTTCTCGTGAGTATCGGTGTTTCGGGCGCCATTCAGCATCTTGCCGGTATCGGTGGGGCGGAGTGCATTATCGCCATCAACGAGGACCCGGATGCCCCCATTTTCGGTGCTGCCCAGTACAAGGTTGTTGGGGACGCCGTCGAGGTCGTCGAGGAGCTGCTGGCCCAGCTTGAGCGCTAGGCGCTTGCTAACCAGTCGCGCATCTCGTCCTTTAGGCGGCTCCAGGTTGCCTGCGTGGCGGGGTCGGTAAAGGGCTGTGTAATGCCAAAGGGCGCGTCGAGCAGGCGGTGGATATCGCCCTGTTCGCGCGCCAGCGCGCGGCTTGCTGGATAGACGAGCTCAAACATAAAGCAGATGAGTCCCACCAGGTAGTCTGCGGGCTCGTTGCGTTCATCGCGTGCGACGCAGCGGTGCTCGTCAAAGGCGGCAAGTGTCGGCGACGAGAAACGGCTGCCGAGAAACGTCTTCTCGTCCACCTTGAGGATGGTGTCGACGGTGCTGTCGGCGATGGTGCGCATAATGTCGATCTTGTCACAATCGCGCACGATATCGCAGAAGCTTCGCGTGCGCACGTCGAGCTGCGCGGGTAGGCGGAAATCGCTGTGATAGGCAATGCTCGCTCGGATGAGCTCATCTTCTGCCGGGTCATCGATAAAGTCGCGGATGCTCGTTACGGCGGGTGCATCGGCGGGATTCTCGCCAAAGAGGACCTCGATGCCCAGCGCCGCATGGCTCATGCTCTCGGCGTCCTTAAAGGTGTCCCAGCGCCGCAGCTGCTCAAAGCGGCCCATATCGTGTAGCAGGCCGCAAAGCCATGCCAGGTCAATATCTTCTGACGACCAGCCCTGCTCGCGCGCTACGGCATCGCATGCCTCGGCCACGTGGTACGTATGCTCGATTTTGAGCGCGATGCGTGGGTTGGTGGCGTCGTAGGCATCGGTGTAGCTTTTGAAGGCCGCGCGCGCCCGGTCTTGATCGATAGCTGTCATAATGACTTCCTAAAAAGTTGTGTCTTTCGATCCGGTGGCAATTGTAGGTGAACTCGGTTGCTGTCGGATGATGATTCTGCCGTGTCGCTACATGCGGCTCGGAGACCTTGTCAGGATGAGAAGCGTATGGTGCTCAAAATCGTTAGAACCGTCTGGCCAGTGATGCTTACCTATGTTGCAATAGGCGCGCCGTGCGGAATGATCATGGGGCAGACGGGAATGGAGCCCTGGATGGTCTTTGCCCTGAGCAGCACGTTTGTGACGGGCAGCGGCCAGTTTATGATCTGCAATCTTTGGCTGGCGGGCGTACCGGCACCTTCGATTATCGCGAGCGTTGCCGCCATCTCCTCGCGTTTTGCGCTTTACTCGGCATCGATCGCGCCGCATCTGAGGGGTGCCTCGAAGCGTCAGACGCTGGCTGTTGCCGCGACACTTACCGAGGAGGCATATGGCATCTCGCTTGCCAAGTTGGTTGAAGGGGAGGATTGGGGCCCGCGCGAGTCTTTTGCGCTCAACGTGATCCTCATCGCAACATGGGGCGTTTCGTGTACGATGGGTGCCATCGTCGGCGCCGTTGTCGATGTTCCCACCGCCATTGCAGCCTTTGTCTGCACTTCGCTCTTTATCTGCCTGCTCTTTTCGCAGCGGCTGTCGCGCGGCAACGTTGTCGCGGCGGTTTCGGGCGCGGTATCCGTCGCCGTATGCAAGTTCTTGGGCCTCGCGAATATTGCCGTGCCGGCAAGCGTCGTGGTCGGCATTGCCATTGCGCTGGCGTGCGATGCTGTATTTGACGGAAGAGGTGCCCGCGATGCCCGTTAACGAGTTCTTGGTTCTGTGGCTGTCGTCGTGGGCTGCTATCGCGTTCTTTCGCATCGCGCCGGCGTTCGCCTTGCGCGGGCGGACCCTGTCGCCCCGCATTACCGAGGCCCTGGGCTATATCCCGCCCGCTGCCTTTGCCGCGCTGGTCGCCAACGACTTGGTGAGCCCCGGCGCGTTCGACGCGGGACTCTGGCCTGCCTTGGTTCCCTGGATTGCGGCCGCCGGCGTCGTGGTCGTGGCGGTCAAGACAAAATCGATGCTGTGGTGCTGCGTCTCGGGCATCGTACTCTATATCGTTTTGAGTCTCGTATAGGAGCAGGACGCGTTATCGTCCCGGCCTATCGAATCGAATTTCTCACCGAGGTGGTCTGCTTCTTCTGGTACCATGGTCAAACTTTACTGTAGCAAAGCGTGACGTGGGCTTTTGTACCCCGTCAGCGGAAATGGGGGTTTCATGGCACAGGAAGCAACCGCCAACGAGCAAAAGAAATTCAAGGTCCCGCGCATCCCGGGCGACATCATGATCTATCCGATGATCGTCGGTCTTTTGCTCAATACCTTCTGCCCGCAGGTCTTTGAGGTCGGCGGCTTCTTTACGGCTGCCTGCCGCGGCGGCTCCAACACCATCGTTGCCGCGATCCTGCTGTTTGTGGGCGCCGGCATCAGCTTTAAGTCCACGCCGGGCGCCATCAAGACCGGCATCGTCGTGCTGATTCCTAAGCTTGTAGTGGCAGCCGCGCTGGGTCTGGGCGTCGCGTACTTCTTTAACGATAACTTTTTAGGCCTGAGCTCGGTTTCCATCATCGGCGGCATCACGTTTTGCAACATGGCGCTCTATACAGGCATCATGGGCGAGTTCGGTGATGAGTCCGAGCAGGGCGCCGTCGGTATCCTGTTCTTTACGGCCGGCCCCGCCGTCACGATGATCGTCCTCGGTGTCTCGGGTCTCGCCAATATCCCCGTCGGTACCATCATCGGATCCATCCTGCCGCTTGTTATCGGCATGGTCCTGGGCAACTTGTTCCCGTTTATCAAGAACCTGCTGGTCCCCGGCGCCAATCCCGCGATCGCTGTCATCGGATTTCAGCTCGGTGCGTCCATGAGCCTGTCGAGCTTTATCACCGGCGGCATCTCGGGCATCCTGCTGGGCCTGATCACGCTCTTTATCGTCGGCCCCATCACCTTTGCTTTCGAGCGCCTGTGCGGCGGTAACGGCAAGGCGGCCGTTGCCTGCTCCACTATCGCCGGCACGGCTATGACCACGCCGGTCGCCCTCGCCGAGGTCGCGCCGCGTTATGCCGAGCTTGCGCCCACCGCGTATGCCCAGATCGCCACCGCCGTTATCATCACGGCAATCATGGCTCCGATCCTGACCGGTTGGGTCGATAAGAAGTTCTGCCAGGGCAAGGAAGACCTGTCCGTTGCCGGTGTCGAGGCTATCGAGGAGGCTGTTGCGACCGATATCGACGGCGAGTAGTCGTCTCTTCGAATCAGTGAAACGGTGCGTGCAATTCGCGCCATCAGAGCGTCCGAACGGCATCTGTTATCCAGAGTCATTCGGACGCTCTGCTATTATTCCCTTTACCCCTGCGGAGTAAGGGGTGTTTGGTGCCCGGGCATGACTCGGGCGATTCTGGCGACTTGGATATAGAGGGGATGGGACCTAGTGGTTAAGGCACTCAAGATCGAGATATTTATGCTGTGCATGATTATTCTTATCGTACTTGCCGCACGAAGCCGTCGCTCCCTGTTCTCGAGCACCCAGCAGCTTTTGTTCAGTATGCTCGGCTACACATCTGCCGCCTATGTCTTCTTCGATATGATCTGGACGCTCTCGGACGGGGTTAACACCTCCTTGGGCATCGCTGCCAACTGGGTTTCCAACGCGGTTTCGTTTTCGCTGTTTGCCATCGCGTGCCTCATCTGGTTCATCTATTCCGAGACGATGCAGGGCTCTCGACTTCTGACCACGCGCTCCAGGGTGGTGCTCGCGACGCTTCCGACGGTGCTGGTGGTTGTGTTGGCGTTTACAAGCTACTGGACACACGCCCTGTTCTACATCGATGCACAGGGCGTATATCGTCGCGGTGCGGCTTATATGATTCAGCCTATTGTTAGCTACTGCTACGTCATATATACGTCCCTGCATGCCTTTGTCCATGCTCGAAAAGTCGAAAGCCTGCAAAAGAAGGCCATTTATCGCACTCTTGCCTTCTTTGCGGTTCCCGGTCTGGTGGGTGGTACCTTTCAGGTGGTGTTTTCGATACCGGGCCTTTGTGTCGGTATAACGCTGAGCATCCTGCTGCTCTACATCATCTGCCAGGAGCAGCTGATCTCGACCGACCCGTTGACTGGCCTTAACAATCGCAACCGTTTTGAGACCTATATGCTGTCGCTGTTCTCGGGTGCTGACCAGGCCGAGGGTGTGTATCTGCTGATGATGGATGCTGACGGTTTTAAGCAGATTAACGATCACTATGGACATGTTGAGGGCGACCATGCTCTTCAGGTTGTTGCGACGGCGCTCAAGGACGTCTGCTCGCCGGCTGGTGGCTTTATCGCACGTTATGGTGGCGATGAGTTTGTGGTGCTCCAAAAGGCAGCGGCGGAACAGGACATCATAGACCTGTGTTCGGCGATTGACGACGAGCTCGCTCGTGCCGAGGTACCGTATGCATTGCGGATGTCCATCGGTTACGCGCGGGTCGGCGATAGTGTTGATACCTAGCAAGACTTACTTCGCGCTGCCGATGCGGAGCTCTACCGCGTCAAGGCCGAGAAAAAGAAAGCCGGCATCCAGATACGCTAGGAAAAGGGTCGCACGCTTGCGTGCGTGGCGGCCCTCAGCTCATCGATGTATTCCATTAAGCTAAAGTATGCGAATGCCCTTCCTAAAAAGGTGAGCTCGCTAGGCTTTTTTGGGTTTGTTGACGATGATGATGCCGCCGCAGACCAACAGCAGGGCAACGATGACGGTAACGGGGCTCGTGCCAGCGCCCTCGCCGAGCAGCAGCGCGCTCAACAGCACGCCAAAGACCGGGTTCATAAACCCAAAGACCGAGACGCGGCTGACGGGGTTGACGGCAAGCAGGCGCGACCACAGCGAGTAGGCGACCGCGGAGATTAGCGCCATGTAGATGATGAGCGCGATGGCGGGGGCGATCGCCGTGGGGGAGAGCGCGCCGCCCATCAAAAAGCCGATGGCGGTGAGGGCCAGGCCGCCGACTAAAAACTGCCAGCCGGCAAGCAAAACGCCGTCGTGCTCGCGCGAGAAGATGCCGATCAGGCAGGTCGAAAGGGCGCCCGCGACAGTGGAGGCCAGGATAAATCCCTCGCCGTCGAGCGTAAAGCCAAAGGTGCCGTCCGCACCCGAAAGGTTAACGAGTGCGACGCCGGCAAAGCCCAGCACGCAGCCGAGCACCTTGGCCGCATCGAGCTTTTCGGTGCGAAACGCCAGGGCGGCAAAGAGGATGGCTAGGAAGTTGGCGCTGGCCTCGATGATGGAGCTCGACATGGCGCTGGCGCGCGAGAGGCCCAGATAGAAAAAGAAGTACTGACCGATGGTCTGGAAGAGCGCCAAGATGCAGATGGGCTTGATATCGCGCGCCTGCGGAACGAGCGGACGGCGCTGGGCCACGCTCATGCCAACGATGACCAGCATGCCGGCAAGCGTGAAGCGCAAACCTGCAAAGAGTAGCTGCGAGGCGCTGTCGTGCGCGGGAATGCCAAAGAGGCCGTAGCCGATCTTGATGCAGGGAAAGGCCGATCCCCAGAGTGCACAGCAAACAAGACAGCCCAGGATGAGTCCGGGCAAGGTGGCGAGATACGGCTTGCGGCTTTCCATGATGTCCTTCCTGTATGCGCGAAGCAAAAAAGAACCCGCCACCGGGGACGCCGGTGGCGGGTGTTGTTACCCGAGAGGATTGTACCCGATGGGAAAGGTTTAGGCGAAGTAGGCTACGCCGCTCTCAAAGATCGGCATGAACTTATCGCCGGGGACATGCTCGGGCACGTTGCGGTACAGGTTGTCGCCGCGACGCTCGGCGTGGCCCATCTTGCCCAGGACGCGGCCGTCGGGGCTCGTGATGCCCTCGATGGCCAGCGCGGAGCCGTTGGGGTTGACGGAAAGATCCATGCTTGGCTTGCCATCCTCGCCCACGTACTGCGTGGCGACCTGGCCGTTGGCGATGAGCTGGGCGAGCACCTCGTCGTTGGCGACAAAGCGGCCCTCGCCGTGGCTGATGGCGACGGTGTAGGGGTCGTCGAGGCTGCACTGCGACAGCCACGGGGACAGGTTGGACGAGATGCGGGTGCGCACCAGACGGCTCTGGTGGCGGCCGATGGTGTTAAAGGTCAGCGTGGGTGCATCCGGTGTGGCGTCGACGATGTCGCCATAGGGCACCAGACCGAGCTTGACCAGGGCCTGGAAGCCGTTGCAGATGCCCAGCATCAGGCCGTCGCGGGCCTTGAGCAAGTCGCGGACTGCCTCGGTGACCTCGGGAGCGCGGAAGAACGCCGTGATGAACTTGGCGGAGCCGTCGGGCTCGTCGCCGCCCGAGAAGCCGCCGGGGATCATGACAATCTGGCTCTGGCGGATACGGCGGGCGAGCTCGTGGGTACTCTCGGCAACGGCCTCGGGCGTGAGGTTGTTGATCACAAAGGTGTCGGCCTCGGCGCCGGCGGCGCGGAAGGCGCGGGCGCTGTCGTACTCGCAGTTATTGCCGGGGAACACGGGGATTACCACGCGCGGGCGGGCGATCTTGGCGCCACCGTACACATGGATATCCTTAGCGCGGAAGTCGATGGCCTCGACCTCGGGGGTCTCGCCGGCGCTGCGGTAGGCGAAGACGCCCTCGATGCCGCTCTCCCAGGCCTCCTGGAGCTCGGCGAGCTCGATGACCTCGGAGCCGGTGTCAATGACATAGCCTTCGACGGTGGTGCCCAGGGGCTCGACGACAACGCCGTCGGCGACCTCGGGCAGCTCGGCGTCATCGGCGAGCTCGACGATAAAGCTGCCGTAGAGCGGGGTGAAGAGGCTCTCTACGTCCACATCCTCGGCAAGCTCGATGCCGATCTGGTTGCCGACGCACATCTTAAAGAGGCTCTCGGCACCGCAGCCGTAGCCGGGCGTGGAGACGGCCAGGGCGTTACCGGTGGCGGTGAGCGCCTCGACGGCGTCAAACGCGGCGAGCAGCTGCTGGGCGTCGGGGCGGTAGTCCTCGCCATAGGTGGCGGGGGCGATGCGCACGACGCGATGCGTCAGGCCCTTGAACTCGGGCGAGACGGCACGGGCGGCCTTGCCCACGGCAACAGCGAAGCTGATCAGGGTCGGCGGAACGTTGAGCTCGCCGGCCTCGTCTTCAAACGAGCCGCTCATGGAATCCTTGCCGCCGATGGCACCGGCACCCAGGTCGACCTGGGCCATAAGGGCGCCCAGGACGGCAGCCATGGGCTTGCCCCAGCGCTCTGCCTCGGTGCGCAGGCGCTCGAAGTACTCCTGGAAGGAGAGGTAGGCGCGCTTGTGCTCAAAGCCGGCGGCCACGAGCTTGGCGATGGACTCGACCACGGACAGGTAGGCACCCGCAAACTGGTCGGCTTCCATCAGATAGGGGTTAAAGCCCCATGCCATAGCGCTTGCCGTGGTAGTCTCGCCGTCCACGGGGAACTTGGCGACCATGGCAGAGCTCGGAGTGAGCTGCGTCTTGCCGCCAAAAGGCATAAGCACGGTTGCGGCGCCGATGGTGGAGTCGAAGCGCTCGGAAAGGCCCTTGTTGGAGGCGACGTTGAGGTCGGTGACCAGCGAAGTCATACGCTCGGCAAGCGTGGTGCCGGCCCAGCTGGGCTGCCACACGCTGCGGGCGCAGACGTGGGCGACCTGGTGCTTGGGCGCACCGTTGGAGTTGAGGAACTCGCGGGATAGGTCGACGATGGCGACGCCGTTCCAGGCCATGCGCATGCGCGGCTCGGCGGTAACCTCGGCGATAACGGTCGCCTCGAGGTTCTCCTCGGCGGCGTAGCCCATGAACTCCTCGACGTCACCGTCAGCGACGGCGCAGGCCATGCGCTCCTGGGACTCAGAGATAGCGAGCTCGGTGCCGTCCAAGCCGTCGTACTTTTTGGTCACGGTATCAAGGTCGACATACAGGCCATCGGCAAGCTCGCCTACGGCGACCGAGACGCCGCCGGCGCCAAAGTCATTGCAGCGCTTGATCAGACGGCAGGCGTCGCCGCGGCGGAACAGACGCTGCAGCTTGCGCTCGACCGGGGCGTTGCCCTTCTGGACCTCGGCGCCCGAGGTCTCGATGGACTCGGTGTTCTGGGTCTTGGAGGAACCGGTGGCGCCGCCGATGCCGTCACGGCCGGTGCGGCCGCCCAGCAGGATGATCTTGTCGGTGGGGGCGGGGCACTCGCGACGAACGTGGTTTGCCGGGGTAGCGCCCACGACGGCGCCGACCTCCATGCGCTTGGCCACGTAGCCGGGGTGATAGAGCTCGTTGACCTGACCGGTGGCAAGGCCGATCTGGTTGCCGTAGCTGGAGTAGCCGGCGGCGGCAGTGGTCACGAGCTTGCGCTGCGGCAGCTTGCCCTCGAGCGTCTCGGAAACCGGGACGGTGGGGTCGCCGGCGCCGGTGACGCGCATGGCCTGGTACACATAGCTGCGGCCCGAGAGCGGGTCGCGGATGGCGCCGCCCACGCAGGTGGCGGCACCGCCGAAGGGCTCGATCTCGGTCGGGTGGTTGTGAGTCTCGTTCTTAAACAGGAACAGCCAGTCCTGGTCCTCGTCATCGACATCGACCTTTACCTTGACGGTGCAGGCGTTGATCTCCTCGGATTCGTCGACATCGGTCATGACGCCGGTCTTCTTAAGGTACTTGGCGCCGATGGTGCCCATGTCCATGAGGCAGACGGGCTTGGCGTCGCGACCGAGCTCGTGGCGCATCTCCATGTAGCGGTCGAAGGCTTGCTGCACCACGGCGTCGTCGATCGTCACGTCGTCCAGGACGGTGCCGAAAGTGGTGTGGCGGCAGTGGTCGGACCAATAGGTGTCGATTACGCGGATCTCGGTGATGGTGGGGTCGCGGTCCTCATCGCGGAAGTACTGCTGGCAGAAGGCGATGTCTGCCTCGTCCATGGCAAGGCCGCGATCGGCGATAAAGGCGGCAAGGCCGGCCTCGTCGAGCTTGCGGAAGCCGTCGAGCACCTCGACGGGCTGGGGCTCGGGAGTCTCCATGTACAGCGTCTCGGGCAGGTCGAGCGAGGCGATGCGGGCCTCGACGGGATTCACCACGTAGTGCTTGATGGCCTCGATGGCGGCCTCGTCCAGAGCGCCCGAGATCATATAGACCTTGGCGGAGCGCACGGCGGGGCGCTCACCCTGGCTGATGAGCTGCACGCACTCGCTGGCGGAGTCGGCGCGCTGGTCAAACTGGCCAGGCAGGAACTCGACGGCAAAGACGGCGCCATCGCTTGCGGGGAGTTCGTCGTAGGTCACATCGACCTGGGGCTCGCTAAAGACGGTCGGCACGCAGGAGCGGAAAAGCTCCTCGTCGATGCCCTCGACGTCGTAGCGGTTGATGATCCTCAGGGCCTCGATGCCCTTGATGCCGAGAATTTCGGTCAGCTCGCCCTTGAGCTGCTGAGCCTCGACGTCGAACCCGGGTTTCTTCTCCACGTAGATACGAGAGACCATTGGTTCCTGCCTTCCTGATCGGTTGGGCGTACGGTACGGTATGCGGCAGCGGTCGGTTTGCGGGGTCTGCCCTGCGGTCGCCTTGAGCCACATGTTTGTAAACCTCACTATGATACGACAGCTCGCGGCGCGTTGAGGACGGCGAGGGTGCTACAGTGAAGCGCAAACAAGAGAAAGGCATCACATGGCATTCGTTTCGCTCGCCATCATCGCACTCGTGGCCTTTGCGAGTCCTTTTATCGCCTCGGCGATTCCCGGAAAACCCGTTCCCGAGACGGTCTTTTTGCTCGTGCTCGGCGCGGTGCTGGGACCCCATATGCTCGGCGTCATCCATGTAGATGCTGAGGTCTCGCTTGTGTCCGAGCTGGGCCTGGCCTTTTTGTTCCTGCTTGCCGGCTTTGAGATCGACCCCAAGAGCATCACGGGCGTCGAGGGGCGCTACGGCTTGGCGACGTGGGTCGTCACGTTTGGTATCGCCTGGCTTGCCGTGCGCTTTACCCCGTGGTTCTCAGTCAGTCATTTCGACGGTATCGCCGTGACGCTTGCCCTCACTTCGACGGCGCTCGGTACGCTCGTGCCCATTATGCGTGAGCGCTCGCTCACCGGCACGCGCGTGGGCGACTCGATTCTCGCGTATGGCACTTGGGGCGAGCTCGGTCCCGTGCTCGCCATGTCGGTGCTGTTGTCTGCCCGCACTGGCATCCAAACGCTCGTTATCCTTGGCTTGTTTGCGGTGGTCTGCGTGTTGCTGGCCGTGGTCCCGAGCCGCTCCAAGCGCGTCGGCAGCCGCTTCTTTGCGTTTGTCGAGGAACGCGCCGATACCACGTCGCAGACCTTCGTGCGCCTGACGGTGCTCATCCTGGTCACACTCGTGGCTTTCTCGGCCGTCTTTGATCTCGACATTGTGTTGGGTTCTTTTGCCGCCGGCTTTGTCTTGCGCTACATCATCCCCGAGGGCAACCATACGCTCGAGACCAAGCTCGACGGTCTGGCCTACGGTTTTTTGATTCCGGTGTTCTTTACCGTATCGGGCGCAAAGATCGATCTGACGGCCGTGGCGTCGCGCCCGGGTCTGCTCGTGGGCTTTATCGTGGCGTTGTTGATTATTCGTGCCGTGCCCATTCTTATTTCCATGAGCATTTGTCCTGCGACGCGCGATGTGTCGGCGTATGGTCGCATTACCGTGGCCCTGTACTGCACCACGGCGCTGCCGATCATCGTTGCCGTTACGAGCGTTGCCGTCAACGCGGGCGCGCTGTCGCAAGATATTGCGTCGGTCATGGTTGCCGCCGGTGCCATCACGGTGTTCTTGATGCCATTGCTCGCGCAGCTCTTTTACCGCGTGGTGGATGCCGCGCCGGTCGCCGCCGTGGCAGAGGTTGCCGAGCATCCATCCGATGCGCTCGACATCTTGCGCGCCCACCACGACCTAGCGAGCTTGCTCGCGCGCGAGCATGAGCTGCTGACTTCGCATGGTCATGGTCGCGTATTCGAGGGCCTGCCTACGCTCGATACGATTGCCGAGCGTCTTTCCGCCGAGGCGGCGAGCGGCCACATCGATGCCCGCATCGTGGACGCTGCGCACCTGCTTGCCGATAAGACCTATGGAGACGAGGTCGACCCGTCCGAGCTGACTCCGCGCGAGCGTCGCCGCCTGGAGCGCGCCAAGCTCGCCGTGCGCGAATACCGCCGCCGCATGTTGGAGCTCTATGCAAGAGAAGAAGCCGAGGACGACGACGGCAAGTAGTCGATACTCTCTCGGGGAAGCCGCGTCCCGCTTTGAAGGCTCGGAACGGGATATGGTTTCCGAAACAGGGGCAGTTGGGAAACTGTGTCCTGGAATGGGCGCTCAGAGTGGGATGCAGTTTCCGCGAGAGACCCGTTGCGGAAAGCGTGTCCCAGAATGCGCGCCCAGAATGGGACATAGTTTCCGAAAGAAGGCCCTGAGGGAAACTGCGCCCCGTTCTGAGCTGAAATACCGGGACGCAGCTTCCCCTGCAAGCAGAACAAGGCGCGCTGCCTGCGGTTGATGCAGACAGCGCGCCTTTTGCGTTGGGCCTCGTTGAGGTTCGAAGTCGTGGTTTGCGACCTTTAGGAGCGGGCGGCTCCGTCGACGGGGAACACGGCGCCCGTGACGTAGGAGGACATGTCGCTCGCCAGGAAAACAAAGGCGTTGGCGACATCCTCGGGCTCGCCCATGCGACCCAGCGGAATGGTGGCGATGATGGGCTTAATAACCTCTTCGGGCAGGTTGGCGACCATATCGGTCTTGGTTACGCCAGGCGCGACGGCGTTGACGCGGATGCCCATGGGGGCGAGCTCGCGCGAGAGCGACTGGACCATACCGTTGACGGCAAACTTGGACGTGGGATAGCCAACGCCGGAGGGCTGACCGTACTTGGCGACCATCGAACTCGTGGTGGTGATGGTGCCGCCATGACCTGCCTCGGTCATGATCTTGGCGGCTGCCTGGTGGCCATTAAAGACGGCGACGACGTTGAGGTCCATGACTTTGGCGAACTCCTCGGCCGTGTAGTCCAAGAGGGGTGAACGCTGGGAGATACCGGCATTGTTGACGACCGTGTCCAAGCCGCCCATGTCGGCTGCAGCCTGGGTAAAGGCCTCAGTCACGGCTTCGAGTGAGGTGAGGTCGCAGGAGCGGCCCCAGACCTTGGCGTCGGGATAGGCGGCTGTCAGCTTCTCAACGGCCGCATCGGCGGTCTCTTGACGCGAGCCAAAGACGGTGACGGCGGCACCCTCCTCGATAAAACGGCAGGCGATGGCATAGCCGATGCCGCGCGTGCCTCCGGTGATGATTGCTTTCTTGCCCTCGAGCAACATGGTGCCTCCATTCTTCGGGGGTGGACGTACGCAGCACAGGATAGCGGCGGACAAAAACAAACATGCCTGCTTATCGGTGAGCGGTATCCCTGGTTGACACCGAACGGTCAAGTTGTTCAAACGCTGGCCGCGGCAATGCGCTCCGAGCGCGCAAGCAAAGGGGGCTCCCGTCCAAGACCGGACGGGAGCCCCTCAAATATATGTCGTATGGCGAGAACCGAACTAGTTGGCCATGACGCCTTCGGTCCAAGCCTCAACGTCCTCGATGCGCAGGACGTTGGCGACTTCGGCCACGCAGTCGACGCCGGCAAGCTCGGCGGCGGCAGCCTGGACGTCCTTCTCGAGCGCGCGGTGCGTCAGGAAGATGACCGAGCAGGCATCGCTGACGCCCGACTTGCCGTCCTCGACCTGGTTGATGAGCGAGATCGAGATGTTGTGCTTGGCAAAGATGTCGACCGTCTCGGACAGGGCGCCCACGCGGTCGGCGACCTTCAGGCGCACATAGTACTTGGTCTGGAGCTCGTCCATAGGCTTAAAGGCGAGATTGTGACCATAGGGCTCAATCTCGGGCAGCGGAGCCACGCCGCGGCTGATCTGCTCGGAGAGCGACAGGATATCGCCCACGACGGCGCTCGCGGTGGGGAAGGAGCCTGCGCCGGCACCGTAGAACATGGTTTCGCCCACGGCGTCACCCACCACGTAGACGGCGTTCATGGCGCCGTTGACCTTGGCGAGCATATGGTCTGCCGGGATGAGCGTGGGATGCACGCGGACGTCGACGCCGGCGTCGGTGTTGCGTGCGATGCCCAGCAGCTTGATGGTGTAGCCGAGCTCGCGGGCCTGGGCGATGTCCTCGGCGCCGATGGTACGGATACCCTGTTGGTAGACATCGTCGGTGGTCACGCGGGTGCCAAAGCCGATGGAAGCGAGGATTGCCGTCTTGCTGGCGGCGTCGAAGCCGTCGACGTCGGCGGACGGGTCGGCCTCGGCATAGCCCTTGGCCTGCGCGTCGGCAAGCACATCGGCGTAATCGGCGCCCTCGGCGTCCATGCGCGACAGGATATAGTTGGTGGTACCGTTGAGAATGCCGGCGATGGTCAGGATCTTGTTGCCCACCAGGTCGTGCTCGAGCGTGCTCACGATGGGGATGCCACCGCCACAGCTGGCCTCGCACTTAATCTGCACGCCGCACGCGCGCGCCTTCTCGGCGAGCGTCTCGACATGACGGCCCAGCAGGGCCTTGTTGGCAGAGACGACGTGCTTGCCGTGCTCAAAGGCAGTGGTGAAGATCTCGGTTGCGGGATGCTCGCCGCCGATCAGCTCGACGACGATATCGACGGCGGGGTCGGTGACGACATCGTGCCAGTCACTCGTAAAGGCCTCGCGCTCAATACCGGCTGCCTCGGCCTGCTCCCAAGCAAGCGCGCAGGCGCGGGTCAGCTTAAGGTCGATGCCGTAGGCTGCCAGGTACTCATCGTGGTGGCTCTTGATCAGGCGGGCCACGCCGCCGCCGACGGTTCCCAGACCGATGAGGCCGACGTTCACGGTGCGCAGGGGTTCGCTCATAGATAGCTCCTTCGTGCATCTTATGGATGGATTAACCGCTTAAAGGTTGAGTGCATTCTAGCGTGAACCGAGGGCGCGTGCTCGCCAGGCAACAGGAGTCGCACAAAACGGCACCCCCGAAACGCTGCGGAAACATTGGAAACATGCTCGCTACAAACGAACTTCCGTAACAAACTGTCAACGTTTGCACCATAAGGTTTGCCCTGTGCGACTGGGGCATGCAGGCGCTCGTCGGCCCCGTCACGACCGGTGCTGCCGTCGCCGTCTCGGGTGAGATCGCCGACGATATGCTCATGACCCCGTTTTCCGCCGACGATGAGAAGAATGCCGACTTCGTCAAGGCCTATAAGGATGCCTACGACGAGACGCCCAACCAGTTTGCCGCCGACGCTTACGATTGCGTCCACGCCATCGCCGAGGCTATCGATAGGGCGGGGATTGACATTTCGGCCGACGGTGCCGACATTGCCGGCGACCTTGCCAAGGCCATGCGCAAGATCAAGATCGAGGGCCTGGCAGGCGAGCTGACGTGGAATGACGAGGGCCAGGTCGAAAAGCCCGCCACAGCCTATGTGATCCAGGACGGCAAGTACATCGCCGCCTAAGTGCGCATAAAGCGCGACCGGTGAGGCCGTTTTATTCAGGGCAGGGACGCCTGTAACAGAACGGAAACATTACTTTCACACAATAAAGTGGCATTACTGCATAAAGTAATAGAAATACGCAGAATTATGGATAAATGGACAAATCCAAAGAAAAGTTGAAATAATCGCCACTTTCCTTAACTAAAGCGTCTAGTATTTTGCGAACGCCGAACACGGCGAAGGATGGCCTGTCGGGTAACCGAAACCCGACGAGATTTGAGAGGAGAGCCGCATGTCGAGCCTCACCGGTAAGTCATTGAACCCTGTTATGAATCGCAGGAGCGTTATCGCGAGCGCAGCAGGTCTGGGGGCGATGTCCATTCTAGCTGGTTGCTCCTCCAACGGCGGCGACAGCGGTTCCGCTTCAAGCGACGCTTCGTTTAAGATCGGTACCATCGGCCCGCTGACCGGCGCCAACGCGTCCTACGGCAAGTCCGTTACCCAGGGTGTCGAGCTTGGCTGCAAGGATTTCTCGACCAAGGAGCTGCCGCTTGCCAGCAAGGCCGAGGATGACCAGGCCGACGGCGAGAAGGCCGTCAACGCCTTCAACACCCTGCTCGACTGGGGCATGCAGGCCCTCGTCGGCCCGACCACCACGGGTGCGTCGGTTGCCGTTGCCGCTGAGTGCGGTAACGACCCCAAGACGTTCATGATCACCCCGTCCGCGTCCTCCGAGGACGTCACCGACGGCAAGGATTGCGTCTTCCAGGTTTGCTTCACCGACCCCAACCAGGGTGTCAACGCTGCCAAGTTCCTGGCGCAGAAGTATGCGGACGAGAAGTTCGTGCTGTTCTATAACTCCGGCGATGCCTATTCTTCGGGCATCGCAGATTCCTTTAAGGCCCAGGCCGCTGAGTCCAAGCTCGAGATTGTTGACGAGGAGACCTTTAAGGACGACTCCGCCACGAGCTTTACCAACCAGCTGACCAAGGCCAAGCAGGCCGGCGCCACCATGATCTTTGCGCCGATCTACTACACGCCGGCGTCCGTCCTGCTCAAGAACGCCAAGGACATGGGCTACGACGTCAAGATGATGGGCTGCGACGGCATGGACGGCATCCTGGGCGTTGAGGGCTTCGATACCTCTCTTGCTGAGGGTCTGCTGCTCATGACCCCGTTCTCCGCCGACGACGAGAAGAACGCCGACTTCGTTAACGCTTACAAGGATAAGTACGGCGATACCCCCGACCAGTTTGCCGCCGACGCCTACGACGGCGTGCACGCGGTGGCCGAGGCCGTCAAGGAGGCCGGTCTTGGT